>JABZJV010000001.1 GCA_015257605.1 Nanosynbacter sp. | reverse complement strand
CTAATCCATCAGATTGCATTGTAATCATTCCCTCCTTGATTGCTTGATCTTGAATCTGGTTGCTAGTGGCGTCGGAAGTTATCATTTTTTGAATTTCACGCGACATGCCCAACACTTCGTAAATACCGACGCGTCCCTTGAAGCCGACGTGTCCGCACTCGTCGCAGCCACCTGGGTGCGCTCTCCAGAGGGTGCGAATAGTAGTTTCGTCGGTGCCAGCTGGTGTGTCGCCGCCAACTTTTTGCTCAATGGCTTGTAATTCTAGATCATGGATATGTGCAAACGTTTGGTCTGGACGCAGATTGAACAGCGAGACTATTTCGTTGATTTCGTCTGGCGTCGGTACGTATTGTTCGCGGCAGTTCATGCACAGTCGTCGTACTAAGCGCTGCCCAACGACTGCTTTGACTGTAGAAGCGATCAAAAATGGCTCGATACCCATATCCAATAAACGTGGTAGACAAGTCGCCGCATTGTTGGTGTGCAAGGTTGAAAATACCAAGTGCCCAGTCAGCGCTGCCTGTACGCCTAGGTTGGCTGTCTCGCCGTCGCGGATCTCACCGACCATGATGATGTTCGGATCTTGGCGCAGCAGTGCTCGCAACCCCGAGGCGAAAGTCATTCCCGCCTTGGCGTTGGTTTGGGTTTGGTTGACGCCGGGGATTTTGTATTCGACTGGATCCTCGATAGTTGAGATATTAACCTCCGGCGTGTTTAGTATAGATAGTACTGAAAATAAGGAAGTAGACTTGCCGCTACCAGTTGGTCCGGTTACTAGAATCATGCCGTTTGGTTCGGCAATAGCGTTATTTATGATGGATAGCGATCTGCCCCAATAACCAAGCTGCTGTAGCGTAATTGCTTGGTTGGATTCGTCGAGAATTCGCATGACGACTTTCTCGCCGTCGGTAATTGGCAGGGTGCTAACGCGTAAGGCGTATTGTTTGCCAGCAACTTTGATTTTGAAGCGGCCGTCTTGTGGCACGCGACGCTCGTCAATCTTGAGGTTGGATAGAATCTTAATGCGGCTGACCAGTGCATTTAGCACGTTGCGCGGTAATTGATTGACTTCTTTGAGGACGCCGTCGATGCGGTAGCGTACTTGCACGAAATTCTCACGCGGCTCGATGTGAATATCTGAGGCCTGAGAACGAATAGCATATTCTAGCAGCAAATTAACGGTTTGGGCGATTGGCGAATCCTCGGCAACATCAGCTTCGGAGATTTTCTGATCCGAGCCGTCATCTTCGCGCTGCACGTCAATGACTTCATTGAGCTCTTGATTGACATCGCCGCGATAATTTTCTAAACATTGCAAGATATTAGAATGCGGTGCGATATAAATTTTAGTATTGCTGCCGATTTCTTTCTCGATAAAATTAGTAGCCAGCACATCATCTGGATCATCCATCGCCAAGTGCATGGTGCCGTCTTCGTCGACTTGAAAAATCACTGCATTGTATTGACGGGCGATACGCTCTGGGATACGGTTCAGTACCTCGCTCGGAATATTACGTGGATCGACCTCAATGTAAGGTATATCGGCGTATTGCGCGAAAAGCTTTGTCAAGTCGGTTTCAGATACAAGCTTTGAATCTAATACAATATCTTGCAGCGGCCGCGAAGAACGCTCCGCCTCTTCCATTAGCGGTTTGAGAGTTTCTTCGGTCGCAATATTATTACGCGTCAGAATCTTAACCAGAGTATTATTTAGGATCCTCATAATTCTTATGCTAATTGTAGCGCATTTTATTTAGAAAAGCTATCAATGCAGCGCAGATTGGTAAAGGATGGTCAAATCGAGTATAATAACAGAGATATGAAGCGAACTTTTAATACACAGGCGGCGCAACTTGCCGGCGAAAAAATTTCAGTTAGCGGCTGGGTACACTCGCGCCGCGATCACGGCGGGTTAATTTTTGTGGATTTGCGCGACCACACCGGTTTGTTGCAGCTAGTTTTTAATTCTGATAATCCGGAAGCATTTTCACTTGCTGATGAGCTGCGCGACGAATTTGTCATTCGCGCCGAAGGCATGGTGTGCGAACGCGCGGCTGGACTAAAAAACGATAAAATTCCGACTGGCGCAGTTGAACTGGTGGTAGAGAAGTTGACGCTATTTAATCGTGCTGAGACCTTGCCAATCCAGCCCTTTGCCGAGGAAAACCAGGCGGGCGAGGACTTGCGTTTTAAGTATCGTTACCTTGACCTGCGCCGTCCGAAGATGCAGGACATGCTGAAAAAACGTGCCGAAATGTACCAGCGTATGCATCAGTACATGGATGACCACGATTTCATCGAGATTCAGACGCCGATTTTGGCAAATTCTAGCCCCGAGGGCGCGCGCGATTTTCTGATCCCGAGCCGTCTACAAGAGGGCAAGTTTTACGCCCTGCCGCAAGCACCGCAGCAGTTCAAACAGCTGCTGATGGTTGGCGGCGTGCCGCGGTATTACCAGCTGGCAGCCTGCTTCCGCGATGAAGATCCGCGGGCTGATCGACTGTACGGCGAGTTTTATCAGCTGGATTTGGAGATGAGCTTTGTGGAAGACGGCGAGGAAGTCCGCCAGGAAGTTGAGCCGCTGATGCGGCAGCTGGCGACTGAGTTTGCGGGCAAGAAATTGCTGGATTTGAGTGGTCTCGCGGTCGGTGACGGCCAGCCAATTCCGCGCATTTCCTACCGCGACGCCATGGAGACATATGGCTCGGACAAGCCGGACTTGCGTTTTGGCATGGAGCTGATTGATCTGACTGATGTATTCGCCAACACCGAATTTGGCGTGTTCAAAAACGCTGAGTGTATCAAGGCGATTTGCGTGAAAAATGGCGCTAGTTTGAGCCGCAAGCAAATCGACCAGTTTACTGACATTGCCAAAAGTGAGGGGGCAGGCGGTTTAGCGTATATCACCTATCAAGACAGTGAAGCGAAATCGCCAATTGCCAAATTCTTGAGCGAAACAGAGCTTACGGCGATTAAGCAAAAAACTGGCGCAGTTGATGGCGACGCAGTCTTTTTTGGCGCCGACACTCGCCCAGTCGTCAACGCTGTGCTTGGTCGTCTGCGAAACGAATTTGCTGCTCACTTCAACCTGAAAAAATCGGATGAGGTAGCCTTGGCTTGGATTATCGACTTTCCATTCTACGAGTGGGATGACCGCGGCAAGAAGCTTGACTTTGGCCACAATCCATTTAGTATGCCAAAAGGCGGTTTGCAAGCCTTGGAAGCTGCTGCCACTGATGCTGATAAATTGGCAATTGTCGCCGACCAATTCGACATGGTGATGAACGGCTACGAAATCTGCTCCGGTGGCGTGCGCAACCACAGCCCAGCGGTGCTATACAAAGTGTTTGACCTACTTGGCTTTAGTGAAAGCTACGTCGAGGAAAAGTTTGGCGCCATGCTAAACGCCTTCAAATACGGTGCACCGCCGCACGCTGGCTGTGCCTTTGGCGTTGATCGTATCCTCATGGAACTCATTGACGAAACTAATGTCCGCGAGACCTTGGCCTTTCCAAAGAACGGTTCGGGTGTCGATGTGATGATGGACTCGCCGTCAATGGTTGATCCAGCGCAGCTAAAGGAATTGGGGCTATGAGTGCAATGTACGATCGACACGAAGTTAGCGTAAAAGTAGCGCTGTATAGCAGCGACGGCAAGCGTGTGCTACTGATGTATTATCCGCACGATGATGGTTTTGGCCTGCCGGGCGGGCATATTGATGCCGGCGAAACGCCTGACGTGGCATTAGAGCGGGAGCTGCGCGAGGAGCTGGGTATCACAATTGATGCGACGCCAGCTGATTTCTATATGCGCTATCCGCGAGGTAGTGCCGTCAAAGATCATAAAATTATTCTTGGCTATACGGCTACAGTTGACAGTAACGTTGAACTGCCAGACCGGGCGTGTGATGGCGGCGAGGAACGTATAGTTTGGCTGACGCGAACAGAAGTCGAAGCTACTGACAAAATTGCGCCAGGCTACCGGGATTTTGTGCTGAAGTGGTGGCCATAAGGAATGTATATCTGAGGAGGTGTAAATAAGCTATGAAATCAATTCCCAAACGAACTCTGAAATTCATTGACTCATGGCTAACGCTGCGCAGCCGGTGGGCGCGCTGGCCGGGATTTACGGTGGCGATAGCCAAAGACGGCGAGGTGGTTTTTCATAAAGTCTACGGTCTGGCAAATATAGAAAATAATGAGAAATTAACAACCAACCATCTCTTTCACGTTGCTTCGCAATCAAAAACATTTACTGCCACGGCCGTGATGCAGCTGCAGGAGCGCGGCAAGTTGCGCATTGATGATTCAGTTACGACACATCTACCGTGGCTGGCGCAGCACAGCGACCAGCGTTGGCGCGATGTGACCTTGCGTCAATTATTGAGTCACTCAGCAGGTGTAATTCGCGACGGTCAGGCGTCAGGCTTTTGGCAGTTCCAAGGAGAATTTCCAGATGAAGACGAGTTCAAGCAGCAAATCATGCAATCGGAGCTAGTATTCGAGCCAAATTCCGAATTCAAGTATTCCAATTTTGGTTTTGGCTTGCTGGGGTTGGTTATTGAACGAGTCAGCGGTAAGTCGTATGCTGATTTTGTGGCGGAAAACATCATCACGCCGCTTAACTTAACACAAACCACCACGGAATATTCGCCAGAACTTCGTATGGCTACTGGCTACAGTAGGTTTGATTTGTATCAGCAGCGTCGACCCTTTCAACACGTTACAACTGGCGTATTGCAGCCAGCCACGGGATTTTGCTCAACGGCGCATGACTTGGCGAAATTCTTTGCTGCTCTGCAAGTCGGCTCAGGCAAATTGTTGAGTGACATCTCCAAACGGGAAATGCAGCGCCCATCATGGCAAGTTGCCGACGAAGCAAACGCAGGAAGTTACGGATTAGGCATTGATGTTGCAAAAGCTAAAGACGGTAAGCGGCTCGTCGGTCATAGCGGCGGTTATCCAGGATTTATCGGCCGCACCTGGTCGCGGATAGATGACGGAATAACTGTTTCAGTGTTGGCGAACGCGTATGATACGGCGCCAGGAATAGTTGCGAACTCAATCTTAGAGATTATTGATCAGTTTGGCAATATTTATGATAAGAACCGTCAAAAATTTGAAGCGCGGTTTGTCAATAATTATGGCGTGTACGAAGTCGTTGATACCGAGAAAGGTCTCAGAGGTTTATGGTCAAACGACTGGCAGCCATTCAACATGGCTGAAGAGCTGGAAATAGTCGATGACGCCACCTTAAAAATTGCGAAGGGTAATCATTTTAGCTATTTTGGCGAACTGATGAAATATGAGTTTGACGCCAAAAATAAACCTTCCGCCATGTACCGCAGCGGCGCTAAGAACTATGTTAGTTTAGACGGCGATATAAAAGTATGAAAGGATTTTCATGTCAAACATAGAATATGAAGCAAAAATATATGATGTCGATCCCGCTGATATCATAGAAAAGTTGACAAATCTCGGTGCTAAGGAAGTCGGTAATTACAATTTTTGTCGTTACGTATTTGATACGATTCCAGCTAAGCCAGATCGCTGGGTGCGGTTGCGCTCTGATGGGAAACAGGCGACTTTGACCGTCAAAGAAATAACTGCCGACACTATTGATGGCACTCATGAGTGGGAAGTTGAAGTGTCTGATATGGAAACGACACTGGAAATATTAGCAAAAATCGGCATCAAACCGCGCGGTTATCAAGAAAACAAACGCCAAGAATACGACCTCGGTGGCGTTCAGGTTGTCATTGACCGCTGGCCGAAATTAAAGCCATATGTCGAAATAGAAGCTAACAGCGTAGCGGAAGTGGTAAAAACGGCAGCGCTGCTTGGCTTTACTGAGAGCGATTTGATAACGAAAAGCACTTCTGATTTATACCGGAATATCGGTATAGACATCGAGAAACTTGCGGAATTAAAATTTGATAAATAGACTGGTCTGCGAAATAAGTATATGAGTAAAACAAAACTACCAACCGAAGCTCAAATCAAAAACTTGCACAAAAAATACGCCAAAACTGATGCTGATTTTGCGCTGATTTACACTCATTGCCAAGTGGTTGACGCGATTGCGGCGCAGCTTTTAGATGCTAAGCCAAACTCGCAGATAGACCGTGATTTGCTGCATGTTGCCTGCATGCTTCATGATATCGGTGCGTATGATGTTCTGGAAAACGGCAAATTTGTCGACGGCGTTCGCCACGGCGTGATTGGTGAAAAGATTCTGCGAAATGAAGGTTTTCCCGAATAAATTTGGCGGTTTGCTTCACACCATACTGGTGTAGGCTTGACCAAGCAGGACGTAATTGACCAAAACTTATCCATTCCGCCAGCCGACTATACCGCTAGCACGCCTGAGGAGCGGCTGCTAATGTACGCCGACAAACTCCATTCCAAAAGCAAACCACTCAAAGAGCCGCCATATTTTTGCACGTTTGAATGGTATTATAATCTGGTGCAAAAATTTGGCAGCGACAAACAAGCTAAATTTCAGGCGCTAGCAGACGAGTTTGGCAAACTGGATATTGCGCTTGTCGCCAGTAAATTTGGTTTTAGTATCAAAGATGTAAATTAGTGCCAGGCTGGTGCAAGTGACTTGCAGGTTATAAATTAGCAGCCTAACACGTAGACTTGACCGTCTGGGAATATTTCGCCATAATAATACGTAATGAAAAGAAGCCTTATTATATTGTGTGCGTTAGTCTATGTCGCTTGTGCTCCAACGGTTAGCGCTGAAGGTCCAACTATGACTCTATTGACTGAGCGGCAGCTTAATTTGGTGCGCAGTAATTGTGCGACGACTAAAACTGTTTTAGAGCGTATTCGTGCTAACGACGCTTTGGTGCGCATCAACCTCGGCCGCGAATATGATGCAATTTCTACCAAACTGATGGCGCCGATGAATAGCCGTATTGCTCTCAATAAGCTCAACGGCATCGACTTAACCAAAACAACCGTCGATTTCGACCATCAAATCGGACAATTCCGCAGCTCTTATCAGCGTTACGAGCAGATAATGTCGCATATAGCCCAGACGGATTGCCAAGATAAGCCAGCAGACTTTTATATGGATATTGAACGAGCGCGTTATTATCGCGGTGATGTACGAAAAGCAGTAGTCGAACTCGAAAAGCTAATTAAGCAATATAGCTCACAAATCGACAAATTAGATTTGTCAAAAATGGGTTTGAGTAGTCAAGGAGGTAGTAATGACTAGACTTCACGCTCGTGCTCGCCTGAAAAAGCGGGCTGATCATATTTGTCAGCGGTGCGGCTTTGCGGCTATGCTGGTCTGTGTAATTATAATATCGCTCGTCATGGTGGCGGTAGCTTTAGAGATGTATAACACTAGCGGTGCAGCACAAGTCGATTTGAGCCGCCCAGGTTTTAGTTCTGTGCAGAAGCAGGCTGGCGCTAGCGAAGAAACTGAAAAAGGTTTCTCGGCGCAAGGGGAGATTGATCAAAAAACTATCAAAGATTTTAAAAATGTGTACGATAAACACGCCAAACGTGCGGCTGCATCGACCAGTTTTGGTGGCGAGGCGCTATCAGATAGTTCAATTCAAGTCTTTAATGAACGTTCATCGGGAACAACGTCAAGCGGAGAGGCTTCAAACTAGTGAGCGAACTGCTCAACCCTGACGATTTTGTTATTGTTCGCAAGCGCAAAAAATACAAATTTGCCAAGTTTCATAACGCCGAGAACTGCTTTGAGTTTGACGAATGGCGCGATTTTTACCAGCAGCGCCAGCCGGGGATTTTCGGTTTAGAGATTGGTGCTGGTACTGGTTTGTTTAGCGTCGAATTGGCGGCGCGTTATCCAGATAAGCTGTTCGCGGCGATTGACGTTAAGGCTGACCGTTTGCAAAAAGGCGCTTACATCGCGTTAGAGCGAAGCTTAAAAAATATCTATTTTATCCGGGCGCGCGCCGACCAAATTGGCGATTTGTTCGCTTTGTCAACGTTAGTAAATATTTGGGTGACTTTTCCTGATCCGTTTCCGAAAAAGCGGGCTGCCGGGCGGCGGTTGACGCATCCGTATTTTTTGCGCCGTTACGCGCAATTATTACAGCCTGGCGGCGAGCTGCTTTTCAAGCATGACGACCGCGACTTTTTCTGCTGGAGTTTGGAACAATTAGTGGCAGAAAAATGGCAAATTACAGAACTGAGCTTTGACCTGCACGAATCATCTCTGGACGACGAGTACAAAATCATGACGACATACGAGCAGCGATGGCTGAACGAGGGCAAGGCGATTAATTTTGTGGAGGCTACGCGTTGATGTTGTGCTATCGTACCAGTGGAAGCGGGTTAGCCCTCGCTAGCACCCTGCCAAGCAATGTCAAACAAGCGCGTTTGCACCGAGGCTAGGCTGGCGTTGTCGATAATTACTCCGTGCATAGAGTTATATTTGTCCAGAGTAATAATAGCCATTTTACTGGCATACAATATTGTGTAACAGCCGTCATCTAGTTTTGGTCCGGCTAAGTAGCGGCTGTCCGCTAAGCCTGTTGTTATGCGCAGGGGCTTGGCGTAGCGCAAGACGCGTACTCGTAGATTTCGTTTGGCGCGTTCGCGGCTAAAATTCGGAAAGTTGTTGTATAGATAGCGGCTGACACGCGGCGAAGAAATTACGCGGTACAGGTTAACCTTTTGCAGGCGGCAAGTACTCAATATATCGCGCAAAATATTTGCCAAACCTTCGTCACCTTCGTAAAATGCCGCCATATGCCGGGTTTCTGCGATTTTGTTTGCGGTTCGCAGGCGGACAATGTATTGATCAAGCTGCTGGCCGGTTACCTGCAGAGCTTGCTGCTTCTCGCGTAAAATTTCTGCCAAGACAGCTGGATCTTCGGCGCGGTAGCGCAGCTGCTTGCCTTGGGTGACGCTGTTGACAAGTCCGGCTGCGCGCAGACTTTTGATGGATTCATAGACGCTGCCGCGGTTGATATTCGTTGTTTCTGCGATGGCTCGCAGCGAACTATTAGGAATTGCCAGCAGCGCCTCATATACGCGTTTGTCACGAATAGACAAGCCGATAATCGAAAAATCCATATCTGTAATATAGCATAAATTATAAAATTGTCATAAAATATCAACCATTTTGTCTGGAATCGGCAGCAGCGGTACGATATGATTTGCTGGTAACGAAAGGAGAATGTTATGGCAAATATTGAAGGAAAACCTTGCGATTGTGCAGGCGTGTCGCAGTCCGCAGAAGGGATAGATTGTTCAGAAGTACCAGTGGGTAAAGGATGGCGTACTGTTGACGTAGAGATGTCAGGAGAATTATTTGATAGGTTTACAACGGTTGCAAAGGTAAGGCGCGAAACCTTGGGTTGTGTTGCAAGAAAAGCTGTCGGCAATTATATTAAAAGGTGCCAGCAAGATCCAGGATTTCGACAAGAAGTAGAAGACCTGGCTACATGTTTAGATAGATATGGTTCAAACCCAAACCCTCGCGAAAGCAAATAATCAGGTTCACGCCAAATAGCTAGCGGCTAGTAATTACTGTTATAATACATACAAATAGGAGGGGAACATGAATTTTCAAGATTATTCGCAAAAAGCTATTTCAACGCTAACGAGCGATCACGCATACGGCGATATCAGCGCTGATTTGATGGCGCAAATACTAGGTTTGGCTGGCGAGTCGGGCGAGGTGATGGAAAAGTTCAAAAAGCTAATTCGCGACAGGCGGGGCGAACTAACTGCCGATGATCGCGCAGAAATTATCAAAGAATTAGGTGACATATTGTGGTATGTCAATTCGGCGGCGCATTTGCTCGGCTCTAGCTTGGAAGAGGTAGCGCGGCTTAATAACGAAAAGCTAGCCAGTCGCCAGCAGCGCGGCCAGCTGCATGGTAGCGGCGATAATCGGTAAAACTCTAAATCTTCAGATGCTGCCGCAGCCACTCATCAATGGTGCCAGCGCCCATGCAGAGGACTAGTTTGCCTAACTCGCGGTCAAGCATGATAGACTTCCACAAATCATCGTTGAGGCTGGCAATATGTACTTCGGGGCGGGTGAGGTTTTTAGTTAAGTCTGCAGGCGTCAGTATCGGTAAATCCGGATTCTCGCGCGTCAAATATGTCGGCAGCCAATATACGCTGTCAGCGTAGCGAAAAACTTCGTTTGTGTACATTGATTGAATTTCGTGCTGACGAACATTTTGGTGCGGCTGGTAAACAAGAGTTACTTCACGGGATATTTCGTGCGCCATTTGCAGCGTAGCGTATATTTCGGCTGGATGGTGGCCATAATCGGAGTACAGTCCAGGCGCCAAGCGTTCAAATCGCCGCTGCGTACCAGGAAAATTCTCGACGGCAACCTTCACGATATCAGGATTACCCAGCTTTAGCCGCTCGCAGGCTTTGGCAACCAGCGTGGCGTTGGCTCGATTATGCCAGCCTGGAATGCGAAAACTTTTAACTTCCTCGTCTTTGAGCACCCAAGATTTATTAACTGGTTCTAGACCGGTAAGGGTGTCCTTTTTCCAGAGAATAGATAGTTCGCTTTGTCCGAGAAATTGTTGGAAAGCTCTGGTATAAGCGGCTTGAGTTGGGTACGTATCGGGATGATCGTAATCAATAGAAGTAATCAGCGAAAGGTGTGGGCTGAAATGCAAGAAGTTGCGATCGAATTCATCGCACTCATATATGAAATACTCGCTGTTCGGTGCGTAGTGCCCGCTCGGCCCAAAACTGATAGTGGTGCCAATTGAATAACTGATTGGGACGCCGAGTTGGCGCAGCACCCAAATCATCATGCCGGTAGTTGTTGTTTTGCCGTGAGTGCCAGCAATAGCGATCATCTTGAGATTCTTCTCGCTCATAATGTAGCGTAGCAGCTCGTCGCGCTTAGCTGTGTAAATGCCTAATTTTTGCGCTCTCACTAGCTCTGGGTGGTCAGCGGGCAAGGCGGCGGTGTAAACGAGCCAGTCGATACGGCGCTGCTTATGGCAGTATTCTAGATAATCGCCAGACTGGTCATCAGTAACGACAATGCCGCGCTGCATTAACTCGCTAGTTTCTAGACTCGAGTGCGCGTCCGAGCCTTGTACGCTATGCCCGGCGTCATGAGATAATTCAGCTAACGGTCCGATAGCGACGCCGCCAATGCCAGAGAAATAAATATTCATACTTCTACTATAACGCAATCAAGCTGCTCGTGGTATACTATTAAGTAATGAAGGGCGGGAATAATGGCCGATAAACGCGTGGCGAGGCGAAATCTTCGGCGTCTTGAGCGAGTCAAGACCTGGCAATTATTGATTTTGTTTGTACTAGTTTGTTTTGTAGCGGCAACTTTTTTGCGTATTAATAATGTTGGCATGATACAGCGCCGCAGTGCTGTGGCGACAGCCGACAAATCAGGCAACGAAACACAAATATTTAATCGTCTGCAAGATTTGCAGCGTTACTCAACCACGCATATGAATGCCAGCAGCGGCGTGATTTATCTACAGCATCAGTATGAGCGCGACTCGCAAGCGGCTATCCAGAGAGCTTCGGCGGCGTCGTCCGAGAACGCAAGAGTTCATGCTCAGGCTGAAGCAGTTTGCCATCCGCAATATAGCGGTTGGTCGATGGCTTATATTCAATGTTTTGTTAATGAATTATCAAAATATCCCACCTCTGACAAACTCAAAGACCCAGAATTGCCCAACACCGAACTATACCGCCACGAATATACGTCGCCGCTTTGGACGCCTGATTTTGCTGGCTGGTCGATAGTTTTGGCGGTAGTGATTTTGGTAGTTATAGTACTGCGTTTGATTAGCCTTGTAATATTACACCTATTATTGCGCTATAAATATCGAGCTGCTTGACTGGTACGGCTAGGGGTGTAAAGTGTTGACACTCAATGCAGGTTACGATAAGCTAACAGATGTAAACCAATACTAATAGGAGGTATAAAACAATGGCTTACAAGCACACGAATTCAAAGGGCGTCACTTATTATCTACACAAAACTGAGGTTACACTTCGCGGCGGTAAACCGCAAACTATCTATTTTTTCACTAAGGTAGAGAAAAACGAAAAAGGCGAACCATGCGACTTGCCAGAGGATCGCGTCGTTAAAGAAAACCCGCGCAATGGCTTTCTGACAGTTTCTAAGAAGAAATAAATTTTGCTTTTTTTAAAACCCTCGGCTTGTCAGCTGAGGGTTTTTTGTGGTGGCAAAGTGCTTGCGTTTAGATAGCAAGTTTGCTAATCTAGATATGTAAACAAACAGGTGCACAAAATTACCTCCCTGATTACCCTAAGGGAGGTTTTTTGATTTCTGTGGTTGATTATGGTGGTGGGGGCGGTTGGGATCGAACCAACGACCAACAGGTTATGAGCCCGCTGCTCTAACCCCTGAGCTACGCCCCCATTGCTGATATTATAGCGTAAAATCATTACGACGTACAGATTATTTGTTGACTGGCTCGATTTGCTTATGCTACTATGTCAAGTATATAACCCAAGTGAGGTAGGAGTATGAAAATACACAGGAAAAATATCAAATATAAATATCGCCGTATTGGCGTTGGAATAACCGTATTCATTGCGGCATTAAGTTTGGTGCTGGTGAATTTGCCGCGAGCTCAGGCGTCGCAGCTCAACAAAAAGTACTCTTTTATTAAAACCAATTACACCGTCCCAACGAGTAATGTCGCGTGGGTAGCACCGAATGGCAACGACACTTCAGGTAATGGCTCCGAGGGTTCGCCGTACGCTACTTTTAAGAAAGCTCTCAGCTCTATTGGTAGTGGCGGTACAGTAGTCGCGAAGTCGGGTATTTATCGTGAACCGCATTTTTTCATCTCTGGCGATAATGTGACTATTCAAGCGGCACCGGGGGCAGAAGTTTGGTTAAAGGGTAGCGATGTCGTAAATTCATGGACTAGTGAAAATGGCATATGGAAAACAACTGGGAATTATCACAACTTCTGTCATGTTTGTACCACAAATGCCAATCCAAGCGTTGAAGGTACCGCGGCCTACCCAGAACAGGTCTTCATTAATGACGAGCCGCTAAAGCAGGTTAAAACCAAAGTAGAGGTAACGCCTGGTAGTAATACTTTTTATGTCGAAGACAATACTCCTACTACACTCAAAACCCCTAACAATAATGCAGACGGCTATAATATTGGCCAGCAAGATGCGATATCTTATTATATTGGCAAGAATCCAGCTAGCGGCGTAACCGAGATATCAGAGCGGGCGCGAGCTTTCACTAGTACTGGCAAAAACGTTTCCGTGAAAGGCATTAACGTTGCTCAGTATTCGCCTGTTCAGGTTTGGGGTTTTAATGATCCTTACGATCCTGCCGCTGACAGAGGGGTTTATTCGGGTCCAACTGCGGTGAGTATTAATGGATCTGGCTCGCTAGTTCAAGACATGATTGTTACCCAAAGTGCAAGCCAAGGCCTGTTCTTTAACAAAGCAGAGTCGTCGACGGCGCGCGGCGTAAAGGCGATAGATAATGGCGGCTCGGGAGTTGGGGCTAACAAATCCCACAACACAGTATTTACTAACGGTGAATTATATGGCAACAACGCGGAAGGTTTCTTGACGATTGGCTGCGGAGCTTATTGTACGATGGCTGATATCAAAGTTACGCATACGCGAAATTTCACATTCCGTAATAATATTGTTGATTATTCTCGCGACACTAAAGCGTATTCTACTGCTGCCAACGCTAATAGCGAAGGTATGATTGGCTTTTGGTGCGATGAGGGTTGCGTAGAAACGAAAATCGTTGGCAACTTCTTTACTAATTCTCCGCTTGCTATCATGTATGAAGTTTCTGGTAATGGTATAATTGCTTCTAATATAATCGAAAGTTCCGGTACGGGCATTCGTGTAGCCGGCAGCGATGATGTTAAGGTGTATAACAATACCATATCTCGCACTTATCGGCCAATATACATATTTGAAGATAGTCGTATTGACGGATGCAATTATTGGAAAGGTGGGTCCTGTGTAGCTAACGAAAGTTGGTCGCAGGGGCTGGGCCTAGATTGGAATACTTCGGGCGTTGAATTGTATAACAACATTATATCTTCGCGGCCGTTAGCTCGAGCAGAGGATCTTTCTGGCGGTAATTATCAACGCGCGTATTCACTGCGTGTTGAAGGATCTCAGAATGATCAAAATAGACCGTATGTCGATGCCAACGATATGCTCAAAGGATTTGATTATAATGTATATTACCGTAACGAATCAGACGATATAAATTTGTCGGTGTGGGATTTCAAACAGATTCCTTCAAAGACTGATACAGTTATAAGCAGAGCTTCTGATATCGCGAATAATCCAAAATTGTCGAACTCGATTGACGGCCGCGATGCGCATTCGCTTGATACTTTTGGCTCGCGAGCAAATAATCCGTATTTCGTGAAAGAAGCAGCAAATAATAACGATTACAAAAAGAGCAATTACAATCTCAAACCAGGTAGCCCAGCTATCAACAAGGGTAAACCGTTATCAAGCGACGTAGCGCAAGCGATTGACCCAACAGGCAAAACTGTTAAAGCTGGCGTACCGGTAAATGCTGGTGCTCTGGTTAATGTGCTGATGGATGCGACGGGCGGGCAGACTCCGCCGACACCTCCAGTAACTGTCAATATTCCTGATGCTGGCCTCAAGGCAGCTATCAATAAAACGCTTGATAGCAATCGTCCGAGCACTCAGGATATCACAGTGGACGAGCTAGCTCAATTGACGCAACTTACCGTAGACGGCGGTGTTAAAGTTAAAAATCTAACAGGTCTCGAGAAGGCAACTAATTTGCAAGAGCTGAAGGTTGACAATAACGAAGTTGCTGATTTGGCGCCTTTGTCATCGTTAGCAAAATTGACCAAGTTGACAATGACAAATAATAAAGTCGCGTCGATCGAACCGTTGGCGCATTTGGCTAACTTAAGCGTACTTTTAGCGTCTGGTAATCCGATTGCTTCGACCAAGCCGCTAGCTAATCTGACGCATTTGACACAAGTAAGTGTAGATAGTAAATCGACAGCGTTTGATATTTCTGATTTTGCCAAGAGTGCGGGCACCTTGACGACATTGCAGCTGTCTGGTGCTGATAATGGTACGCCGCAGCTAGTGCATAGCGAAGTTCTAAAGCAACTTACTAAAGTAACGACTCTCCAAGTATCGTCAACCTCGTTAACTGATAACGATCTGAATAGTATTGGCGCGATGACGCAATTAACATCGCTGCAGGCAGACCGCAGTAATATTAGCGATATGTCGTTTGCGGGTCGCTTAACTAAATTGACTATGCTTGACGTTTCTAATCAGCGCGTCCGTATGAGTACGAATACAACGCCGTTTGCATCACCGCTCAAAGATGTATCGGGTACGGCTGTTGCCATAACCAACAGCGCTGATTTGGCTAATGATGGGGCTGGTCGTGTCAAAATCGTCTCGCCAATTTATGATAATAATGCTCATGAGTTGTCGGCAACTTGGACCAAGAATGTTACAGTTGGCACTGCTACCGCCCAATTCAACGGTCAACTAACAGTGTCTGCAACGCTGCCGAAAGCTGATAAAGCTCAGCTCCAAGCGCAAATTGATCGCGCGAATAACTCTGCAGATTATATCAAAGCAGATGCGGCGGTAGCCAGTGCGCTGTCAGCTGCGAAGAACGTTGTTGCTAAACCAAATCCGACACCTGCCGAAATTAGCCAAGCGACAAACGATCTCAAGCAAGCACTTGACGCCGCAATAGCTAAAGAAACAGCAGCTCAGGCGGCCGCACGGACGGCGGTTGATAAAGCAAAAAACAGTAAGTCGCCTGCTGATGTTCGCGCTGCAGAGGCACTTTTAGCGCACGTTCAGGACCCAGCCAAGAAATCAGCGATGCAAGATGAGCTCAACGCCGTCAAACAGGAAATTACCGATGCGCGGACAGCCTTATCGAAATTGATTGACAAGGCGAAGAATACGCCGACGGATGGTCTAGCGGCCGAGACTGTTGCTGCTTTGAATACCGCGATTGCTGCCGCTAAAGCGGTCAATAACGACCAAGAGTCGACCGTGGTGCAGCTCACTGAAGCCAAAACCAAATTGCAATCAGCTCTTGATAACCTCAAAACCGATAAGACAGCGCTAGCCAAAGCTATAGCGGATGCTGACAAAGAGCCAGTTTATATCAAGAACGATTCAGCGGTTAAAACTGCCCTGCAACATGCTAAAAATGTTTATGCTGCGGCTAATCCAACACCAGCAGAAGTTAGCACAGCTGTCAATAATTTGAAGTCGGCAATTAATGCTGCTAAAAAGAAAGAAACTGATGCTCAAACAGCTGCTGCCAATGCGGTTGCGGCAGCAGAAGGCGCTAAAACGGCGCAGTCGGTAACGGCGGCTCAAACTCTCGTTGACGCTGTCCAGGACGCGTCGGTTAAATCTGCTCTGCAGGTGCGTCTTGACGCTGTATCGCAGCAGCTCAGCAACGCTAAACAAACGCTTGGCACACTTATTACTAAAGCTGAGACTGTCGATACGACCGGTATGAGTGCTGACACTGTCAATGCGCTAAAGGCTAAAATTAAGCAAGCTAAACAAGTCTACAATGATGCTTCAGTATCAGTAATGCGCCTGCAAGCGGCGGCGTCGGAGTTGCAAGCAGCTCTCGATGCCTTGCGGCCAGACAAGACTACTTTGCGCGACGTGATTGCTCGGGCGGAAGCGCAGCCAGCATATATCCGAAACGATCCTGCAGTCAAATCTGCTTTGCAGCATGCCAAGAACGTTGAGGCCGCTGCTAGCTCGACGCCAGCTGATATTAGTTCCGCGATACAACAGCTCAATTCGGCAGTTACTGCCGCTCAGAAGAAAGAAGCTGACGCCCAGGCGTCCGCGCAGGCAGCTGTTGCTGATGCTGAAAGCCAGAAAACTGCTCAGTCTATAGCGCATGCGCGAACACTAGTCGATAAAGTACAGGATCAAGCCGTTAAGACAAACCTTCAGGCGCGCCTAGATGCGATTGTTGTCCAAACCTTTGTCAATAAGCAAACAATTCGCCAAGCAAACAATACCAATATTACGCTATCTACCTCAGGTGATAAATGTTACAACATCAAAAACGCTACCGCGGTAGAACAGCCGAAAAATATTCCGACTGGCTATCAGATGCAGGGCTCGGCCAAGTTTACAATCAACTGTGACGGGCACGCGCAGCCAGTAGTTGGGTATACTACCAAAATTACTCTCGAATTATCGCGTATCTACAAAGTTAATCGCCTAAAAGTAATCAAGTACAGTATTAATGGCGCTAATGCTACCGATATTACCGAGAAAGTCGCATTCAAAACATCAGTCGATGGCAAACGCACTATTGTTGAATACTCAATTACCGATGGCGGCTTTGGCGACATGGATAAAACTGCTAACGGCGTTATCGACGATCCAGTTATAATTTATGAGCGGTCGGAGAATACTACGCCAGCTAATGGTGGTAATCAACCTGGAGCTCCAGCAAAGAATGGCAAGGCTGCCGCTAACGGCGGACGCTTATCTGAAACTGGCGATAGCCTATACGGTTATATTATCGGCGCTGGCGTGCTGGTGCTAGGCGGTGCTGCCGGCGTATACGCTATCATCCGTCGTCGCCAATAAGAGTCGTTTTATCTCGCTATCTCGATTACCGCTCATGGTTTATAATAGTTGATAGATGAAACTTGTTGAAAGATTACGCCAACAACTGCATTATATCTGGTTCAATTACGCGAACTTTAATGGATTGGTGCTGTTGTTGGCGATTATCATTGCGATTAGCTGGGTGATGGGTACAATGTCGACGATCCAGACGAACTTTAGCGCCCAACGAGTGCTTGACGAAAAAAAACAACAATTACGGCTGGCGCAGCTAGAAGTAGAGACGCTGAAATACGAACAAAATTATTATAAGAGCGATGAATATAAAGAGCTAGAAGCGCGCAGTAAGTTAGGTCTGGCAGATCCTGGCGAGAAACAGCTAATACTGCCAGAGAATAGCGCTGCAGTGAAATCTCTTGACGGCCAGGACGATAACTCATCATATGTTAAAACAACTCCGCGCAACAATACGCCTGCCGTGCACAAGTCAAACTTCCAGCAATGGATTGATTTTCTGACTGGCAAAACTGCTGCTTCGCGCTTGCATAAGTGATGCGTGGTTTGCTATAATAGTACCCGTATCGCGGGGTGGAGCAGCCTGGTCAGCTCGCTTGGCTCATAACCAAGAGGTCGCTGGTTCAAATCCAGCCCCCGCTACCAAGAAAGATTTCGAAGCCTCTTCGGAGTCTTTTTTAGTTGGTAGCACTCTGTAAAATGCACTAATCTGACTGGTTCCAAACCTATGGTTCTCGTAGTCGTAAACCAACCCCTGTGGGAATAATATGCTTTGGAACCTCACTCTAGCACTTGGCGACGCAAGTAGCCACTGCCTGTCTACATCTCGCATAATCTCAAGAGCAATATCAATATCTGTTTCTCGGATTGTTTGCTGGCGTTCCAGATGGCGTAGCTCGTCGGTGATTACGGCCTTATCGTCATCGTATGCGTTTACTAACTCTATCTTTTCATCGACGATCAGTTGGTCGGCATTGAACTTTTTGATAGCATTAAGGCGATTTTCTGCGATAGTATCAAGTTGCCTGCGAGCCTTGCTAATCTTGCTGTTAAGGTTGCCGAGTTGGTTTGCGGCTTCCGTGACTAATACCTCTTTATACAGAGCCAAGAGCCTGTCATCTGGCTTGATACGTTGTAGCATTTTCTCAAAATCATCGTGCATTATATCGGCTTTGATTGGTTTATATTTGCCTTTACACTGAGTGCGAGAGCAATGATAGCGAGGTGATTTGCCACCTGCACTAGTTTTTGGAGCCGACGCATATAGAGGTTTCATACAATTGGGACATAGCACCAAGCCTTTTAGTGGATAGTCGGGATTAAACTTTTGGCGAACCTCGCCAGCTCTTTTACGCTTGCTATATAATAGCCTCTGGTTAATTTCGTATGTATCACGAGAGATAATAGCCTTGTGCTTGCCGTCTACCAGCTCCCAGCCTGTCTGCTTGTTTGCGACGTACCCAGCATATATAGCGTGCTTTATCATTGCATGTATACGGTCTTCACTCAGTTTCTTGCCATAACGACTACGTAAGCCTATAGAAGCGGCGTAGCGTGTTAGCTCCGCTTTGGTAATATTACCCTCCGAAAACCGTTCCAGTACTTGTCTGACGAGTGGAGCCATATTGTTTGGCTTGAGGGTTGGCCGTAGCTTGCCAACCTCGTTAGGTATCTTGTAGACATCATATCCAACCATTGCTGGGGCTTGCCACCAGCCCTGTAGGGATAGGTTGGTCATATTATCTACAGTGAAAGCGCGTTTTGTTTCATTATCCATCTAGCCAAGCAGCACGTTGAGCATTTCCATAAACTGCCCATGCACACTGTCGTCGGTTGGCTCGGTTGCGGAGCGTATTGATATACCGAGCCGCTTTAGGGGTAGCAGAAACCCTGTCACGTAGCTAGTCATATTACGAGAAGCTCTGTTCATTTTGTAGACGATTACGTGGTCAATATCGTCTTTGTGATTTTCGGCATATTTGAGTAGCTCTTTAAGTGCGGGGCGGTCTGTATTCTTGCCACTTTTAGCCTCGTCATAGAATGTTTTAGCAATCTCGATGTAATTGTTGGCTGCAAAGTTGTTTATTGCTTGCAGTTGAGTTTCAGGGCTTTCGCCGTTTACCTGACGTTGGCTAGATATGCGAATATATGCGAGAGCACGCTTGTCATTAGAGGTTCGTAATTGATTCCGTTGTGTCATGTTTGGAACCAGTATACACTAATTGCTCTTTTGCTAACAGATGTAGAGAGTAAATAAGGTCTTTGACTTGGTCATCGCTCATAGAATTTGCGAGAGTTCCTAATATCCTGCGGGCTTTCTGAACGCTGACGACAAGTGAGCCTGTTTTTGCAGGACTATTGTCGTCTGAACGCAGCTTATTAACCATATTTCTATGGTATGTTTGCAAGAGCCTAAAATCTCTGGGGTATATTTAGGCTATTTATAGCCCATCGACAATGTTGAGATAATATTTCCTAAAGTCATTTTCACTCATCGTAGGCGATTTACCCTCATAGCCCTCAAGTCTTTTGTGGGAGTAGTCCTTGAATATATCCGCCATCCTTCTTCCGTTGAGTATATATTGGCGATATATACAAAACGCCAACTCTGGATTTATAGACTGCTTACTACCAGTACCGCCAATCTCTCGCTGTACATCTTTTACTATTTTCCAAACGGCTTTAATATCCGCCAGTGTTGTTTTGTGACCGAATCGCATTACAACCTCATCGCCGTCCTGCTTGATATGTGGAGCGTATCTCATACCGTACGCCGTGGGAGCCTTAGCTGTAAGTAATAACCGTAGGGCGTTTTCTTTGCTTATTTTGAATACCTCGCTTATCTCATCAGCACAGGCGTACACTTTGCGAGCATTTTTATCATCGCCCTCGACGCGTTTTAGCAGCTCATAAATGCCCATAAATACATTCTTGAAGTGCTTTTGCTCGATTGGTTTCGTCAGACATAGTACGTTCTATTATACTGAACGTGCGTACTTGCTTCGTAATAGGCGGAGGGCGTTTTACCGTCTTGCTTCGTAGACGGTGACGGCCGTATCTTACATCTTGCTTCGTAGATGTAAAAATAGGGGTTATCTATCTTGCTTTGAGGATAGTTTTTCCTCTGTTAAGTATTGATGTATGATTTACATCGTTTATAAATTGCTACCCCTGAAAAACGACTAGGATTAGACAGCCTCCACCTGCTTGCTTCGTAGCAGGTGAGGTATCTTGCTTCGTGGATACCCGCCCCTGTTATCACGTCTTGCTTCGTAGACGTGATTAGTCGCAAGTCGTATATGCTGTATATCCACCATAGTAGCTGGTGGAGCAGTTCGTACTAGAACGATAGTTATTGTTGTTCGAGGGCTTGGTGCTGTTGTATAGGTCAATGGCGTTTTGTTGCTGCTGTAAGCGGTTCGCCTCGTCCTGCTGGTCAAGTTTTCGCTGCTCGATTGCGTCTTGCTCTTGTTTTGCTCGCTGCTGTTCCATAATTTGCGTTTGCCTAGCTCGTTCGGCTGCTTCTTGGTTCCTCTGATTTGCTTGATTGATAGATATGACTGCTGCAACAACGACAATGACGATAATTCCCATCACCCAGCCGCCTTTATTTGAATGATTACCGCTCGTATCTTGCTCAATATCACGCCATAAACCTAGCTCATCTCTGGTAATATTATCGTGGTCTTTGGCCTGCTTTTGAAATACTGCTGCCTCTTGCGTGAGAGCTTCAAGCTGCTTTTCTATTTTGCTTTTAGTAGACTTGCGGCCACCAGTTATAAATGCCATTATGATAGCTACCACCAACAGTACAAGAGATAGTATGCCTATTGCTTTTGCTGCCAGATTATCGCCAGTCGAGCCACTTGTAATGCCAACTAGAACAAGTACGCCAATAAGTACGAGTAGCAGAGGCAAGAATACTACTAGCCCTTGGTGGCGGTCGATAAATGTATCGTACTCTTCAAGCTGCTTTTTCTTTGCTTTGTACTCGTGTCTTATTTCTGATAATGTGTCGCCGTCTTTTGCCGCACTCATAATCGCTCTCCGTACTAATTGATATTATTACCAGCGGCAAACTAAAAAGCTCGCCGCCAGTGATAGCCAAGGCTACCCGATACCGTTTCCAGTACCGACCACTAGGAATAGTGCTCTGACGACGAGCTTTATATTCCTAATGGATTTTCAAACAACCATACCGCCGAGGGCGGATTAGGTCGTATGAGCTTATTATATCATTTGCTAGAATATTCTTATTTACCCCTAATGTAACAGGGGTAAATAAATGATAAGACCTATTCGGCGTAACTAGCTATATCAACTAGCTTCAACAGTTACGTCAATACTGTTTTCGACTTCGACATTAATCATCTGGTTGATTTCCTGATGTATGTCAATATCGTCATTTTGCTCCATATCTTCAATGGTGACGATGACTGAATAGTCTTGTGTGATGTCATCAGTCATATATTTTGAGCAAGGCTCTGCTATAACTTCTAGGCTCCACATTTCACCCATATGCTCAACTGTACTCTTTGTAACTTCATCATAAATCTTCACATTCGATTTACGGTGTGCACCATCTTTTGATTTTGTAGTCGTAAAGTTACTCATGTCTTGGCCATCTGAACGAACAAGTTTCGCCGCAATTACTATGGGGTTGTACATGGCAATGTCGACGCTATTTACAGGTGGGTTGTAGACAAGGGTGGTCTTTACGCGTAGACGTAGCCTCGACGAGCCAGCAAGCGAGGCTGGTATTGGGATGCTTATCTTCTTCTTGTGGTTAATCTGAATACTATCCTCAATAACAAGTGATGTTGAGTTCGATAGCGAATACAGGGATTTATCTAAATCTGGCATGCCATTTCCGACTAAAGCATGAAGGATATCATTATTCGTAACTTTCTTTGATGTTCCTAAGTCTTCGGCAAAGTGAAGAAGTAGAGCCTTGAGCGTATTGGCGTTATACAAAGGATATTTCTTTGCAAGCATACCAAGTGCAAAACTAGATAAAGGTGCTGCAAAACTAGTACCCGCTGCTCGCACAAGATTCCCGTCTTCGGCCGCCATATACGGACCGTTTTCTTCACCGTTGAACTGGACATCAAAATTTGAGTCGTATTGCACCACGTCAGGCTTAATTGAGTAATTGTGCTTTGCGTTCAAAAACCCTCTTCGTGTTATAGGTGAAGGGTCTTTTGAATCTGCCATTGAGTCGGGCGTCGCACCGTATACTACTGAGCCGACAGCAATATTATTGATACTGTCAGATGGTGGGAGTATGCAAGTCTCTTCTCGCATGAAATAATTAGGATAACCTAAGCTAAATAACTCTTGCTCTACTTCTGGCGGCCAATGATTTTCTTGAAATAGGTTACCTGTTGCGATAGTGAATACTGCATTATATTTACGAGCCCACTCATCGAATAGAATGCTCATTTTATCTACTTTTCTGCGCGAGTACATAGGCCATAGATAGCCGTTAATAGAGAAGTTTGCAATAGTTGCCCTGGTCTTCGAATAACTGTCTTTAAGAGCTTCTTCAATTAACGGTTCATTAATTGTTACACCGTGAGGAGTTGTTATAAATGCATTAATTGGTAGAACTTTATTTTCAACAGCAAATTGACGTTTGGCACTAATGTGCGGGCCGCATGCGATTAAACTGCCCACCATTGTTCCATGGTCCTTACGCCCAGAAGAGTCACCTTGCTGTGCTAAGGCAGCAATTTTTAGAATTGGATGTTCGCCATTGATTGCGGAGTCTATAAGTAATATAGGCTTTGCGTTGGTGTCTGTATTGTCATCAATGTCATACTCATCGACCTCTTTGCTTTCTCCACTGGAAAATACAACCAATGGAGCACGCTCTACACTTACTATGCCCGAAAATACTTCCGTCATATCCTCAAGTGAAGATTTGCTGGCTTCAACTCGGAAGTAATGCATGTCAACGGAATCAACAGCTACGACTATGTCATCACTGTATAAACTATTAAAAGTTCGTAGTTCGCTATCTGATGTGAGGGGGCCACTTCCGAACACAACATCAACGAGCTGCTTATTCGTTTCGTCCTCGCTTATTGCTTTATACAATTCGGGTTCTGTAATTTCATCAAGAGTTAACGGTGCAATATCTTCAACATAGTCAAAGTAGGATTTTAGTTTTCCTGTTTTTAAGTAGGTGTCAAATTCACGCTGAAAATGCTCGTAGTCAGATGTGGTCCTTCCTTCTGGGCGGATTGTGCTAATCTTCGCTACAACTACATCGTTGGCGTATTCCTGTTCGTCTGGCCTGTCATCGTAGCGCTGGTACACTTTTGCGTGATATCGGTCGAGGAATTCAACATTAGCAAGTCCTCGGAAACGAATCTTCATATCGACTTGCTCTACAATTTCACCAGTTTTCTTCAACTTTTCCTCTTGGAAGCCATTTAAACGATTAACACCTTCACTTAGGTGCTCTTTATGAGCACTTACATTTTCTAGCTTGGGGATATTTTGAATATTACGACCCCTGCGCGTATTGGCGTGGTCACCAGATTCATTAACAAGCTGCTTCGGGATTGTGATGTGATTATATTTCTTTGCCATAGTTCAATAATGAGTTACGATGCATACCAAGAATCTCAGCAACATCTGTTTTAGTGTACTGTATCGAAAATAGTTTTATCAATTTTGCATATAAATCAGGCTTCTCGCTTCCAAGGCGCTTCAATGTGTCTGAATCTATGAGGCCATTGTTCAGCATGCTGATTGCAATATTTTGCATATAAATTGATTCTGCTTTCTCGACATGGGCAGACACGATACTTGAGTCGATGACACCTTTTATTGCATCAACTGTCTTTAGGTCGGATTCACGAAGTATGGCATCAAAAAGTTCAAGGTCTTTCTTTGATAGCTTGATGGGTATATAGGACTGTTTTACTAGGAAGTTGATAAAGTCCATACGCTCCGACTTATTGAGTTTGCCTACATGAACTTTGATAGGGAATCGACGTGCAATAGCAGGGTCAATGGTTTCAACTAAATTGGTCGCTACAATAACAATCTTATTGCTCGGTAGCATATCAAGTGTCTGAATAAGTGAGTTTACTATTCGTTTCAACTCGCCAACATCGTTAGAATCAAAGCGGCTCTTAGCGAATGCGTCAAACTCGTCAATGAAAATTATCGAAGAACCTCCATCGTTAAAGACTTCTGATATGTTCTTTAGCGTCTCTCCAAACTTATAAGATATGACGTCGCTTACTTTCACATACTTAATTGGGTAGCCCATTTTTTTAGCAAGATAAAGGCCGATAGTTGTCTTGCCAGTTCCAGGTACTCCATGAAGGAGTATTCTATTAAACTTTACTTTGATATCTTCGGGTAGCGTTTGGTCTGCGAGTAGTCTAGAAACCAAACCAATCCTATCCTCAAGACGCTTTGGAAACCACAGCTTGTCTTCGCCGCGAATAGGGATAACTTGTCCCGTTGGCAGACCTGATACCTGCCACTGTACCTTACTACTGCTTTCATAATCCTCTAATAGTTCAGATATTTTCTTATAGAGAGTTAGTTTTCTTTCGTCTGCACTACGAGCCGCAAGGTTTTTTAGGTAGTTGATTAGTTTATTCTTGTCACCATCTAACCCCAGCTGGGCTAGCTCAACAAGTAAGTCGGAGTTCATATTTAATTTCGTTGTATGCACAAATTTATTATACACGAAAATATTTGTGCATGGAATACGTTTATGCTTCTTAAACTTTTCTGGCAACTTAGTCGCTAGTCGTAAACCTAGTTCTAATTCGATACGGTTACCTTTCCGACAGTAACTGTACCTCTATGAGCTGCTTCCATTGCAATATCTCATTACAGATTTGGTTCCAATGCAGGGCCACTTGGGCTACCAAGAAAAAAGCTCAACTTTTGGTTGGGCTTTTTTCTTTCTTAGTTATCTGGCTTAAGCCAATTTGCTAGCAGCGACTCTAACAGCTTCACTCCAGCTCAAGAAAACGTGCGGCGTGTCTGCCAAGTCTTTGGCGGTTAGGCCGTGCCGCACAGCTAGGGCGATTTCGTGGATACTATCGCTAGCATTCGGCGCGACAATAGTACCGCCGGCTATAACGCCTTTCTTGTCGCATACTAGTTTGACGAAGCCGTCGCGGAAATCGCTGGTATTTGAGCGGCCGATGATTGATAGCGGTGCCATGGCTTTGTTGATTTTGAGGTCGCGTTTGATACAATCGTCTTCGGTCAAACCAACAGATGACACTTCTGGGAAGGTGAAGGTTGTCCGCGGCGTAGCAGTATAGTCTGGCGCGATTTGATTCTTTGAAAAAAGGTTATGAGCAGCAATCCGCGATTCTAGCAGTGCAGTATGCGTGTGTTCAGAGTTGCCGATAATATCCCCAGCTGCATAAATGTGGCGAGCGCTTGTCTGTAAATATTCGTTAACATGGATGCCGGTTGGGTCGTATTGGACGCTGGCGTTCTCTAATCCTAAATCAAGGTTTGGCCGACGTCCAGTCGCCACCAAGATATCCTCGACACGTACCGACTTTTCGACACCGCCGCGTAGGAATGATACGCGGTAGCCGAGTCCGTCTTTGACTGCTGCGACTGTCCGTGTCTGTGTTAATGACGTAATGCCTTTATGCTTCTTGAGGTAGGCTTCTAGCAGCTCGCCAACTTCTTCGTCTTCTTTTGGCAAAATGCGGGCAGCGATATCAGTCAAATAAACCCTAGTACCGAAAGTAGCCATCAGCTGCGCGATCTCGACGCCAACGCTGCCAGCACCTATGATGTAAAGACTCTTCGGTGGACGCATCGATTCTAAAATGGTGCGCGCTGTCAAAAATGGGATTTCGTCTAATCCTGGTACTTCTGGAGCTACCCAGTGCGAACCCGTAGCGACCAAGAATCTTTCGGCGCTGATGTGTTTGCGTCGAACAGAGATTTCATTGGGCGACAGAAAGTGGGCGTGTCCAGTATAGGTAGTAATGCCTTGGTTTTCGTAGAATTTGCGATTACCGGCAGCCCCAGTTCGCTTGACGGCGAGGTCTTTCCAGGCGCGAATACTCGGATAATTGTAGCCAAGCGTGTTAGAGCGTAAGCCGAACTTGGCGCCGTGGCGTGCTTGATCATAGAGGTGCGCGACGTGTAATAAGGCGTTGGTTGGTACATCGCTCCAGTTAGGCGAATCGCCGCCGAAGGTGTCTTCCTCAATAATCGCTACGCGCGCGCCATTGCGAGCGGCGATAGTGGCAGCGGCTGATCCGCCAGCTCCGCTGCCGATAACTATTAAATCGTAATCAAATTTATTGTGTCTCTTCGCCATTCATGTCTCCTACATCATTTTTTTGTGGTGTTTATATAAATATGCTGCGTCAGGATGATTATGCTCTAGAAATCGTCCAGCTTGCGCGCGAATATCGGTGGTGGTGATATCTGATTTTTGGCCGCTCCAAGCTTCGACCTCGCGAGCAGCTTGATCGGCTAAATTGCGGGCTAACCCTTCGGGGCTTTTAGCGCTAAGGCAGGCGGCGTACAGGCTAGCGCGCAGCTTTTTGGCATCGAAATCTTCTGGCGGGCGTTTGCCTCGTTTGAAAACAGTAACTTTCATACAGCGTTCACCTGAATGATTAAGTCGGAAACAGTATTAACGTATATATAAAAACCAAGGATAATCAAACCCAGACCGGCAGCGAATTGTAAAAAGTATTTGTTTTGTTCGCGCCAGCGCTGGATGCGGCTCAGTTGGCGTCCGCTGCCAATCAATAGGGCGACGATTAGCAGCCCGAGCGAAGCAGCTAGCGTATAACCTGCTGCGCCAACGATTTGCCAAATCGGCGGCAGCTCGATGATAGCGCAGGCTGCGGTAATGATTGGTACGATAGTAAATAGTAGTTCCGCGACAACACTAGTCAATCCTAGACTAAACGCTTCGGCGGCAAGGCTGGCTTTGGCGGTGCGTTTACGCAAGAATCGGGCAAAACTGCGTGAAATCCACAATTCGGTACCTTCGGTTTTACGATAGTAAAAAAGGATAACTGCCAAGCCAACGATCATCAGACCAGCAGTCAAAGTGATCCACAACAAATTACTGTGCGGCGCGAATACACCGATAGCATAGCTAGCGAAACTAACACATAAAAGTGTCATAGTGAAGGCGCCAGCTACAAAGCTAAATAGCAGCCGTAACGTGCGCCGAGCGGCCAGCTTGCGTCCTAAGGCATGCCCCGATAGAGATGTAGCCATACTAACGCTTAACTGAAAGCTAGCGTGGATAAGTCCTGCCAGGGCGATGATGCTAACAGCGATGAGAGTATTCATGTTTGTCTTGATAATCCTTATCTTATTTATACCATAAGCGGTCTGGCGAAGTCAAAAGATTTTGTAAAAAGCTATTGCTTTTTTGGCAAGTTTGTGTTATACTAAAAGTATAAGTAATTAACTTATACAAAAAAGGAAAAATAAAAATGGAAGTCACCGAATCAAATAACTCATTACATAACGAGAATGCCACCTGGAATCGGCCGCGTACAACGGTAGAACTGCGAGAATTTATTAATCGCCGTAATGATCTGCTGGAAGTTGAAGATTTTGCGTTTTAGCGGCGGTTTAAGCGCAAAGAAAAATCCCCGCAGCAAAGGCGGGGAGCTTTCTTTGGTAGCACTGACTGGGATCGAACCAGTGACCTTAGGCTTATGAGTCCTACGCTCTAACCAACTGAGCTACAGTGCCGCAAGAGTAAAGCACTGTAGATTATAGCAGATAACAGTAATCGGTGGCAAGCTAGGTTTTTTAAGGATAATTTAATGAAGCTGGCGGACAATATGCTTCGAGAAATATTTCCCGTACTTCTCTAGTGAGCCGCCCTTCTGTGTCAAGGGCGGTTTGCTATTCTGTGCTATAATTTTGCCGTGAACGATGAGCTAGAATTGAATGAACGAGTAGAAGTTATTGCGACGTTTGGCAGCGGTTTAGAATTGTGCGTACCGCGGCGGTTTAGACGTCCGAATGGGCGTGAGGTTGAAGTAAGCGAGCTAGGTTTGCGGCATCCAGTAGCTAAAGGACGGCGAACGATGCATATTTTTGATGTGACGGACGGGCAAGCTGATTATCGGCTGGAATTTGATAGCGAGCGGTTGACTTGGCGATTGACGCGCGAGGCGGAGCATGGCTGAATCAGCTAGCCAAAGAAAGCAATCCTTCTCGAATGGCTTAAACTTAGGACATAGTCAAACATTACCGCTGATTATGCATATAGATCTCAATAGTTGTTTTGCGACTATTGAACAGCAGTCGCGGCCGCTGCTGCGCGGGCGGCCAGTGGCGGTAGTTAATCGTTTGGTCGAGAACACTTCGGTTATCACCGTGAGTTACGAAGCGAAGGCTTACGGTGTTAAGGCTGGCATGAAATACCGCCAAGCTAAACGCCTGTGTCCCGAGCTAGTAGCACTCGACAGCGACCCGCCGAAGTATCGCTGGGTATATCGGCAGCTGCTACGAATTATGAACAGCTACAGTCCGTCGGTGGTAATGAAAAGCATTGATGAAGGTATAATTGATTTTGCAGTAGCGCCCGAATCGATGCGGTCGCGCGGCTTAGAAGCGATCGGCAAAGAGATAAAGCATCGGTTGCGCACCGAAGTAGGCTCGTACATGCGTTGTAATATCGGTATCGGTACTAACCGTTTCTGGGCCAAGATGGCGGCTAGCTTGCACAAACCTGACGGGCTTGATGTCGTGACGGCGCAAAATGTACAAACGGTGTTAGCTAGCTTAACTTTACGCGATCTAACGGGAATTGCGCGGCACAACGAGCAGCGGCTGAACGCGGTGGGTATTTTTACGCCGTTGCAAATGTATGAATCGTCGCCAGAGGCGCTTCATGCTACTTTTCATAGTATTAATGGTGAAAAATGGTATCAACGTCTGCATGGCTGGGAAGTCGATGATTTGATAAGCGACGTTAAAACATGCGGCCGCCAATACGTACTAGAGGAGCGCAATATGCCACGGCAACAAATAGCCGCTCGATTGCACAATTTAGTCGAGGCGGTTGGACAAAAATTGCGTTCGCAGCGCAAGTCGGCGCGCGGCGTCGGTATTTATGTGCGAATGGCGGGCGTGGGTAGCGACTCAAAACTATCGTCGAATAATGGACGCTGGGGCCGCGTGGGTAATTACTGGCAGCGTAAATATTTAGCGCCATTACCAATGTTTAGCGATGCTGCGTTGTGGCGCGTGGCCGAAGAGCTATTCTGCCAGGCGCCGGCTGGCGATATACGCGAGATAGGCGTGCATTGTTATAATCTGTATAACAGCACCAGCGATCAGCTGAGTTTGTTTGGCGACGAATTAGCGCGTGAGCAGCAAACCACTTGGGCGATTGACGAGATTAATCAGCGGTACGGTGCTCGGACTATTCACGCTGCTAGTACGCTTAATACCGAGGTGGTTCGCACCAAGATTCCGTTTGGTAGTACGCGCTATTTATAAATGTATTACTGCATATAGCATCAGTTAACGCCAGCGTCCTGATGGATTATAATAAAGGTAATATGACGTACCTAGTGGCAGTTTCTGGCGGCGTGGATAGCGTGTGTTTATTGGATATACTGAGCCGGTCAGATCATCAGCTAATTGTAGCGCATGTCGAACATGGAATCCGCGGCGAGGCTTCGCGCGCTGATGCACGGTTTGTGGCAGCGTTGGCGCAGAAATATAATTTACCGTTCGTTTCGACGGCGCTTAATCTCGGGCCGAATGCTAGCGAAGAATTAGCGCGCCAGAAGCGGTATGACTTTTTGCTAGCACAGGCGCAGAAGTTTGGCGCGGTGCTGGTTACGGCGCATCATGCTGAAGATGTTGCCGAAACGGTTGCTATCAATATTGAGCGAGGTACGGGGTGGCGCGGGTTGGCTGTGTTAGCGCGCACAGGAGTTAAACGTCCGCTGATTTCTTTTACCAAGACGCAATTGTATGATTACGCGCTGCAGCATCGCTTGGAGTGGGTTGAGGACGCAACGAACGCAAGCGACCTTTATCAACGCAATCGTGTCAGAAAAGCACTAAAAAGTGTTATTAGTCAACGCACAATTGTAAGACTATTGCAGTTGCGCGCTAGGCAGCTAGCTTTACGGAAAGATATTGAACGCGAAACTGAGCGGATCACGTTGCGCAATAGCGGTTCGCGGTATTTTTTGTCGCAGATTGATGATGATGTAGCGTTAGAGCTGTTAGCGAGCGATATTGCCAGGCAAACTGGCGGACTGCGCCCGACTCGGCCGCGTACTCAACGGGCTTTGCTGGCTATCAAGACGGCGCGGCCGGGTGCCAAAATTGATGTCGGTGATGGCGTGCAATTAGAAATTACCTCTCGAACTTACTGCGCGAAGGTGGTATAATTACAGAGATATTCTGAATTTGATTATAAAACCACGAAAGGATACATATTTCAATGCCTAAACCTCGTAAACAAAAGGTGAGTAATAAAGTTCGGCTCGGTTTATTCTGGGCAATTATCGTTTTGATTGGACTGTCGCTATATGCGGCATTTATGCCGGCTAAGCCGCTCCAGGAAGTACCAATCGCTCAGGTGATTCGAGACGCCAACGAAGGCAAAGTAGCCAAGATCGAAGGCCAAGGCGGTGACCTTCAGGTGACCATGAAGGGCGAGAATAAGCCATCTAAGCGGACATACTTAGGCGGCGGGGTTTCGTCGCTACTGAAAGACAATATACTTAACGAAAAAGGCCGTACAGTTGTTTCGGATAGCGCGCCAGTTGATAATTCTTTGATGCTGACTTTGATGACGGTGGTTTTGCCAGTATTGCTGATCGGCGCGCTGTTTGTTTTTATGATGCGGCAAGCTCAGGGCCAGAATAGCCAGGCGATGAGTTTTGGTAAAAGTAAGGCTAGGCTATACGGCCTTGATAAAGAGCGGGTGGTGTTTGATGATATCGCTGGCAATGATAATGCTAAACAGGATTTACAAGAGGTCGTTGACTTTCTCAAGCATCCGAAAAAATATCAAAGTCTCGGTGCCAAAATACCGAAGGGTGTGCTGCTAGTCGGCGATCCAGGTACTGGCAAGACGATGCTAGCGCGAGCAGTAGCTGGCGAGGCGGATGTACCTTTCTTCTCGATTTCTGGTTCAGAGTTTGTTGAAATGTTTGTCGGTGTTGGTGCCAGCCGCGTGCGCGACCTTTTCCAGAAGGCCAAGAAAAACGCGCCGGCGATTGTTTTTATCGATGAGATTGACGCCGTCGGGCGCAAACGCGGCAGCGGTATGGGCGGCGGTCATGACGAGCGCGAGCAGACGCTGAATCAAATTTTGGTAGAGATGGACGGTTTTGAAGCGGACACCAATGTGATTGTAATCGCGGCGACCAACCGGGCTGACGTGCTTGATCCGGCATTGCTCAGACCAGGCCGCTTTGACCGGCACGTAACGATTAGTTTGCCGGAGCGCAAAGATCGCGAAGCTATTTTGAAAGTTCATTTCAAAAATAAGCCGACTGACGACACGGTTGATCTCGATAAATTAGCAGCCAAAACGGCTGGCTCTAGCGGTGCCGATTTGGCGAATATTGCCAACGAGGCGGCAATCATTGCAGCGCGGCGCAACTCCAAGAAAGTGTCGAATGACGACCTGACCGAAGCTTTTGAAAAGGTGGCTATCGGCCCGGAGCGTAAAGCTAAAGTAATGAACGACCACGAAAAGGAATTAACTGCTTATCACGAAGCTGGCCATGCCATTGTTGGTCATGTTTTGCCAGATAGCGATCCAGTACACAAAATCACTATCATTCCGCGCGGTGGTACGGGTGGCGTGACGTGGTTCTTGCCGCCAGAAGACAGAAGTTACACTAATGTTTACGAGTTCAAGGATATTCTAGCGCGAGCGCTGGGCGGCCGGATTGCCGAGAAGCTGATTTACGGCGATGATGGTATCACTACTGGCGCTGGCAGTGATTTGCGCCACGCCGCTAAAGTTGCTCGCAATATGATAGTTGAACAAGGCATGGGCTCGAAACTGCGCGACCAAGTCTTCCACGAGGACAATGGCGGCATGGTTTTTGACAAAATTACCCACGACCGTCCATACTCAGAGGCGACAGCACAAGAGATCGACAACGAGGTCGAGGCGCTAATCAAGGAAGCGTCGGTTCGTGCCGAGACAATACTCAGCAAGAATCGGGCAGTGCTTGAAAAGCTCAAGGATGCTTTGCTCAAAAACGAAACTCTCGAAGAAGAAGACGCCGCTAAATACATGAAGGATGCGGTGCTGCCAAAGGAAGTAAAACTACACGCATAAACTATGGCGGGGCGAGGAAGTCGAGTACGGTCGGTTGTTGCGAAAGCGAATAGCAAATTGTCAGTACAGTGGGCGGCAATTCTGCTGTCTGGATCGACAATGCTGTCAAGCTTGCTGGGGATTTACCGCGATCGTTTAATTAATGGCATGTACCTAGACACTTATAAAGTAGGTGCTGATGCCTACGTAGCGGCGTTTACCGTGCCGGATTTTATGTATTTCCTGCTAGTGTCGGGCGCTTTGAGCGTATCGTTTATCCCAGTGTTTAATCAGCGTTTGGCGAGCGGCAATAAGCGATCGGCGTGGGAGCTGAGTTCAAGCTTACTGAATCTCTTTGCGGTATTGACGTTAATCACTAGCGTGCTAATTATCATCTTTGCCGACCCGCTAGTGCGCTATGTTGTTGGCCCGGGCTTTGGCGAACAAGGACATGCTTTGGCGGTGAGTATGATGCGTATAATTGCCGTCAATCCGTTTTTGTTCGCGATTGCGACGGTAGTGTCGAGCATGCAGCAAGCGATCGGCCGGTTTACTTTTTTGGCGCTAGCACCGACCATTTATAATCTAGGCATCGTCGTTGGCGCCAAATATTTCACTAATGGCATTAATATCTTTGGTTGGCAGATATTTGAAGGCGGCATTATGGGCGTGGCGCTTGGTGTGGTGCTAGGGGCAATTCTGCAGCTAGTGGTTAGTTCAATTGGTCTGGTCGGCGTAAACTTTGACTATCGTCCGGTGATTTCTTGGCGCAACAAAGGTTTTCGTCAAGTCTTGAAACTTCTACCGCCGCGCTCAATTGATCAAGGGATTGATTATTTTAATGGAATTGTTGAAATTAATTTAGCGTCACGAATGGGCGACGGAATTATGCGTGTTTACCAGCAGGCGTCAAGCTTGAGTTTGATGCCAGTGAATCTAGTTGGCGTAGCTATTAGCAATGCGGCTTTTCCGCGGATGACTGAACGGCTAGCGGAAGGGCGAGTTGACCTCTTCAAGAAAGAGTTGCGCTCGGTTTTCCGCTGGATTGTCTGGCTGGCTTTGCCGATTGCTGTGATTACTTTCTTCGCGCGTGGTTATGTGGTGGCGTTTATCAAGAATGGCGGGCAGCCGGCGATTGCTAGTGTTCTCGGCGCGTTGGTGATATCGATATTCTTCCGGACGCTTTATCACATCATGGCGCGAACGTTCTACGCGCAGCAAGACACGCGAACACCTCTGTATATTTCGATAGCGACGATATCGTTGAATATTGTATTGGCAATAATTTTCACGCAGCTGTTCGGCTGGGGAGTGTTTGGTTTGGCTTGGGCGCAATCGATTGTTTCAGTGGTAGAGATTGCGATTTTGCTGACTATATTACACGTACGTACACCAGGTATTTTTAATCGCAAGACACTGCGCAGTATTATTACTATGATGATTGCTAGTGCAATTATGGGTGTGGTGACTTATTTTGTAGTACAGATGTTACAGCTGCAGTCGCGTGATATGAATTTTATGGCGGTTTTCCCGAAGTTTACTGTTATTGTGGTGGTGAGTTTTGCGGTATATATAGCTTTAAGCAAAGTATTTAAGCTTGAAGAGGCGGATCCGATTGTTGCGAAATTACGACAGCTGCTATTCGGCAGAGTGAGGCGTTAGAGTGGAACATATCCGCAATTTTTGTATCATCGCTCATATTGATCACGGCAAATCGACGCTGGCGGATAGGATGATGGAGATGACGGGGACGGTGGAGAAGCGCGAGATGAAATCGCAGCTGCTGGATAGTATGGATTTGGAACGTGAGAAAGGCATCACTATTAAGCTCGCGCCGGTGCGGATGAAATATGAATATCAGGAGGCGGAAGCGAGTGGCGCATCACCGTTTCCATCGTCGAAGAATCTTGCAGAGTCTTCACGTCGGTCGCTAGACGCGGGTCCTGTCAGTCGATCCGCCCCTTCTTCTGAAAAATCGGAGATTTCTTCAGAAGCGGGCGCTACCCCATCGACTGCCACCCGCTTAGCGCAGTCTGATTCTCGGGCTTGTGCAGATGTTGGCGTGAATGGGCTGGAGCAGTCAACTGTCTACGACCTCAACCTTATCGACACACCTGGCCACGTTGATTTTAGTTATGAGGTGTCGCGTAGTTTGCAAGCCTGCGAGGGTGCGGTGTTGGTGGTTGATGCCAGCCAAGGTATTCAGGCGCAGACGCTGGCGAATGTGTACTTGGCGATGGAGCAGGACCTCACAATTATTCCAGTACTCAACAAGGTTGATTTGCCAGCCGCTGATGTGCCGCGAGTATCCAAGCAGGTGATCAATCTGCTGGGCTGCGATGAGAGCGAGATTATTCATATTTCTGCTAAAACCGGGCAGAATGTTGATCAAGTTTTGGCGACGATTGTTGAACGAATTCCAGCACCAATTGGTCAGCCAGATGACCCAACACGGGCGCTGATTTTTGATAGTTATTATGATGATTATCGTGGTGTGATTTTGTACGTGCGAATGGTTGACGGCCAGATTAAAAAAGGTGAAGCTATTCACATGATGGCGACCGGTGCTAATGGTTTGGCGTTAGAAGTCGGTCACCTCAGCCCCGGCATGATCCCCGACCCGTCGCTGGATACCGGTGAAATTGGCTACATCGTCACCAACCTCAAAACCACGCGTGAGGCACGGGTGGGTGATACGGTAACGCTGAAAAAGTACTTCACGAAAGAGACCAAATAGGAGGCTAGAAGTGAGCAAAGGTATCATCTACGTCATGACCACTGCAGTGTCAGGTCTTATCAAAATCGGCAAGACACAAACCAAGCAGTACCCAGAGCGGATGCGCTTTCTCGAGGCGAACGGCTACTACAATGTGGTTGGTTTGAAGCGGTTGTTTGCGATCGAGGTGGCTGATTATTCCGAAAAGGAAACATTACTGCACGAAATATTTGCCAAGCATCGAGTCGGTAGTAGCGAGCTTCTTGCGCTTGATTATGATTTGGTACAGCAGCTGTTGCTGTCGTTTGAGGGCGAGGTGGTCTTTCCGGAGCAGAAAAATAAAGAAGCGGAATTTGATAAAATCACCAAAGCCAAAACAGTAATCAAAAGTTTAGCTTTTACCGGAAAGGTCTCAAAAATGGCGATGAGGTTGTCTTTCTCAAAGATAAAACAATTGTAGCAAAAATTGTTGGCGAGCGCGAAGTTGAATATGGCGGGCAGAGGTGGTTTTTGTCGCCGCTGGTGCGAAAAATATTTGAGGACAGGAATCAAGTTAATGATAGCGGCGCGTACCAGGGTGCAGCCTACTTTTGTTTTGATGGCAAGAAATTGAAGGACTTGCCGGATGTAGAAATGTAGGAACGTGTGCTATTATTAAAATGTACAAATGAAAACAAAAATACTCAAATTAATCTTAGCTTTAGTGTGTTTCAGTGTAAGCGCTTATACTTCGTATGATTATTTGCTGCATGAAGTGCCAGTCTATCTGAAAAGTAAAAATTTGGTTGAAGCAAGAACTCAGAAAACCCGTTTTCTAATACCAAAGCAGTGGCAAAGGATTGATGTAAAAAATGGTAAAACTGAAGGTTACGGCGATAAACTGGGCAAGGATAATAAGTCAATTAGCGGTGTTGGCGTGACTCAGGATTCGGAGCGGTTGGTGTTACCGGCTGCGCCTGATGAAGCTTATGAATTAGTGCGCAAAATGGCTTATGATAGCAAAGAGTTGCGCGAAGACGCGAAAAGATTCTTTACTATTAAGGGATTGGAAAATTGTCAAGCGACTGTCGATATCAAGGACGATACTTTGGAACAAAATGGTTTAGTTGGTATTGTCAGAATTACATCAAGTTGCGGTTCTCGACCTGAAAATACTAAAATGGTAACACGCTTAGCTGTTGGCCGCGAAGACGGATGTCTTCGTTACATATCGGTATTCTCTTACAATGAATATTGGAAACAAAATAGTAAAGTATTTGAAGAAATATTAAATAGCGCATCGTATATAGATACGCAAAGCGCATGAGGCGGAAATTGGATACAGAATGAATAACTTCAAAAATTTTACAGAGAAAATTAGCTGCCGGGTGATTCCGATAGCACGCGACCGCCACGTGTGGTTGGATGAAAAAGTTGTCGATGATGATTCGTATAGTGCTTTTATAAATGGACGATCATACGAACTCGGTGAGGAATATGATGACTTTTTGTGTGTTACGGTTGACAGTTTTGCCGAGCTAGCAGACGCTATTCTCCGCGAGTTGTATGCACGCGGATTTTCATCGTCAGGCTATAAACTAGTCAACGAAAATTATGTTCATTTAGATTATAGCTTTTTGAGCGATGACACACCTTGGATTACTTGGCATAATGTTGATGCGATAGTTAAGGGTGATATCACCGATGAGAAGGATTATCGTCGCGACAAAACTAAACGCGGGCGGTGGATGGGCTACTCTGAATTGATTCAGACTATTGGCAAGAATCAAGCTCATAAGATTTTTGAGCAGTTGTAGAATAAGTTGCTATACTCCTTTCAAGATGTAATCAATAAAATAAAAGCGTAAGAAACGCGACAATTTATTATTGACATTATATTAACCAGAAAGAAACTTTTAAGAATCGATTGTCTGAAGTGATCGACAGGCCGTTAACGCTGGAAAATACGGACACGTATGTCGATGACGCGCTGGGCGCGGTTATTAATCTGGTCGAAGATGTGGTTGCCGAATACGACGCCCAGCCGGGTGCTGAGTGGCAGCAGCTTGGAGAGGCCAATGGAAAAGAACATGAGGACGCGGCGCTTGAATATTTTGGACTGGAGGATGTGGAAGGCATTCTCAGGCATTTGGAGGGTAAAGCTAGCTAATTTGCGGTAATTGGTCAGGTGATTGCGCAGGCGAACGAAGCCAGCGATGTATTCGTGCCGTCAGACAGCGCGCCTGTTCCGCAGGCGACAGGCAGCGGTACTGGAATGGAGAAAAAAGGCAAGCAGCCGAAGTTAGAGAATCTGCTATTTGTATTAATGAATGATTTTGACATAAATCCTGACGACTCTGAGGCGGTGTCTATCGTTTGGGGAAGCGTCAATCCGAATATGATGCGCGAAGAGCCGTACTATCAAGTTACCGTGCCTGGAATTGATAAAGTTATTCTAGTCTGCCAGGAATATGGCAACGCTACGTTTGTGTTTAATGGCGAATGGGTGCGCGAGCAAGTTAGCGCTAACCGTCCGTCGGAGAATGAGCCGAAACGCCCGCTAACGGACTATACGAAAGAGGAGCTGAGCAAGCTAATAAAGGACAATCCAGAACAAGGTGCGCGAATTCTAACCAAGAAGAATTTTACAGCCAATTTGGTAAATGCGCTAAAAGGTGGATTCAGCCAACAGAAATTGGATAAGCCTGTTGATACGAGGTATCTAAGAAGTTCAAGAAGTTCAAAACATTTGCCTCTAGTTCCGGATGGGTATGTTACTACTAAAGATATGGCAAAAGAATTAGGCTTAAAAGATGGAACGATGATTTCAAGACTTGCCAGAGAATTGGCTAAGAAAGGAAAAATAACAATGGGCGTATATCGTAGCGAGAAAAACCGTCGAATATTTGCTTTTACTGGAGAAGATGCCCGAATTATTGTAGACGAGAAAAGAAGGCGAACAAGATCAATTCCAGAAGGTTTTGTTGGGGTTCAAGATATTATGAATGAGACAGGTGTGCCAAAGCATATTGTAAGACGTACGGCCGAGAAGCTTGGATTGTTGGGTGAAGCTGGACTGCCTATTATTTTTTCTCCGTCGGAAGCTGAAAAGATTCGCGCTGCTATAGAGAGCCGTCAGCCTATTCCAGAGGGTTATGTTCCTGTTACTAAGTTCGTAAGAGAAGATCAACAGCGTAGAGGTAGACAAGACGTATCTTACGGGGATGCTTGGCATGCTATTGAGCAACTTGAATTAATCCCAGTTAAGGCAGGAGGAGTATTCTATCTTTCCGAAGATGAAGTCGGGCAGGTTGCAGCTAAGGTTGAACGATTATTAGAAAAGCGGAGAGCTAGAGCCAAAGGGCAGCTTGGCGGAACTGCCTTAAAGTAGTTTGACTGTCGCTGGTGGCGGTAAATCATCGCACTAATGTTGACAATTTAGCAAAGAAATATTAGCATTATAACTAAGATGATTGATAGATTTCCTAACCTGCCGCGTAGCGGTGATAGCAGCGCAGAGACGCCGCACGCTGATGGCGATTCGCTTCTTGATTCAGATTTAGAAAGCATACTACGAAATGGGAGTTTTCTAGCCTTTACTAGTGGTAAAAAGATGATGCAAGTTGCAGAAAGACTGCGAGAAGAGAAACCTGGCGAGTTTGATTTAGCCGGACAAATGGCTGAGGCTATTTGCGTATCTTTGGATGATTACGAAGATCCGGAGGAGGGCTGGAAGCCTCGAAAAAGAAGCGAGAGACTGCTGGTTATTTTTGACGTTATAGCGAACCTGGCTACTCCTGAGGAGATGGAGTGGCTCTTAAATAGCGATGCAGCCGCAAGGTTAACGGATGAGTGGGGCGATGACAAGCTAAATACATTGCTGCAGAGATGTGGGCGTTTAGGCGGTTCGTATCGTCAGGAAAAAAATCCGGGCGATTCAAAGAAGCTGGAATTATTGACCCAGTATGTTCTGGGGAGAACAGCTAATGAGGAAGAAGAGAGAACAGCACAAATAGCCGAGGAAACGAGGCAAGAAATGGAGGCTACACAAGAGAACATTGCGCATCGGGAGGCTGAACGAAAACGGGAGAGTATGTTTAATGAGCAGCTAGATGGGTTCGTTGCGGCTATCTCCTCTGACCCAAATAAATGTTTCGGCGAGATTGTGCGTAAAGAGTTTGAGATAGACGTGCCAGATACAGATAGATATAAAGAAAACGTCAAAAGCCGCTGCGCTGATGCGTATCTGAAAGCAACAGCAATTGAAGGTTCTGATCCGCAGCTTCATGATCGTGCAGCCCTTGCTTTGTCGGAGGTCTTGCATAAAAAATTAGCAGAGCGCAGCAAAGAAGAGCGCGGCGGCGAAATGTGGTGGCAGAACTATCCTTATATTCGCCATAACTTAGCAGTAATTGTTCCAGATATTGAATCATACGAAGAACTCGTCTGTCAATATCCAGGTCTGGAAGAAAATGACGAGATGTATGAAGATTGGAAAAAATCATTCATAGATTTGCGCTTGAAAGAAAGCGCGTTGCAGGAAGTCGACCCTTCGGTGCTTGGGTTGCTTCGTGAAGCCGATGTCTCCTGCCTTGATATAGAAGTAGGGCAGATGTATGTCAAATATACCAGTAAGGCGGATTTATATAGCGACTTGAAGAAGTATTTTATCAGTCCAATTGGCGGTGAAAACAGCGAGTCTTCTTTTAATGCATTGGGTTATCGAAGCGACAGTAACATTCTTCAAGAAGATATAATTGGACCGTTGGATCGACTGACAAAAGAGCTACGACCAGGCGAATATAGAACATTTATGCCAAAAGGCGCTGAATATCCAGATGCTCCCTACGAATATGAGGGAACTTCCTTTGAAGGTAGCGCGATAACTATTGATGTTATGAATCAAGAAAACGGCGCCTTTACGTATGCACTTGGTATTCGAGGCGATGTAATATCTCGGTTTGCTGCTTTCGTTGGGAAACCTGTTGGACTTTTGAAGTCAACCACTCAAGCTTATGTACGTATAGGTATTGCAACACGAAATAATAAAGCTACTGCGGAGCAGTTAGAGAATCAGTATCAAGCAATCAAAGACGAGAGACGTCCGGATATAATATCAGAATTAGGGACGAAAATGTATCGCTATTGGTATTTGCCATACAGCGGTACGCCGAATCATACTACTGCGCACCTGTTGCAGGATTTAGCGGGTTTGGATTCGCAGCTATACATGAAACGATTTGGACCGCATAATGATGAATTGCCTATTGAGGCAGATTTGTCCAACTTGCCAGAGGCTCAGCGAATGCTGTATGCTGTAATAGATACAAAATCAGGAAAACTCAAGCGGTTAGATGAGATTGTACCGCATGCGGACATGAGGGTTAAAAATATCCGACCAGACCAAGCTAGGAAGCTAAAAGCTCTTGGGTATCTGCTATCTATCACACAAATTGATAGAAACTAGTTATTTTCTCGCAGTAACAATTTTGCTGTGTATCGGTTATGGCGAGAGCGGCAGGCTTATTCCAAGCGGCGGTCTGTTGGGGACGTTATTGCGGCGGATTGAGTATTTTAATTTGTATATTGTATGCGATATGCAAATTAGTACCAAGAAAGGAGCGACACTAATGATTGATGTTTGGTTTGATTGTCGTCAAGACGCTAACAATAAAGATCCAGATCAGCACAGTTCGACATTAAAGCGTTATCATGCTGAATTGTGGACTAAGCCGCTGCCTGATGGTTGTCAGCTGATAATGTTGGATCAGGGGGCGTACTTGATAGCCAGTGATGGTCGGTGTCAGATTCCTGTTTCGAGCGATAATATGGTGGCTACTTTTGAAACTTGGAAACGTAATAAGTTGATTGTTGAGCAAACACCACGAGATGTTTTGATGGCAATAGATAATGTTGATTGGCGCATTGGCTCAGAGATTATTTTCCCCAGCGAACTACGCGGCGGAACGCAGACCATCAATCGTGCGAGAGGTTGGCACCGCAAAATTGGTGATCGGTTTGACCTGACTTTAGAATGTATTGCCCGCTGGTATCAAGGCAAGGACAGCCCGCTCGCTAATGTTTTTGATCGTTATCGTGACTTTTTTGAGTGGTTTGGTGATTTTCAGGACTATGTCGATTTTTTCTTGTTGCAAGATTTTGTTGATGATAAATACCAAGTTAAAATACTAACAGATTTTGATGATTTTCAATCGTCACCGCTACCTCAGACTGTTGAGCAGTATACAGCATATTTGCAAGGTTTGACTGAGGTGCTAATGCTGCGGGCTGAGCGTATTGAGCGGTATATCAATTAGCGTGGTTTTTGTAAAATACGTTGCTTAATCGACGTCTTCGGACAAAAATGTTATAATGCACTTTACTAATATGTCTCATATCACCATCCAGCCTCTCCCTGGCTACAAAGAAGTCAAGCCCTTCGTCTATGCGGGGTTCTTTCCGGTATCTAACGAGGATTATAATGACCTGAAAGAGGCAATCGAGAAGCTGAGTCTGAGCGATTCGGCGCTGCAGTTTGAGCCGGAGAATTCGCCGGTGTTGGGCTATGGTGTGCGGATTGGTTTCCTCGGCTTGCTCCACATGGACATCATTCGCGAGCGGCTGGAGCGCGAGTATAATCTGGATCTCATCGTCACCAATCCGAGTACGGATTATCAAGTTAGTTTGACCAACGGTGAGGAGTTGGATATCAAATCGGCCAGCGAACTACCTGACCCAGCGCAGATCAAAGAAATTCGCGAGCCGTGGATTGACGGCGAAATTGTGGTGCCGCAAGATTATATCGGTGCGGTGATTCAGCTGATTGTCGCCAAGCGCGGCCGGCAGAAAAATCTCAGTTACATCGATGAGCGCGCCCTCATTTCCTTTACGGCACCGCTGGCAAATCTGTTGACGGATTTTTATGATCAACTGAAGTCGGTAACCAGTGGCTACGGCTCGTTTAATTATGAGCTAGCGGGTTATCAGCCGGAAGATTTGGTGCGAGTGGATTTTTATGTAGCGGGCGAAATGGTCGATGCGCTGAGTGTGATGTGTCACCGCTCTGAGGCGCCAGGCTTGGGTCGCGAAATCGTCAAAAAGCTCAAAGAGGTGGTGCCGCGCCAGAGCTTTGAAGTGGCGTTGCAGGCGGCGATTGGCGGTAGGTTTATCGCCCGAGAAAACATCGGTGCCTACCGTAAAGACGTCACTGGCTATCTGTACGGCGGCGACGTCAGCCGCAAGAAGAAGCTCCTCGCCAAGCAAGCCCGCGGCAAAAAACGCATGAAACGCTTCGGCAAGGTTGACATTCCGAGCGAGGCATTTACAATAATGCTAAGGAGAGATTAGTGCGAGTAGAGGGATTTAAGTCTCAAGGGTGGTTAATTGATAATCTGTATCAGACACCGACATTAGCCGATAAAGATGTGCGACCGTACGCTGGTAGTGATATCTCAATTGAGGGTGTCTGCATAGGTGATTTTCAGCCGACGCAGCGGTATGTTATTGACGCTGGTGTACGCAAGCAAGAGGGTTTAAGAGAGCTTGTTTTGCCGTACGGTGAAGATACACTGTGCATGGGAACTGGTGGAATTGATATTATCGATGAAGAAAATGGGGAGGGCGGAGTCATGCTCCCGCCTATTATTGAGGAAGATGATCATGAAGGATTACTGCTTGTTGACGGTATGCATCGAACAACATTGGCGAGGCGTATGGGCATAAAAATAATTAGAGCTGTAGTTATTAGAGGTGTTGACAGCGACTTTGCTGTCACGAAACGTCGCTTGCCAAACGAATGGAATGAAGTGACAACATTCCCTACACTTGGCGACTTGAAAATTGCTCGTAAACAGGGCTTTGTTCACCGAAATAAAGGTAGTGCACCTGGTGATGGAAGTACTGTGTATCGTGATTTTTCATCCTTCACTGGTAGGGGTAAAGATGTGCGAAAATAAGAAGCCGATTGTCTATATCGATATGGACGGCGTGCTGGTTGATTTTGAGTCGGCTTTGACGAAGATTCCGCCGGAGCTGCTCGAGAAGTTTGCGGGCGAGTATGATAATATCCCGGGCGTTTTTGCGCTGATGGATCCGATGCCGGGGGCAATTGAAGTGGTCGACAAGCTGAAAGAAAAGTATGATTTGTATATCCTGTCGTCATCGCCATGGGAGAATCCGACAGCGCTAGGCGATAAATTGGCGTGGGTAAAGAAGTATTTTGGTGGTGATGGCCAAGAAAATATTTTCTTTCGCAAAGTGGTATTTTCGTCGGTCAAGCAGCTGAGTCGCGGTGATATTTTGATTGATGACCGGACAACTAAAGGCGCTGCTGAGTTTGCTGGCCGGCATATTCACTTCGGCAGTCCGCAGTTTCCCGATTGGCAATCGGTGCTGGATGAGTTATTATAAGCAGATATTATGTCAAAGATCGAAAAGCTTATCAGAGAATATCAGCCGAGCGAAGCGGTTCGCCAGCTCATTATTCAAACTAAAATTGTGTTGCTCGTCGGTATATCGGGTGCAGGCAAGGACACGACCAAGCAGCGATTAATGCAGTCGTCGGAGTTTGCTGATATTGTGTCGTATACGACTCGCCAGCCGCGTCAAAATAAAGGTGTATGGGAGCGTGAAGGCATTGATTATAACTATATTGATGAAGCGACTGCCGCTAGATTGTTGGAAAGTCATGCTTTTGTCGAGGCGAAATTTGTGCACGGTACAGTTTATGGTACTGGCGTCAAGCAGATTCAGGATATTCATGATGCTGGTAAAATTGCGGTTACTGATATTGATGTGCAAGGTGTCGATGAATATAAAAAGCTGTCGCCAGGCGTGGTAGCGATATTTTTGTTGCCGCCAAATTATCAAGAATGGCGTCGTCGTCTCAGTGTACGTTACGCTTCGCAAGAGGAATTTGATCGCGAATGGCCGAAACGCTACAATAGTGCAATTCGTGAAATTACTCATGCGCTTGAAGTGCCATATTATCATTTTGTTATAAACGATGACATCGACGAAACTGCGCGTATTGTTCGCGAAATTGCCTCGAAACCGGACGTTTATAATCGCAAGGATGATGAGGCCAGGTTGGCAGCGCGTGATTTGCTAGAGCAATTGAAAGCGGCTGGTTAGCACTCGCCTTGCAAGAGTGCTAAATGTGCGATATAATAGGAGTATGACCGAACGTCAACAGGCGATTTTAGCTGCCATCATTGAGCAGTATGCCGAGATTGCGGCGCCAGTTGGCAGCGTGACGCTAGCCAAATTGTTTGGCGTGAGTAGCGCCACGATTCGCAGCGAGATGGCGAAGCTGGAGGAAATGGGCTTTATCGAGGCGCCGCATACCAGCGCCGGCCGGATTCCTACCGACAAAGGCTATCGCTTTTATGTCAATGGCATCACCAATGCTCAGATGACGGAGCTGCCGAGCGGCATCGATCGCAGTGCGAGAGCGATCGAAGCGCATGTTAACTCGCACGTTGATAAGTCTGACCGGGCAATTCGCAGCGCCGTTGATAGTCTGGTGGAGCTGACGGGTAATTTCGGCTTTGCGTCGTTTGGCACGCACTTGTATATGAACGGCATGACGCAGCTGTTTAGCCAGCCGGAATTTGTCGAGGGCGACCACGTGCAAGCGATTGCCAGGTTGATTGATAATATCGAGCCGTGGCTACGTGAAGCAGCGCCGAACCAGCCGCTGAATGTGTTTATCGGCAGTGAAAATCCGATTGGTAAAAGCTCTGGCGCCACGCTGATCATCAGTAAATTCCGCTCGCAGTTTAGCGATGATAGCTATATCGGTGTGATCGGCCCGACGCGGCAAAATTATCGCCGAACGATGGAGCTGGTGCGGCGAACCGGCGCTATGCTAGAGGGAATGTTGTAGGAGGAAAAAATGACAAAGAATAAGACTAACAAAACTGAAGACTTAGAGCAGCAATTGGGCGAGTTGACGCTGGACTTGCAGCGGACGCGGGCGGATTTCGAGAACTATCGCAAGCGCGTCGAGACAGAGAAACAATCGGCACACCAAATGGGCCAGGCGAAGTCGGTGATGAAACTATTGCCAGTGATCGATACGATTGAGCGGGCGGTTGCCAATGTGCCAGAGGAATTACAGGATAACGCCTGGGCTAAGGGTGTGGCGGGCCTGAATAAACAGCTCGATAAGCAACTCAAAGAAATCGGCCTCGAGAAAATTAACGCTAAACCTGGTACGCTGTTTAATCCTGAATTGCACCAAGCCATCCAATTCGACGAATCAGCAGAAGGCGACAAAGAAGTGATTGCTGAGGAACTGCGTGCCGGCTATACATTGGACGGCGTAGTGATTCGCGACGCGATGGTCAAAGTTACGCGTCAATAATACAATTTCCCATAAGCGTCTCAATTGCGTTATATCTTTTTGCTGTATATTGGCGGTGCTCGTGGTGGCGGGCGTCGGCGTGTCAGGCTATTTCAACAACACCGCTTCAGCAATTATTACTAGTATTGGTTCAAGCGAAGTTATTAGCCTGAAGGATGGCGAAGAAATTACCTATACTCCAGCAGCGATTGACGGTTATCAATACGCTGGCTGCGTTAAACTGGTAAATGGCGTGCCCGTGCCGATGACGCCAGATAATTCACCTGCGCCGAGCAATCCGTCAACGCCGCCAGTTACTCCGCCGATTACACCGCCTGCGCCTGCTGTTCCGGGTGCCGCCGCTAATAATGGCTTTACTCGCTTGGCTTTTGAGGATGATTTTACTTCAATTAGCACGATTGACACTGGCAATACCGGCGCGCCAGGTTTCAAATGGTATCCAGCTGGGGTTCACAAGTGGGGCAAACCCGACACTCAGCCAAGCGAATAATCTGTGAATAATTCTGTGCTGCGGATTGCACCATCACATAGTACCTACAATCGTAATTTCATGACGCGCGACCCAAATACCGGCGAGGGGCAATCGTTTGGGTGCGGTTATTACGAAGTGCGGATGCGCGTCGATGCTGACGGCGTACGCAATGTGCCGCCGGAGAATTCTTCTTGGCCGGCGTTTTGGGCGCAGTCGAATCATTTGCATCGTTTGAATCAGCGGCCGTATGTCGAGCTTGATATGGTTGAGATTATGCGCAAAGATGAGTTTCTGGGTACGCTATGGGCTCATCATGGCGGTCAGTTTGATAAATCTTTAATGATTAAAAATCGAAAAGCCGATTATCGAAATCCGAACTATCATTCAGCGGATTGGCATACGTACGGTTGTTTATGGGATACAAACGGCGTTGAATGGTATATCGACGGCGTGTTGGTATTAAAGCAATATTGGGGAGAAAAGCGGAACCTCTTGGTGCCGAATGATCCGCAGCAAAATCCGGTAGCTGCCGACGGCACTAATCCGACGCTTAGTAATCCGTTTGGACTGTTTGATTCCGAGACAGCGATTGACGTTATTCTGGGTACCGGAAAAACCTGGCCGATGGAAGTTGACTGGGTCCGGATTTGGCAGCACCCTTGATAAGCTGGTATGAACTCCTTGTTGCGATTTTCGCTGGCAGCCTATAAAATAAAAGTATCAATAAGTAGGAGGTTGGAATGAAAAATTGGAAAATCCCAGCAGTCATCGGCGGCGTGGTGTTGCTGCTAATAATGATAGTCGCTGGATCTTATAATAGCATGGTGGCTAGCCGCGAGTCGGTTAATACGGCATGGAGCAAGGTTGAGTCGCAATATCAACGGCGCAGCGACTTAATTCCTAACCTCGTGAACACCGTCAAGGGCGCGGCTAATTTCGAGCAAGAGACACTAACAAAGGTAGTCGAGGCGCGCGCTAAAGCCACGCAAATCAAAGTCGACGCCAATAATCCAGATGACATAGCCAAGTTCCAGCAGGCCCAAAGCGAGGTTAGCTCGTCGCTCAGTCGGCTGTTGGCGGTTGCCGAAAACTATCCGCAGCTCAAAGCAACGGAAAACTTCAAAGACTTGCAATCACAGTTAGAAGGTACAGAAAATCGTATAACTGTGGCGCGCAATGACTTTAATGACGCTGCTAAATCATATAACACGAAGGTTAAATCTTTCCCGACAAATTTGTTAGCGGGCATGTTCGGTTTCAAGGAGCGACCGTATTTTGAGTCGGACGCTGGTGCTAATAAAGCTCCGTCGGTTGATTTCAACGCAGCAAATTCAACCAAACAATAAAACTAGATATGCGTTGGCGAAGCTCTGTTATTAATTTAGTTGGATTGTTGTCATTGGCAGTGTTATTTGGCTGCCTGTTTAGTAATACGGCTTTCGCTAAACTAGAAGTGCCGGATACGCCGCCGCTTGAACGTCCTATAATTGACCAGACGGAAAGTTTGGCAAATGAAGATATTGACCGCATTGCGCAGCTGATTAATGCTGAGCGCCAGAAAAAATCATTCCAAATTGGCGTGTTGATGATTCCGACGCTTGGCAGTGATGATAGTCTGGAGGAATATAGCCTCAAAGTAGCCCGCCAATGGGGTATCGGCGACAAGAAAAAGAGTAATGGCATATTACTGCTTATTGCCAAGAATGACCGTAAAATGCGAATCGAGGTCGGCAATGGTATGGAAGGTTTGTTAACCGATGCGCGAGCTAGTCAAATTATCCGTAACACAATCGCACCAAAGTTT
>JABZJV010000072.1 GCA_015257605.1 Nanosynbacter sp. | reverse complement strand
GATACTTCGCCGTTTTCATGTCACCATAATATACCTGATATGATATATTGTCAAGAAATTCAATCGCAACCAACTCTATTTCAAAACGTTACAGTAAATGATTATAAGTGCTAAAATATAGATAAGAAAAAGGAGGATAATCATGACAGACACCGCAGTTGCCGCTTGCATCGCTGGCGAAGAAGAACGCCAACGCGACGGCTTGGAACTAATACCAAGCGAAAATTACGTTAGCCAGGACGTGCGAAAAGCGCTTGGCAGCGTTTTTACCAATAAATACAGCGAAGGTTACCCTGGGAAGCGCTATTACGGCGGCCAAGAATTCACCGACCGCGTCGAACAGCTAGCTATCGACCGCGCCAAAAAATTATTACGCGCTGACCACGCCAACGTCCAGCCGCACAGCGGCGCGCCAGCTAATGAAGCAGTTTACAGTGCTTGGTGTCAACCGGGCGATACCATTCTAGCGATGGATTTGAGCCATGGCGGGCACCTGACGCACGGCTCGCCTGTCACCCGCAGCGCCCACCTTTATAACTTCATTCCTTACAAAATGAAAAATATCGAAACTGGCGAGATTGATTACGAAGAGATTCGCTGCTTAGCACATGAGCATCAGCCGCGGATTATTTTGGCCGGTTTCAGCGCCTACCCGCGCGAACTGGATTGGGCAAAATTTGCCGAAATCGGCCGCGGAATCGACGGCTGCCTACTGATGGCTGACGTAGCGCATATTGCCGGGTTAATCGCTGGCGGCGTAGCCAAGAATCCGCTTGATTACGGCTTTCATGTCATGACTACTACCACCCACAAGACACTGCGCGGCCCTCGCGGCGGTTTAATACTCAGTATGGGCAAGGTGACTAGCCCGCTCAAGAAACCCGCCAAAACGCTTGAGAACATCCCGACACTGATAGATCGATCGGTATTCCCTGGTATGCAAGGCGGCCCGCATATGAACACCATCGCCGCCAAAGCGGTAGCTTTCGGCGAGGCGCTGCAGCCCGAGTTCCGCGACTACGCGAAAAATATCGTCGCTAACGCCGCGCAGCTAGCCGAAGAGCTGCAAAAACGCGGCTTCCAGCTAGTAACTGGCGGCACTAGCAATCACTTGATATTAGCCGACATCAACAAGAGTTTTGGTATCGATGGCAAAACTGCCGAGATCGCTATCGATAAGATCGGTCTGACACTAAACGCCAATGCCGTACCCGACGACCCGCTGCCGATGTTCCGGCCCAGCGGCATTCGCCTGGGTACGCCAGCCATCACCACCCGCGGCTGTCAGCCCGACGACATGGCGCAAATCGCTGAGTGGATTAAGCAAGCGATTGACGCCCGCGAAGACGAGGAGAAATTAGGAGTTTTGCGCGAGGAAGTGAGGGAGTTTTGTCATAATTTAAAACAACTTTAATACAATAGATTTGCAATAAAGACTCATAAATAATATACCATCTATAATAAGCTGTTCTAATTATTCACCTAATCAAAAGCACCCTGGATAAAACCAGGGTGCTTATCAACAATACAGTTAGACTAACAGCCCTCAACAGTGCCAATAGTTCGTTCAATTTTGTCGTTGGTAGAGAAGTTCCAACCCCAAATCTTAGCGCCTACTTTATTACCATGAGTATCCTTGCATACCTTGTATGCAACTTGCTTAGCTGCGTTTTCTCCAGTCGGAGCTGTAGTTGGAGCCGTATCTCCAGTTTCTATATAGGCTTGGGACTCAAAATACCATGCTTTACCACTATTTCCAGACGCAGACATATTAGCAATCTTTTCTGGATAACCATTTTCTTCCGTATTGTAGATTTGCGCCTTATCAGCAACATTTTTGACGACACCCTGAGATGCTGAAGTCTTTGCTTGGTTCTGAATACCATTATAAGCAATCAGTGAAATCACCGTCAAAATCGCGATGATGACGATCACGATCAAGAGCTCGACAA
>JABZJV010000021.1 GCA_015257605.1 Nanosynbacter sp. | reverse complement strand
ATTATATTACAGGCAAGGAAATCGTCATCGTCGATCCGCCGCGCGCCGGCTTGCATCCCGACGTTATTGCGACATTGTTGCAACAACTGCCATCACGCATCATCTACCTCAGCTGCAACCCTGTCACCCAAGCCCGCGACGTCGCCCTACTCCGGCAAAACTACCACATTGTCCACCACCGTGGCTACAACTTTTTCCCGCGTACGCCGCATATTGAACACTTAATCATTCTTGATAAGAAGCCGTAAGATACTCTTTTTATACAGAGTTTATTCGACTAATTCGGGTGCGAGGCTGGCTAATTGCTGCTATACTATTAGGTGATGTTTGACAAAGCTATTGACGCTATCAATAACGCGCAGAAAATTGTTGTAGTCCAAGCGGAAAATCCTGACGGTGATAGTATCGGCAGCAGCTTAGCCTTGGAAGAAATTCTAAGCGATCTCGGGAAAAGCGTTCAGTTGCACTGTCCAGTTGATACACCGAAATACTTACGTTACATTCACGGCTGGGATCGAATAACTAGCGATTTTGACACGAATGCCAACTTAGCAATCATTGTTGATACTAATGCTGAACTATTAATCAGTAAAAGCTTAAGTATGCCAGGTGTGCGTCATTTTCTTGAGACGCGTCCCGTTATAGTGTTGGATCATCACGCAACTGATTCGACGCTGACTTTTGATGCTACTCATGTCAACCAGCCGGTAGTTGCAGCTGGCGAACTGATTTACAATCTAGCGCATACTGCCGGCTGGGTAATTAATCCGCAAGCTGCAGAAAATATGCTGATTGCTATCATGAGTGATAGCCTAGGCTTAACAACGCAAAATACCACAGCCGACTCGTTTCGTGTCGCTGGCGAATTAACTGCGCTCGGTGCTAGCAACTCAGCTATTGAGGAGCGACGCCGCGAATTTATGAAAAAGTCGCCAGAGATTTTGGCATATAAAGGCCGCTTGATTGAACGTATCGAATATTTGCTCGATGGTAAATTAGCTATAATTCACATCCCGTGGGAAGAGATTCAAAAATATAGCGATCAGTATAATCCGAGCGTTCTAGTGCTTGACGAAATGCGTTTAGTCGAGGGGGTTGAAGTGGCTTGCGCTATCAAAACTTACCCTGACGGTAAATTAACCGGGAAATTACGCAGTAATATGCCAGTGTCAGAGCAGATAGCTGGATATTTCGGCGGCGGCGGACACGCTTATGCTGCAGGTTTTCGCGTATATGACGATTATGCAGTGATTGTGCGCGAACTAGTTGAGGCTGCGGATAAGTCTTTACGCGGGTAATTTGTCTGTTCTAAGTTAAAAAACCGCTAGCGTATGTAGCGGTTTTTCTAATTCTACTAGTTATAATTATTTAGTAGATGAATTGTCCGAATGTGCCTGGTCTTACTGTACGTTTGTTGTAATTGCCAGCGCGGTAATTCCAACCCATTTCTGAAACAGTATAGCTGCCATCGCTATTAACCGACTCCACGTAAGCAACATGGCCGTTTGTCACCGCGACAGCTCCAGCGCGCGGCGCGCTACCAGTTGATTTACCGGCAGCTTGAGCGCTGGAAATCCAACCATAGCCGGCATTGCCGTATACAGCGACGTCTGGGCGGCGGCTGTGAACGTAATCGGTGCACCACATGCCGTTGCCGACGTAGTAGCTTGATGAATTAACCGGCTTTGAGCTATATGATCGCGTAGTAACTGTAGAGGTCCGAGCTGAAGGTGTCGCTGCATTAGAACTGGCGGCTGCTTGTTGCGCTGCAACGATAGCTGACGAGCGGTCTGGCAAGACCTCTTCTGCACTAGGAATTCGCAGCTTCTGCCCTATGTCAATAGTATTTGGGTTACCGAGCGACTCGTTGGCGTCAAAGATACGCGTCCAGGTTGTATTGTATTTTTCGGCAATTGACGCCAAGCTATCGCCTGCGGCTACTATCGCGTAGGTTGGTTGTTCAATTGATTTTGTCTCGTTAGATTTGTCCTTTGGTGCAGACGTTGGTTTTTTGGCTTTATCGTCATCAACTCCGCTGGTTTGCTTTTCGTCCACTTTTGCTAGCAAAGCTTTCTTGTTTTGGGTAGCTAGCAGCGGTGTTCTCCTTGCGATTGTTAATTTATTTTTATTTTGCTGTGCGAGTAGTAGCGAGCGGCCCGTACTCGTTTCGGCATAGGCTGGGTGTGCTGCTATTAAGCATATTGCACCAGCGGCGCCGAGTGTCGTCAAGACCCCGTATAAACGCATAATTATCTCCTTGGTTAAATACCCCCACGGATAGGCTAAACTTCAAATACTCGTGGATTTATGTCCTGGCTTATTATTGTTTTAATCGTAATTTTCACAGGACATGAGACCAATCATAGCAAAACGTAGTATTTTGGTCAATAATTTTATAGTGGTAATGCTACACTACCTCTGGAAAATTAGGTAGACTTTCGAGTTATTTTTTGGTATAATTGTAGACGTTTTATCAAATCAATGTTGGGAGACGTCAAGTCGCTTGTACCACAGAAAGGATTAAATATCTGATGGCTAAAAAAGCCGAATTATTAGAAAAAGCTGCCGAGCTTAAGCTTGACGTCAGCGAAAAAAATACTATAGCCGAGATTGAAACGGCAATTGCTGCCGCTGAAAAGCACTCAGTCCGCGAAGCGACAGTTGCCAAAGCTGGTAAGCGCAGCGCCAAAGCTATCGAAGAAGCCGAAGCTAAAGCTGAAAAAGAAGCTCGCAAAGAAGCTGGCGACACTACGCCACAGGGCGACGCTGAAGCGGCTGTCAAAAAAGGTCCAGCGCCAAAGGTTCGTCCGTTGATTGAACGTCGCGGCAAAGCTTACCGCCAGGCTGCCGAAAAAGTTGAAAAAGACAAGGCCTACACGCTCGCCGATGCTATCAAACTTGCTACCGAAACCAATCCGAGCAAATTTGACGCTAGCGTTGAAGTTCACGTTCGTTTAGGCGTCGATCCGCGTCAAGCCGACCAAAATATTCGTTCGACCGTAGTCCTGCCTCATGGTACCGGCAAGACTGTCCGAGTAGCTGTTTTCGCAGCTGACACTGATGCCGACAAAGCCAAAAAAGCTGGTGCCGATCTGGCTGGTGATGAGGCTATTGTCAAACTTCTTGACAAGGGTACGCTTGATTTTGACGTCTTAATCGCTACGCCAGCCTACATGCCAAAACTCGGTAAGTACGCTCGTTTGCTCGGCCCGAAAGGCTTGATGCCGAATCCGAAGAGCGGTACTGTCTCGACCGACGTCGCCAAGGCTACCGAGGAGGCTAAAGCTGGCAAGGTAGAATATCGTGTCGACAAGCAGGCTGCTATCCATTTAAGTGTTGGAAAAATTAGCTTCGGCGCTGAAAAATTGCTTGAAAACGCTAACACCTTCTTTGCTAGCTTGCAAGCGCAGAAGCCATCCTCCATCAAGGGTGTTTACATTAAATCGGTTGCTGTCGCTACTACTATGGGCCCCGGTATCAAAGTTGATTATCAAGCAAAATAAACTCATATAATTTCAGAGCGAGACCTAGTATCTCGCTCTATTTTTAGAAGGAGGGTAGAGATGAGGCAATATCTTGATTTACTTGACCGTATTCTAGCAGAAGGCGTCGAAAAGCGCGACCGGACAGGCACTGGTACGCTCAGTATCTTCGGGCACATGATGCGTTTTGATTTGCGCGAAGGTTTTCCACTGCTTACCACCAAAAAACTCTTTACCAAAGGTATCTTCGGCGAGTTGATTTGGTTTTTGCGGGGCGATACTAACGTACGCTGGCTGCAAGAACGCGGAATTCATATCTGGGACGAATGGGCTGACGAAAATGGTGATCTCGGTCCGGTTTACGGTGCGCAGTGGCGGGCATGGCCAGCGCCTAATGGTGAATATATTGACCAGATTGCTAACGTTATTAATCAACTACGCGCTAGTCCAGACTCACGGCGGCTAATCGTTACCGCTTGGAATCCTGCCGAAGTAGGCAACATGGCTTTACCGCCATGCCACATGCTATTTCAATTCTATGCCACACCCGCTGATCCCAATGACTCCGACCAGCGGCGCTGGTTGTCGTGCCGGCTTGACCAGCGATCGTGCGATACATTTCTGGGCGTCCCATTCAATATTGCTAGCTATGCATTATTGACTATGATAATTGCACAGCAGGTTGATATGCGGCCGCGTGAATTTATTTGGATGGGCGGCGATGTTCACTTGTATTTGAATCATCTCGAGCAAGCAAAACTTCAGTTGACGCGCCAACCGCGTCCGCTGCCAACTCTCGATATCACGCCAAAACCATCAATCGATGATTATGATCTTGATGATTTCAAATTAAAAAACTACGATCCATGGCCAGCTATCAAAGCGCCAATTTCAGTCTAAATATTGCTGCATGGCAAGACTACTTTTCATATATCGCAAATATATAAGGATAAATGTTAGCATTATCAGCAGCATGTGATTCTTCTGATGTTTTACGCCAAGTATCGTCAAGCTCGGGGAAAAATGTATCCGCTGGAAGTTCTGCGTCGACTTCTGTAGCGTATATTCTACTTACCACATTTGATTTGAGTGCGGCCGCGTAAACGGTTGCGCCGCCAATGATGTATATTGTATCTTTGCTTGCCATTTGCAAAGCATTTTCTAACGAGCTAGCTGTAGCAATACCATCCAGCTTGGAATGAGTTAATACGATATTCTGGCGATTTGGTAGCGGACGTCCGATAGATTGATAAGTTTTACGGCCCATAATTACTGTACCGCCAGTGGTTAATTGGCGAAAATGCTGCAAATCTGCTGGCAAACTGCGCCCCCACGGCAGTTTGTTGTCAATGCCAATACCGCGCCGGCGATCGTAGGCGACTACTATGCTGCACTGTTTTTTCTGATCGCGTCCCATCAACTTAATCATATCACATGCTAGTTGTGTAAGCGGTAGCGGTGAATGTATAATGAAAAGACATGAGAACAGATTCGACCGAATTATCGCAGCCAACTGGCATTTATAGCGATAGAGAAATTGCAGCAGCATTAGCAGATGGGCATATCGTTTGCGACCCAGCGCCAGCGCGTATCAATGGTAGTAGTGTCGATGTAACGCTTGGCTATTATTTTTATAGAGCTGGCGGTCAGGGGAAGGAAAGGTTATTTAATCCATTCGACGAAACTGACGTTCGGCGCTACTTTGGTGAATACAAAATTGCTAAACCGTGGCGCGAAGTTCGCTGTCGAATTACTGATCAAGGTGTCGCTGGCATTGATAGCATCAAAGGTATTAATGACAATCATCCGGTCATCGTCTTGCGGCCAAACGAGCGAATCCTGGCTCATACTCATGAATTTATTGGCATTCTGCCGCCAGGTACTACTAGTATGCAAGCCCGTAGTACTACTGGACGTATCGGCATCTCGGCTTGCTACTGCGCTGGTTGGGGTGATCCAGGTTATATTAACCGCTGGACTATGGAGGTTCATAATCTCAACGAAAATGAGTACATCGTGCTACCAGTTGGCTACCGTATAGCGCAAATTGTTTTTAGTGCTACCGGACCAGTGGCTACCGAATACGCCAAGGCTTCTGGTAATTATCAAGCTAATATTAGCGCTGATCTTGCTGCTGTTAAGGCTGCTTGGCGGCCGTGGATGTTATTGCCGCGAGCTTATGCTTCGCCGGTAGAATTGCCGCAACCTGTCGCTGGTCTCAGCGAAGGACTGTTATAAATTGGGGCTATAATAATGAGCGGAATATATATCGTCATTGAAGGTAACGACGGTACAGGCAAATCAACCCAAGCTGAATTGCTAGCTGATTACTGCCGCCAGCAAGGCCGGGAAGTGATAATTGTAGAGGAGCCTGGCAGCGACGACCCAGGCAAAACTACGCCCATTGCTAGCTACTTGCGCTCGCTAATCAAGAACGGCACTCTAGCCCGTGATCCCGAGATCAACTTAGCACTATTTAGCGCTGCTCGCCACGAACTATGGCAACAAAAAATTGCGCCAGCCTTAAATCGCGGCGCTGTTGTCATTTCGGCGCGTAACTATATTTCAACTTTAGCCTATCAAGGTTATGGCGAGGGAGTTAATACGGATCATATTATGGCAATTACTAAACTTTTTACAGACGAACGTTACATGAAGCCAGATTTCATTATTATTTTGACCCTTGATAACGAGAACGAGCGTAAAAAACGGATTGCTAAGCGCAGCCAAAGTATAGACACTTCAGATACTTTCGAGTCGCGTAGTAGTAATTTTCAGAAACGCGTTGATGCCGCCTATCGTACAATTGCTAGCAAATTGCCTTCGTCTCATGTTATAGAATGTTACAGCAATGGTCATTACAAGACAGCCGAGCAAATAAACGTTGAAATTCAATCAATTGTTCAGCAGCTATAATTCAATTATAGCCAGCTCTTTCAAAAGATGCTCAAGCTCGTGGAATAGTTTCTCGCCGCCTTCGTCTGACTGGCCGTTGGTTTCATAGCTATCAGGGTTCAAGCGGCTCATGCGATCATGGATATCGTTGAGGACTCCTACGAATAGCTTGCGCATTTTACGAGCTTCTTCGTCCAGTTCTTTCTTTTTAGGATCGTCATCGGGCAGCTCGTAGTAGCCTTCTTTCTTAAGTTTAGTATCAATATATTTGTAAGCTATATGGGCGATGTCGCCAGTTCGCGATCGTTGGCGCTCATCTTTGGTCAAAAACTGAAACTCGATAGGAATGTTGATTGTTTCGCCAGGTTTATACGGATGTTCTTGTCTTGCGATAAACGTTACTTTTGAAACTTCCATCTTCTTGTATCCCCGTTTTTCGATGTCCGCTTCAGTTTGTTCTTTTATTTGAATTTGCGATTTGTCTATGCCAGCTTCAGCTAAAGTTTGAGTTATAATCTCGACGTAATCGCTAGCGCCCTGGATGTAGATGGCGGATTTTTTGCTAGTTGCCTTTTGCAGCTCGATATTTGGCAGGCCAGAAAGGATTTGCACTATTTCGGCAAAGTTTTTCGCTGATGATTCTATGTCTGGCGAGATATCCATCAGAGCAAATGGATCCATAGGCATATTGCCGTTGTCGCGATCTGATTTATCAGCATACGAGCCGACAGATTTCAAGCGGTAATTGCCAGAGGTCAGGCGACCACTGGGCAGTTGAGCTGCGAACTCGCCAACTACGGCAGGACATTCTCCGCTATAATCAGGGCCGATTACAAGCGAAACATCGTATTTATCGCCAAAAATACTCTCTAATATACGCCTGACGCCGACTGTCTTTATATTGAATAACATGTCTCTTGCTTGCTCTATCGAGGCAAATTTGTTCAACTTTTCGAGGCGGATACGTTTTGCTAGGCCTAGCAGTTTCGAGCCTAAAGCTTCTAGCCCTAATACTTCGCATAGCGGAGCATAGAACGATTCCGCTTCTAAGACATCTTGCAATAGAGCAGACTCTCGTCTGGACGTTGGGTGTTCCAGATTATCAACCAGCTCGCAGGCTTTAATAATGACAGACTCAATGTTTACGGTTTTCAAGAAGTCTTTCATGTATTCCGGATCTATGCGAGCCTCCGATATAGCCCAAGCTTCTCTTGGAACGACACCTTCGTACCTATCGGAAATGACGCTGGCTATATCTTTGCGGCGATTATTCTCGTCTGGCAAGCTTGCGGCGGCTTCGTCGGCTAATGTTTTTCGATGTCTGCCAGCTGCTACCTCAATCTCGTCGAAGCCTGACAAGAGATTCCGCATATAGCGTGCTTTATCATGGGGGATTCTGGGATCGGTAAAGTATCTTAATAGCGCTATCCCAGCAGCGTCGCGCGATTCTTGGCTATATTTTCCGTCTGGGTTGCGGAATCGGGATACGATATCATGCAGCATAATTGCATCGCGCGTATCAGGCATAAGATCGCCGGCAAAAGCCTTAACTAACCCATAAACTCTATGAGCATGCTCGATCAGATCAGGACGCTCCCGCGAGGCTGCTCTTAGATAATCAATAGCCAGACTGTCAACTAGGTCGTTTGAATTATACTTCTCTGGATATTGTTGACTGGAAAAACCCTGCTTGTCAGCAGGGTTAAGCGTATTATGTTCCCCCGTATGAACACCAGGGCTCGCTTTCGTTCTCACGAATCTCTATTGTACCAGAAACGCCTAAATATGTCAAGCATTTACTATTGTGTAATGCAGCAAAATTTGCTATAATAGGTATTAGACATTGCCAGAGACAGCGGCCGCAGGAGCAATTCTGCTTAATATGCCGCCGAGGGAATCAACTTTTCCTGTAATATAGTCTTTGGCGAGCGCCAAATTTTTTGTTGTTCGCCGAATGTCGCCCCTTAACAATACGATCGCATAAATATCAAATAAACCAAAGGAGTATTATCAATGGCAATTTCCAAAGATAAGAAACAAGCTTTGGTTGCAGAGATGAGCGAGTTGTTTGCCAGCGCAAAAGCTATTGCCGTGGCTAAATACCAGGGCACCAGCGTAGCTGAATTGCAAGAGCTACGCAAAGCTGCTCGCGAAAATGGCGTAGTCGTCAAAGTTGTCAAGAACCGCTTGGTGCGCGTAGCTTTTGCCGCTAGCGAGACGTTCAAAGAGACTGATACTTCTGCGCTGCAAGGCCAGCTAATTTATGCTGTTTCTAGCGACGACGAGGTGATGGCTGCTAAAGTTCTTAACGACTTTGCAAAGACTCATCCTAGTGTCGAACTAGTCGCTGGATTCAGCGGTGAGGGCTTGGCTCAGAGTGCTGCCGATGTGGTAGCTCTGGCTGGCTTGCCGAGCAAGAATCAGCTCATCGCCGAGGCTGTGGCGCAACTACTCAGTCCGGTGCACGACGTTACCAACGCGCTCTCTGGCAATCTGCATGCATTGCTGGACGGTGTGGCAGACAAAGCAACCGCTTAAGCAACCAATCTAATTAAAAAAGTTTTAATTACAAGGAGAATCACTATGGCAGACCTAAAGAAACTTGCCGAAGAGCTGACTAAATTGACAGTTCTCGAAGTAAATGAATTAAAGAATATCCTCAAAGAAGAATACGGTATCGAGCCAGCTGCTGCCGCAGTTGCCGTTGCTGGTCCAGCTGCTGACGCTGGTGCGGCCGCCGCTGACGAAAAGACTGAATTTACTGTCACCTTGAAAGACGCTGGCAGCCAAAAAGTCGCCGTCATCAAAGCCGTCAAGGAACTAACCGGCCTTGGCCTCGGCGAGGCGAAAGCTTTGGTTGATAACGCGCCAAGCCCAATCAAAGAGAAAGTCAGTAAAGACGAAGCCGAAGCTGCCAAGAAAGCCTTGGAAGAGGCTGGCGCTACCGTCGAAGTCGCTTAATCTCGAATATATTTCCAGATTCGCACGATCGTATTGTTTTAGAAAACGCCTCCAAAATCTGGGGGCGTTTTTGTATGCCTAAAACGGTCGACGATTTTTACAACGACTTTGCGTTCATATCTGTTAAACTTGTGGAAAGATGGCCTAAAGGGTTGACGTGATATCCTGATGCGTTATAATTGGAATGATATTATAAAAACATACAAAGGATTGCGAGACTAGTATGTCAGAATTACCAGAGAAACAAGTCAAGCGGCTCAAGATGCTTATTCAAGACGCCGAGACTAATTTGGCCGCTGCCAAAGAGCTACTAATTAGCATAATGGGCGAAGACGGGCAAGTCGTGATGCCAACTAATAGCCGCGAGGATGTTTCGGGCAAAGTTATCGAGGGCGTTTTCGACGGCCAGACGATGGTCGGCCCGGATGGCAAAAATTACCCGGTACCAGCTAATTACGCTAGCAAGTCTAAGCTAGTTGAGGGCGATATCCTCAAACTAACTATCGCAGATGATGGCGGTTTCATATACAAGCAAATTGGCCCGGTTGCCCGCAAGCAAGTTATCGGTACGCTTACACAGCATGATGGCGCTTACTATGTTGAAGCGCAAGGCAAAGAATATCGGATTTTGCTGGCGAGCGTGACCTATTTCCGTATCAATGTTGGCGATCAGGTTACTATCATTGTGCCAGAAGACAATCCTGATGCCACCTGGGCGGCAGTTGAAGCAGCTCTATAATCTATAAGTTTGGATCATCACAAATAGGGGTATTAATGCATGATTTAGGCGAGGGAACTTTTCGATTTACACGGGTCAGCTACGATCCTAGTAGTAACTTGCCATATTTGCGCGTCATGGATGATGGCGGTAAGTTCTGGCGTATGCAGCCGCAAGGCGAATTTACTCTATCATTTGATACTAGCACCAAAAAATGTATTGGTTGGTACGATTTGGCAGCTAAGCAATGCCATCGCTGTCCTGGCGACCGCCAGCTTGATGATAAATACGAGCAATGTCCAGAGTGCCAGCAGAAGACTGGCTTCAACCCAGCGTTCTATAATACTACCAATATCAGCCAGCAGCAGACTGAACTGAATCAGCAGCCACATATCTTATACTTAGCTTATTTCTCGCCAGAGGTGATAAAGGTTGGTATTTCTTATGCTGAACGCAAACTAGCGCGATTGTTAGAACAAGGTGCCCGCAATGCTGCTATCCTTGAAGTATTTCCTAGCGCTAATATCGCTCGCCAATACGAAGCGAAGATCGCCCGGCTGCCAGGTCTTTGCGAGAGTGTGCAGCTGCGCAAGAAAGCAACAATTCTAGCAAATGA
>JABZJV010000020.1 GCA_015257605.1 Nanosynbacter sp. | reverse complement strand
GATAATCAACTGCGACCCGCCGCGCCATATAGGCACCGCTGCGATCGACCTTAGTAGCGTCCTTACCGCTAAACGCCCCGCCGCCTAGCGGAATCCGCGGGCCATAGTTGTCGACAGCTAATTTGCGCCCAGTCAGACCAGCGTCCGCTGCGAAACCGCCAATTTGCCAATCGCCTGCCGGATTTATATGCAGAGAAATACCGTCGAAATCTCCCGCCGCGTATTTTTGCTGTGAGAACCACCGCCGCACCGCAGCTGCCAGCTCGTCGTGCGGCGCATTCTGGAAGCTGGCAACAATCGCCGCAATCTGACCGCCATAGGTCGTCACCTGCGTTTTGCCGTCATACGGCCATTTCTCGTACAAAAAGCGGTTCAAGGCCCGCGCCAAAGCATATTCTAGCGGCAATAATTCCGGTGTCTCAGCGCAAGCATAACCAATCATCACCCCTTGATCGCCAGCACCGCCCGCGTCCACACCCTGAGCAATCTCTGGGCTCTGGCGTGCAATCCGCTCAATAATTTCCACGTCGTCGCCAGCCAGCCGCCGCGCAATCTGCTTGACATCAACTAGCTCGCTCGACGATACCTCGCCAGTTAAGAACAGCGCGCCATGGCCGCCGCAAGCTTCAATCGCCACTCGGGCTTGCGGGTCTTTGGCAAGATACGCGTCCAGAATAGCATCGCTGATTTGGTCGCAAATCTTGTCCGGATGTTTCGGTGAAACGCTCTCGGCCGTACGATATACTGCTTGATTATTAGATTCTACAGACATAAAAACTCCTTTCTATCTGCCCCGCTACAAGGCCAAGAAAGGAGCCGCAAAGACAATATCTCTCCTGGTCAAGCAGGCTGGAATTAGCACCTTGCCGTAAAAGCAGGTTGCCGGCGAGTCATCAGGCCAGTCCCTCGTCGCACTCTGGATATTAAATTATTAATAAGTCCATTATAACACGCTTCATCCCGCCGAATCTAGATCGATAGCAAACCAGCCAAGACTCTCGCTATAGACGAACGCCCGCCCGCGCTTTATTCGCCCACTCGTCCGCTAGCTCGTTCTGCTCATGACCGACGTGGCCGCGTACCCAAACCAGCTTCGGCTGCGTCGATTGGTAAAGCGCGTACGCTTGCTGCACGAGGTCAAGATTCTTAATTTCACCGCCTTTTTTACGCCAACCTTTAGCAGCCCATCCTGGCGCCCACTTGGTTAACACATTGATCCAAAATTCGCTATCGCTATGAATTTCGCACGGCTCATCGCCAGCTAGCTCCATCGCTGCAATCAGCGCCAGACCTTCCATACGAATATTCGTTGTTTGGCCGTCTTCGCTACCCAATGCTACCGGCCGACCGTTTTCAATTACCGCATAGCCGCCTGGGCCCGGATTCGGGCTAGCGCTGCCGTCTGTAAAAAATACTCTCACTTCTTTCCTGCTTTCTAAATATCGCGGACTGGCCGCAGCAGCTTCAGCTCATCTGGCATATACCACTTGTTGCCGCGATTATCTTGTTCATATTTATACTCTATCATGTGATCAGCCTGAAAATAGTCGCCCGTACCAACAATCTTGTACTGAATATACATTTTACGCACTGAATCGCTCTGCGGCATCGGCCCGCGATACAAGCGCAGTTCGAAAATCTCGCCCGGTTTGAGAAACTTATTCAAGTCGCCTCGCTGCCCTAATATCTCATATTTATCAAGCTCCACGTCAAAGCTCGCGTGGTTGCGAATATGTGCCCACACCTCGAGGTACTTATTGTCGCCCGACGGATGCGCCTCGGTGCGCTCAACTTCTATCTCGGGAATCACTTTTTGCCCGTTAGCCGAGTGATATTGATCGGGCTGAGGCTTACTGTCTGACTTCCTAGTATCTGCAGCAACCCCTGAAGTGTCTTTATCGAAGTTATTTTCGTCCCTACTGCCGCGATTATCTTGCGGCGAGGCCATATCATTATTATTAAGACGCGCCAGATATTCGTCATCGCCATCCGGCTCGCCAAAAATTAAATCACGCAACCATCCCATACATCTATTGTACAGTATTTAGACAAAGCTACACATACGCTATATATAGTGGCACTATATATAGCGTATGTACTGCCGTGGAAAAATCAGGGAAATCTTCGAGACACACTAGACTACTGTTATTCTGCTTATGTTTGGCACTCTTGACACGCGAGTGCCAACCAATTACAATAAAATGTAGAGCAAAAGCTCGCCAAATCATAAACGAAAGGAGTAATACAAATGAGTAAACTCGTTCGATTCGACCCGTTTGCCGAAATGGATGCCCTGCAGCGCCATTTCTTTAATGACGACAACTGGATGCCGCGCCAAATGCGCTCGGTCGGCTTGCCTACCACTGATGTTTACATGAAAGATAACGCGCTAGTCGTCGAGGTTCACTTGCCGAAATTTGATGAAGACGACGTCAATATTTCTGTCGAAAATGGCAATTTGGTTATCCAAGCCCAACGGCACGAAAAAGAAGAAGACAAAGAAAAGAAGTACGTCGTACGCGAGTCGAGCAGCAGCTTCTACCGCAGCGTTCAGCTGCCAGAGCGCGCTGACGCCGATGCTATCGAAGCGCACCTGGACGATGGCGTCCTGAAAGTCACCGTGCCAGTCACGCCAGCGCCAGAGCCGAAAAAAATCGCCGTCAAATCGCGCGGCAAGAAAAAAGAATAAACTATTCTCAGTTTTATCTTGCCAAAAAAGCCTCGGGTTTTATCCGAGGCTTTTTATAATAAGAGGAAGTTTTCGCAGCTTATCTAGAAAGCGTCAAACTATTCCGCGTATTTTTCAACGAACCGCCGCAATATCTTGACTGGTTCGGTTACCAATTCCGATTCGCGGTACGCCGCATCGATCAGATCTTGAGCTTCCTCTGGCGCGAAATAGCCAGCGTGCTTATAGATATTAATCCGCAGCGCCAAACCGTCAGCATCAAGCTCGGGATGAAATTGCGCCGCATAAACATTTTTCCCGGCACGCAGCAATTGTATACAGGTCGCAGAACGCGCTAGCACTACGCTGTTCGGCGGCGCCGTATCTGTCCCTTCTTTATGCCCGACGAAACCGCGAAAACTAGCCGGCAAGCCAGCCAGCAGCGGATCGTCCTGCGCCTCCGGCGTCAAATTTATATCCACCGCGCAAACCGGCTCACCATGATCGAAATCCGTCCGACCACCCAGCGCCGTCACCAGCGCCCCCACACCCAAACAAGCGCCCAAAAACGGCTTATCCTCGGCTGCAATCCGGCGAAGCAGCGGCATGATATAATCTTCAAACTGCAATTGTTCCGGCGATTTTTCCTCTGGCGGATAAGCAAAATTAGCCGGCCCGCCGCCCATAAAAATACCGCTATAATCATCCAAATTAACTGGCGAGAACTCGCCGCGGTCAAGCCGCAAGCGCTGCAACTGCTCCGGCTGCAAACCGCCGAATTTCAAAAAAGCTGCATATTCGTCGTCAGACGCTTCGTCCTCGGGACGGGATTGTAAAAGAAGAAAAGGTTTTGTCATAACCCTTAGTATAACGCTTTTTAAGCTCAATAGCTACCGTCAAAAATCACGAGGCGTTAAATCTTCGGCCGACTCAACATCGCGAAGCCACGGAAAATACCGGAGCACGTTGTCTTGATGCAGCACTTCTGCCAAGGGTGCTGATTTAACCGTAATATCTTCGCCAGCGTCAAGATGCTGTGCTGCTCGATGTAACGCTCCCGTAGCCAGGAGTAAATAGGTAAACCACTCGATTTTCTTCTCCATCTGCACGACATCTAGCAATACCCAATCAGAATCAGGAAAAGTACAGCCTGTTTCTTCTCTCAGTTCGCGCTGTGCCGCTACTAATACCGACTCGTCGCTAGAGTCAACCCGGCCGACTGGCAAATGGTTCTTGCGGACAACCCCGCCTGGTTGCTTTTCGTCGATTACCAGCACATCGCCAGCCTCATCGAGCGCAATGACCATCACAGTATCTGGACGGCGCAGCATTTCAAAAGTTTTTACGCTGCCATCGGGCATCTTTTGCGGCCATTGATGTACTTCGTAAATCTCACCTCTAAAAACAAGTTTCGCTTCCGGAGGAATCAGACGAGCACCTCTCGGCAAAACACGTTCGGTCATTACACTATGCCCTCAACTTTTTCATCAAAATATCATAACCATCAGTCACCTCATCTTGACAGCTGATACCCAGTTCCGCCATAATGCGCCACAGATCATCGGTTATAGTGGCAGGGTCGGCGTTCTCGCCAGCTAATCGCTCTAATTCCATAAAGTCGCCCAAGCCTTCCACCGAGTCGATACATACTTCTATATCATTCAGCTTGCCGGTCCGGCGAGTCTTTGATAAGTCCGAAAACGGCACGAAGCCTAACTCCTTGACGATAGCGATCATGATGTCTGGGTCGCCAACTTCTGTTTCGCGTTCAATACTATCCAGCTGGCCAGTAACTGATCGTTTTAAAGTAAATAACGTCCGCTTGGTTTCATTTTCACCCTGTCCGCGTGTTTCGATGCGCACTCGCAGCCAAGGTACCGTGTTGCCGTCGCCGCCAGCTTCTCCCGGCAGACCAAACACTTGATCACGCTGATGTACCGGCTCACCAAGAGCAACACCCTTACCCGCCAGCACAGCTAGCAGCCCTTCTTTATCTCGCAGCCTAACTTTTATCTCAATTTCTCTCATATATAAATGATATCACACTTAGAGTACGTCCACAGGACCGATAATATCCGTATTGCCAAAGTAAAAATCGGTTAAGACCTGCCGCCATGACGTGCTGGTTGCCGCAGCATATATCATTTTGCCAATATCGCCATGGCAAGCCAACAACACCGTTTGATCTGGATGTTGACGCGCCATGAAATCAAGCACCCGCTGGCCGCGAGCCAATAACTCAGGAAAAGTCTCAGCGCCGTCAGGATGCAAAAAATAGGTCACGTTCTCTGCCTTGATAATGTCTGGCGCGCAAATTTCCTCAATATCAGCGACCGGCTTACCAGTCATAGTGCCAAAATCACGCTCGATTAAATCATCGTGAACTATCGGCTCGGCAAGCCCCAGTGCTGTCGCTACAATCGCTGCCGTCTCGAAAGCTCGATCAAGCGGCGATGCATACACTGCGTCAAAAACCAGCTCCCTATCCTTGATGTGGCGCGCCAATTGCCGCGCTTGCTGGCGTCCCAAATCAGTCAGCGGCAGATCGCGATGGCCGTTCAAAATCCCGGCACATTGTCTTCATTCTGGCCGTGGCGAGCGATATAGATAGTAGTCATGAACCTTAGTATATCATCTCTATCAGGCGGCGAGGAACCTCGTAGAAACCCTACTTACCACTAAAATTCCTTGTTATCAAACCATCGATACGTCCCGCGAATGACGCTTCAGCCAATCAGCAATTGCACCAATATCTAGATGATCGATCGCGACGCGGACGGCAAAATTTTCTAGTTCACCTCGCTGTGCTGTAAAATTATACCCATTCACCTCCAACAAAGTCAGCCCGGCGAGTATTGCTGTACGCTTGTTACCATCAGCGAACGGATGGTCGCCAATAATCCCGCGCATCAACGCCGCTGCCTTGGTAAATACTGTTGCGTATAATTCCTCGCCAAATACTACTTGATGCTGTGTTGACACCGCAGCCTCCAGTCGTCCGACGTCATGCACGCCATCTGCACCGCCGTCTTTGACAAGCACCAGCGCATGAAGCTGCAGAATCTGCTCGAGAGTCAAACTAACCATTAGCGCTTCGCCAAGTGAGAAAAGTCCTCTTTGTATCGCCTAAGGAGCGAGTTTGCAGTTTTGAGCACTTGATTATCATCAGCCGCCTCCGAACGCTTACGTACCGTGACTTCAATTTCGTCGCCATCGCGAATCCCCAGCGCCCGCAAATCCCGCGCCGGCAGCGTCACGCCGCGGCTCGAACCAATCTTGATAACTTTTTGAATTGTAGTGATTGTCATACAAACATTATAACAAAATTATAATTTTATTGCAATATACTTTCCCTATTGTACACCGCAAAAACAAATCTACCAACGATACGCGCTATATATTGCATTATGATAGCTCTTGTCCTCTACATAGCTTCTGCCATTTCATATGAGCTCTATAGGCTCGAGCTGGCGCATCCACTTCGCTTTTCTGAAGCAATAACTCCTCAGGGTTAATAAACATTACTTCGTCACCCTCTTCACCTGGCGCAAAGTCAAAATTCTCCGGCCAGACACGGCAATAAAAACAGATTTGATTAGCATCAATCCGCTTAATATACATCTCGTCCGACGCGTCAAAAAGTTGATAACGCAGACTACCCTTGTAGCCAACTTCTTCGTACAGTTCGCGTTTCAGTGACAACTCAATCGTCTCACCAAAATCCATACCACCGCCAGGCAAATCCCAATACGTCCGATCAATTTCCTTGACGACCAAAATCTGCCCAGCGTCGTTATAAATCAAGGCTTTGAGCGAAATGCGATACAGACAATCCAGATGATCGGTGCCATCTAAATTCTGCGTGATGATATGTCCTTTGGTGGTTTTTGTCATGAGAGTCATTATACTACACCCGAACGCCAGATAGCTGATACCATTTCACCTACAGTATATTCTGTCTTTCCAATATCCATGATTAACTACTCATTGGGTGTTAGCACGTTGGGGATTATCTAATTGTGATACTCTTTTATTTTACCAGCATATTCAGTCAAAAGACTCTTTGAATAAATCTTTTTATTTCTTGAATTTCTAACTTCTTTCCAAAGAATAGACGCTACTTTTAATTTGTTCGAATAGTTGCGACTATTTTCGTCTGCACAGAAATCCTTTAAAAATTGATTCCATTGACAAACCGAATTATCATACTTGGCATAATCTGATTTCCCATAATAAACCTTTAGCATATCTTGAATTGTAAAACTCAAATCATTTTCTCTCTTTACTTTTCTCCAAGCAGTAGCCATATCAGCAGTAAATTTAAAAGGTGTAATACCTGTTACGGCGGAGAAATATTCTCTAAATTTTGTGTTAAAGGAAAAACCACATTCAAGTAATGGTGTCTCTAAAGTAATATTTTTAACTTGCTTCTTTTCATTTTTTACTGATGACTTTTTAATCAAATTACCATTAAAGTACTGCTCAATAATGTGATTGAGTTCCTGTTTTGTACTTTTATATTCTAATCCTAATGACTTGCATATCTGCGAAAGTTCTTCACGATACCAATAGTATTGATTAAACTCATCAAACGATGTAATTTTATCAAATTCAGGTCTACTTTTTGTCAATCTTTTATCTCCTCACAACCAATTTGCTTTTTCATATTTAGTATCTACAGCTCCTCAACCTTCACCCGTCGCTGCTCCGTCGTATCCCGCTCGCGCACGGTGACGGTGCCGTCCTCCAGCGTTTGGAAGTCGACGACTACGCAGTGCGGCGTACCGATTTCGTCTTGGCGGCGGTAGCGTTTGCCGATGTTGCCGTTGTCGTCCCACATCACCCGGCCGGGGTTGGCTTTGGCGAGCTGGGCGTAGACTTCGCGGGCTTTTTCCACTAGTTCTGGTTTATTCTTCAGTAGCGGCGACACGGCAAATTTGACCGGCGCCAAATGCTCTGGCAGCGCCAAATACACACGCTTTTCACCGTTTTGCTCGTCCTCGCGGTACGCGCCCGACAGCACCGCCATCAGCGCCCGCTCGACACCAAACGACGGCTCGATGACGTGCGGAACAAATTTTGTGTTCGTTCCCTTGACGGTGTATTCCATGCTCTTACCACTGACCCACTGGATGTTCATCAGGTCAAAATCAGTCCGGTAGGCGATGCCCATCAGTTCCTCGCGGCCAATCGGATAGTCGTATTCGATGTCAATCGTCTTTTTGCTGTAGTGCGCTCGATCCTCCGCCGGCACGTCTAGCTCGTGAATGTGCTCTGGTTTCAAGCCCAATTCTGCCAAAAACGCATGCGTCGCCGCCAGCAGCTCATCAAACGCCTCCTGCCAATGCTCGGGATCGACGAAATATTCAATCTCCATCTGCTCGAACTCGCGAGAGCGGAAGACGAAGTCGCGCGGCGCAATCTCATTGCGAAAGGCCTTGCCCTGCTGAGCGATACCAAACGGTAAATTAGGATAGAAACTATCGACGACGTTTTTGAAATTAGTGAAGATACCCTGGGCTGTTTCCGGGCGAAGATAAGAAATACTATCATCGCTCTCAGTCGCGCCAACGTGCGTTTTGAACATCATGTTAAATGTCCGCGATGTGCTTAGCAGATTACCATCGGGGCTTTTGATGCCGCGCTCAGCAATCACCGCATCCATCTGTTCCATGGTCATGCCATCTACATCAACACCATTATCCTTGAGAATATGATCGGTGCGAAAACGGCGGTGATTGACCGTATCTTCACACAGCGGATCGACGAAAGTATTCACATGCCCACTCGCCTGCCAGACCTTCTGATTCATCAAAATCGCCGCATCAACGCCGTACATATCATCACGCTCATCAACAAACCGACGCCACCACAAGTTCATGATATTGCGCTTCAGCTGCACACCCAGCGGGCCATAATCCCAAGTACCAGAAAGACCACCATAGACATCCGAACCCTGATAAATAAAGCCGCGGCGCTTACACAGGCTGATAATATCTTCCATTTTTGCTTGACTCACAAGAAGTCTCCTTTCTCCTCTCTGCGTTGGTGAGCGCGAGCACTTAACTCTTTATGTTTTAGTATAACACGCTTTGGTTTTTGATGGCTTCACTGCAATACGGACAATTCAACAACTAAACGCCCGCATGTTGGCGAGCCAATAACCAGCAACCTGACAATATCTGCTCGACCCCGCCAATTTGCGCCACCAGTCGCAACGATTTATTCGCTGCTAAGCGCAAAAACTTAATATGATCAGCGGTAAGTTCTCCTTGTTCGCTCAGTCGCAAGCCTCGTTCAATCGAATCGTACATGTAGCGCTTTTGGCGATCAAGCGGCTGGCCAGCAACATCGTTCACCAAACTCAGCTCATAGCCGGTTAGCTCGGCGTAGCGCAAATAAAACCATACTTGCACCAACTGCAAAGAAACTGCATCGCTCAAGCCTGCCAGCGTCTCGCTCAGCACTTCAAACCATTCTGGGATATCGACGTCGCGACTAGCGCGTTCAACCAGTTTGATACATTCATAACCAAATTGCAAGCGGTCGTAATCCTGCAAAATTTGGCGGTAAAAACGATCAAGCCGCGCCTGCGTAATCGTATACAGGCTACCTTTACCGCGATGCAACACTACATCGCTAACCGCAAACAGCTCGATACCGCCCGCCAAGCGGCTTTTTTCGCGCCGTACGCCGCGCGCTATAGCATTACGTTGCCCAAGCGGTGTTAATAGCGTCAAAATGCGATCTGCCTCGCCGTAATTCGTCCGGCGCAGCACTATCGCTTTAGTACGTTCAATAGCAGTCATGCTGCCACCTCTCGCACCGCTTTGGCAATATCATCTGGATGCATTGATACTTTATCTAATAATAATCGCACGCCGTACGGCCGCAACTGCTCGAGAGTGATGTCATTTGCACTTGTTGTACACACGACAACAGGAATGCGGCCTAGATCGTCATGCGATTGCAACTCGTGCAGCAGCACTAAACCATTCGGGCCCGGCATGAATAAATCAAGAATAATCGCCGCGGGTCGAAAACTATCTATCAAATCAAGCGCCTCTATAGCATTTGAGGCGCTCTGGACTACTATATCATGGTATTCGAGGCGCCGCGTAAACAGCTTCGCTAGCCACTCGTCATCATCAATTACTAGCACGCGCGTCATAATAGCCTCAGCTGTGTCGACGCTGGTACATCAACATAAAAAGTTGCGCCATCGCGGTGACGAATAACGCCAATTTGCGCGCCAATCGCTAAGGCAAACTCATTAGCAATAAACATGCCCAGCCCGCTGCTACCTGGACGATTATGTAGCGGCAGCGGCTCGCGCAACCCTTGGCGCAACGCCCGCCAAGCTCGCGCTGGAATTGCCGGTCCAAAATCACGTACCCCGATCCGTACCCGCTGATTACCGTCGGTAGCCCGCACCGAGATCGCTACCGACGAATCATCAGCGCTATAGTGTAGTGCGTTATCAGCAAAGTTAGCAACGATTCGCCGCAATAAATCACGATTTGCCACCATTAGTCGCTGACGAGATTTTACCTGGGTTTTTAGAGATTTATTATGAGCGCGATACAGCGGTTGAAGTTCGCTCATCACTTCGTTACAAAGGCCAGCCGCATCAATCGCTTCTAGCGTAAATAAGGCGTTTTCTAGGCGGCGAGCTTTAGTTAAATCTGTCGTCAAGCGCAGCGCCCTTTCGGCCGTCAGTGTAATTCGCTGCGCCAAGACAGCCCGCTCAAGCGCCGTATACTCCCCTGCTTCTAGTTCAATCGCCAACTGGCGAATCAGAGCAAGCGGCGCTTTCAGCTCGTGCGCCGCCACTGTAAACGACGGTGAATCTGCCCACAAACCAGCCTGCACCTTACCCTCCTGCATGCATCTAGTTTAACATGCTGCAACAGGCCGTTCTAGCACAAGCAAAACACTTATTCGTTGAATTTGAGGGTCTTTAGCAGCTTTTCATAATCAGCAGTAAATACGTCGCCGTCAGTGCGCATCGTCAGCGTACGGTCGCGCATTTTCAGCAAAACCGCCGTGCCATAAGTATCTTTATCGAAGTTGCCGACCAATTTGGTGCCCGTATGCTTGCCATCGTTGTAAACACTCGACTTCAGGTCGCCTCTTTTAATTAACGGATCGTAAGTAGACACAGATTTGTCATAAGTTTTTTGCTCAATCGTTATCCTCAGGGCAATCTTCGACTCTCCGGTAATTGGCGGGATTGTCACTGGGTTCAAATAGGCTTCATAAGTCACGCCGCCGCCTTTGCTGATATCGGTTGCCTGATAAGCACTCCAAGTCTTGGGATACTCAAACGTCAAGGCGCCGTAATCTGACGGCCCGTTAAACTGCCGATTCGGCTCTTTCTCGCGCTTTTCGAAGTCGCTCTCTAGCTTCTCGCTATTCTCTTTGACGGCTTGAGCTTTAGCCGTCTCGATTTTCTCATCGACGTTTTCTTTCTGGTCGAGATATTGCATATACGACCAAATACTAAAACCGCCAAACCCCAGCACCAACACTACCAATACCGCAATAGCGACAATACTGCCAGTGATGGCGCCTTTTTCTGTATGATGCCTACTCTTCATGCTTACGATTATACTTTGTCGAGGCTAAATATGCAAAGGTTTAACTTTGCGGCTGCAGTAAATAGAGATTATGCGCGCCCACGGTCTTGTGCAAAGCAAGTCCGGCCGCCTCAAAACCGTAGCTCAACAACCAAATATCACGTCCAAGGCGGTTAGTTTCATACTGTAAATATTGAACCATCTTGGCAATATCACGACCGTCGCCAAAAAGATAAACGACCGTCGTCTCGTCTGGTAGCGGCGTACGCCAAAAGTTAGCTAGCTGCACCGACACTTTCTCGTCGTGCCGCGATAACCAACGTGAAATCAGTACTAGCAGCGGTTGTAGCTCGTAACCAATCGCCCGCGCGCCGCGGCGGCTCGCTTCGCGCAACACCACGCCGTCGCCCGAGCCAATATCCACCAACACGTCGATTTTTTTGAGCTGATATAGCTCGTCAAAAGCCTTTTGCAAGTCGCGGCGCCGCGACGGTACATACGGCGCGCCCGTGAAAGCCACAAAGCCAAACAGCAGTACCACGGCAGCGACAGCGGCAAAAATCACGCAAATTTTTCCTTGAGGACGGTAATTTTATTGCGCAAGCCGTTCAAATCTTTTTCGA
>JABZJV010000019.1 GCA_015257605.1 Nanosynbacter sp. | reverse complement strand
TCGTGCCGTTAAACAACCAGGTGTCCTGCAGCACCATGCCAAACATTTGCCGCACATCGCTGCGCTTCATGTCAGCGATATTGACGCCGTCAATTTTGATAGCGCCGCTGTTAATTTCGTAAAATCGCATCAACAAATTGACCAAGGTGGTTTTGCCCGCGCCCGTCGGACCGACAATCGCCACGCGCTGGCCCGGCTTGATGTGCGCCGACAGGCCTTTGATGATGGTTTTGTCTGGCTGATAGCCAAAGACTACATTGTCAAATTCAACTTCGCCCTTAACGTGCGCCAATTTCACCAAATCCTTACCTTCCACCTGTTCTTCTGGCTCATCCAAAAATTCAAACACGCGCTCGGCGGCAGCGGCGGTCGATTGCAACACATTGGCGATGTTGGCAACTTGCACCAGCGGCTGATTGAATTGGTCGATGTACTGGATGAAAGCTTGAATGTCGCCAATTTTCAGCCGGCCGTTAATCGCCAGCCAACCGCCCAAAATCGCCATAATGACGTAGCCAATATTGCCGATGAAATTCATGATCGGATAAATCAGCCCCGACAAAAATTGGGCTTTCCAGGCGCTTTCCTGCAACTGATCGTTCACCCGCGAAAACTTAGCTAGCGACTTTTTCTGGCCGTTGAACACGCGCATCACTTGATGACCGCTGTACATTTCCTCGATATGGCCGTTCAGTTCTCCCAGCTGCGTCTGCTGGCGGAGGAACTGCTTTTGCGAGCTTTTGGCGGCGATCAACGTCACCACACCGCCAGCCAACGGCAGCACCAGCAGCGCCACCAGCGACATTTGCCAGCTGATGGAAAACATCATCACCAAAATTCCCAGGACCATCACTGTCGAAGACACGACCTGCGACAGGCTTTGATTGAGCGTCTGACTGATGGTATCGACATCGTTGGTGACACGGCTGAGCACCTCGCCGTAGGTTTGCTTGTCAAAATAACTCAGCGGCAAACGGTTAATTTTTTCGGATAATTGCCGGCGCATCCTGAAAGTAACCGTCTGCGTCACTTGGGTCATCAGCCAGGTTTGGATGTAGCGGAAAATGGCACTGAGTATATATAAACCAATCAGCAGACTGACAACTCGCCAAATAGCGTCAAAGTGGAATGATGGGCGCTGACTGAGATCCAGCTTTTTGATGGTATCAAGCTGGCTCGACGGAATTTGACTTTCAATTTCTGACTTGTTCGGTAGCCGCTTCAGAACATCAGCACCGGTCGTGCCAGCTGGCAACGAAGCACCATTTGGCAGCTTACTGGTGATGGTTTCGTAAGCCTTCATACTGACATAATCTTCGACAATTTGGTTGGTAGCGCCACCCAAAATCTTCGGACTGACAATCGCAAACGTCGTACTACCGACCGCGAAAATCGCCACCATGAGCATTTGCCAGCGAAACTCTGCCAAATATTTGGCTAACTTCTTGACCGTGCCTTTGAAATCTTTGGCTTTTTCGCCCGCGCCCATACCGCCGCCCATTGGACCGCCCATCTTCACTGGCTGGCGTTTTTTCATGCTTTGCTGAGCCATTACGCCGCTCCTTTCGCGATCGTCGCTGACATTTTCTGCAGGTCGTCTTCTGAGAGCTGCGAGGCGGCAATTTCTTGATAGACTTGGCAATTTTTCATCAATTCCTGGTGCGTGCCCTGACCAACAATTTTACCTTCGTCCAGCACAATGATTTTGTCAGCGTTCATGATGGTATTGATGCGCTGACCAACGATGAGCACGGTTTTGTGCTTGGTTTCTTTAGCGAGCGCCGAGCGTAATTTGGCGTCAGTTTTGAAATCCAGCGCCGAGAATGAATCGTCAAAAATGTAGACGTTCGGCTCCACAGCAATCGCCCGGGCAATCGACAAACGCTGCCGCTGACCGCCGGAAACATTGCTACCGCCTTGAGCAATTTCATTTTTGTAACCGTTTTTCAGCTCGCTGACGAACTCGGCGGCTTGAGCAATTTTAGCGGATTTCTCGACCAATTTTTGGCTGGCTTTGGCGTTACCGTACTTGATATTACTGGCAATCGTCCCGCTAAACAGCACGCCTTTTTGCGGTACGTAGCCGATTTGATCGTACAATTCCTCTAGTTTGAGCTGGCGAATATCCACGCCATCCAGCAAAATTTGTCCCGCCGACACATCATAAAAGCGCGGAATCAAATTAATCAACGTTGATTTGCCGGAGCCAGTGCTGCCAATGAACGCTGTGGTTTGCCCCGGCTCGGCCGTGAAATTGATGTTTGAGAGCACCGGCAAGTCAGCGTCTGGATAGGTAAAAGTGACGTCTTTGAATTCAATTTTACCCGTAGCGTCATTTGGCAATTGCTGCGGCGACTGCGGGTCAACAATTGACGGCAGCGTGTCGAGCACCTCGCCCACCCGCTTTACCGACACGGCCGCTCGCGGCACCATGATAAACACCATCGACAGCAGCAAGAACGAAATGATCACCTGCATGGCGTACTCCAAAAACGCCATCATATTACCAATTTGTAGATTGCCGCTACTGATCAAATGCGCACCAAACCAGACAATTGCCACGCTAGAAAAGTTCATCACCAGCGTCATGATCGGGTCAAGCAGCATCATCAGCCGATTGACAAATAAGTTCATTTTGTTTAGCTCAGTGTTGGCTTGCTGGAATTTTTTCTGCTCAATTTTTTCGTTGTGAAAGGCGCGAATAACTTTCAGACCGACCAGGTTTTCGCGCGTCACCAAATTGAGCTTATCCACCAGCGTTTGTAATTTCTTGAACCGCGGCACAGCAATGACAAACAACACGGCAATGACCACCAGAAGCACCGACACTGCCAGTGCGATTATCCAGCTCAAATTTGGCGCGTTGTGGATGGCTTTTTGCAAACCGCCAATTGCCATGATCGGCGCCATCAACGCCAGGCGCAGCAGCAGAATTGACGTCATTTGAATTTGCTGAATATCATTGGTCGATCGGGTAATTAGCGAGGCGGTAGAAAATTTATTAAAGTCCGCCAGCGCGAAACTTTCGACTCGCTCGAATAGTTCCATTCGTAATTTTTGCGCCATACCAGTGGCAATCCGGGAGGCTAAAAATCCGATAATAATCGAGCACAGTCCGCCCGCCGCCGTCACCAAAATCATCGCTAGTCCGTTGTGCCAAATCGCCGGCATGTCTTGCTTGATGATGCCGTTATTGACAATTTCCGACATCTTGTCAGGCAGCCACAAATTCGCCATCACCATGGCGTAGGTAAAACCGACCAAGATGATAAACATCAGCCAGTAGCCGCTAAAAATTCGTAATAGATGCTTCACAAACCCCCTTTTATTATTGCAGCTTCAGAGATTAGCCATATTTGGCAAATTTACACTATGCAATATTCTAGGCTATAAATTGCTCTTTGTCAAGAAAGCCCACCGCATAACGGTGGGCTCTACGCTGTCTGATATACAACGAATAGGTTTAGTACATGCCCATGCCGCCGCCCATATTTGGCATAGCAGCACCTGGCGTTTCTTTCTCTGGCAGATCAACAACCAATGCGCCCATCGTCATTGCCGTACCAGCAATTGAGGCAGCATTCTGCAAGGCCTCCTTGGTAACGCGTACTGGGTCAACTACGCCTGCCGACTTTAGATCAAGCAATTCATTCGGGTGGTTGACATTGATACCTTGGCCAGCTTTGGCTTTTTTGACCTGCGGTAGCCACTCGTCAGCATTCAAACCAGAGTTGCTCAGCAAGATTCGGAATGGCTGTTCAAGTGCGTGAATAAGCAAATCTTCGCCTGCTAATACCGAAGCATCTTTGCTATTAGAATGCTTATAACCACAGGCTAGGTTCACTAGCGTTACACCGCCGCCTGGCACAATACCTTCAGCTAGCGCTGCTTTGACAGCAGCCACAGCGTCATCGACACGATATTTCTTTTCTTCGATTTCCGTCTCGGTTGCACCGCCAACTTTGATTACCGCCACTTCGCCAGTCAAAGCTGCATGACGTTTCTGTAAGTTTTTCTTGGTATAGTCGCTAGTGGCATTATCAACTTCCAGTTCGATTTGATCGACGCGAGCGCTAACCGCCGCCTTTGACCCTTCGCCTTCGACAATAGTTGTCAGATCTTTGGTGGCGATCACTTTGCGGGCCGAGCCAATTACGTCGCTACCGACATTATCAAATGTCATACCAGTGTCTTCGGTGATAACTTTGGCGCCAACCAACGCTGCGATATCATACAGCACATCTTTGTCGCTCGGAGCTTTGATAGCCAAGGTATTGAAAGCACCTTTAAGCCGGTTTAGCACCAACAAACTCAGCGCTTCGCCATCAACATCATCGGCGATCAGTACCAAATCTTTCTTACCAGTTTGAGCAATCATTTCGAGCAACGGCACGAATTCTTGCGCCGAAGAGACTTTCTTGTCAGTCACCACAATTGCTGGTTTGTCGTAAACTGCTTCCATGCGCTTAGCATCGGTCACCATGTACGGGCTGACGAAGCCGCGTTGTACTGTGAAGCCTTCGACTACTTCGCTTTCAAGCTCTAAGCCGCGTCCTTCTTCGACTGTCACCACGCCGTTCGGGCCAATTTTTTCCATGACGTCAGCGATTAATTTGCCAATCGCCTCATCGCCTGCGGAGATTGTCGCCACTTCGGCAATCCGTTTTTTGTCGCCGCGGATATCGTCGGCGAGTTTACTGAGCTCTTTGATAATCTCGCTAGCAGCACGCTCTAGCCCTTTGCGTAGTAACATCGGATTATGGCCAGCTGCAATTAGCTTATTAGCTTCGTTTAAAATATGATAAGTTAAAACCGTCACTGTCGTAGTGCCGTCGCCAGCTACATCATTCATCTTGTTAGCAGCCTGTTTGATAAGTTCGGCGCCAACTTTGAAGCCAAGCGTCTCGTCATCAGCTTCGTCGATATCAATGCTTTTCGCAACCGTCACGCCATCGTGCGTCACGCTCGGGCCGCCGTAACTTTTGCCGATAACTACGTTGCGGCCTTTTGGCCCCATCGTTGTTTTCACAGCGTTATACAAAATTTTGGCGCCAGCCAATACGCGAGCACGCGCATCTTCATCGTAAAAAACTTTTTTTGCCATATTTTTCTCCTATTCAATTGTAGCGAGGATATCCTCGTCTTTGATAATTAAATATTCTTCCTTATCAAGCTTGATAGTCGTCGCTGCGTAGTTTTTGTAGACAACCCGTTCGCCGTCAGCCACATCTTTGGCTGCCGAGCCAACAGCCACTACCTTAGCAGCTTCCGATTTTTCTTGGGCTGATTCTGGCAAAAAAATGCCGCTAGCTGTTTTTTCCGGCTTCTTCTCTTTAACAGCCACGACATAATGCGCCATTGGCTTGATTGGTGAAATCATGATTATATCCTCCTTTTCTAATCTATTTTAGCACTCTTGACCGTAGAGTGCTAGACCCAAGTATAAGAAAGTTAGCGAAAAACGTCAACCGCATTATCAAAATATAAAAATAGCCCGAGCTAAAACTCGCGCTATTTTGCTGTACTTATAGAGATTAGCTAGCTCTCGATAATAGTGCCAACCTGCCCGGCCAAGGCTTGTTCGGCGCTACCCAGGCTAGCGATAATCGCTCGGCGACCTGGCTTTTCGACAAATTTCAAGGCCGCTTGCACTTTGGGTAGCATACTGCCCGGCGCGAACTGATTTTCGTCAATGTAGCGCTGCATCTCTTGGCGATTAGTGCGTCCAATTGTGCGCGCGGTCGGTTTACCATAATCAACCATCGCGCCATCAACTGCCGTCAGTATCACCAGTGCCTCAGCATCAATCGCATCAGCCACCACTGCCGCTGTGAAATCCTTATCAATTACCGCCTCGACCCCCTCTAAGCCATCACTGACAGTTTCAACAACCGGCACGCCGCCACCGCCACCCGTGATAACCGTCACGCCAGCATCAATCATCGCTTTGACTGTATATTCTTCGACAATCCGCTGCGGCTTCGGCGACGGTACCACGCGCCGCCAACCGCGCCCAGCATCTTCTTTGAATGTGAAGTTACGACCGTTAGCAGCCTGCCGAGCTTCTGTCTCCGTCTGATAAAATACGCCAATTGGCTTCGTAGGATTACTAAAAGCCGGATCGTTAGCGTCAACCACTACTTGTGTAACAACTGTCGAAGCCACGCTTTTCATCTGTCGGCGCGAGAATTCGTCAATCAACGCTTGCTGCAACCAAAAACCGATCGCCCCTTGGCTCATCGCTACGCACGTATCGAGCGGGAAAGTCGGTACTTCTGGCGTGTTAATTGCTTCTTCGTGCAAAACAATATTACCAACTTGCGGCCCGTTGCCGTGAACGATTACCAGCTGATAACCAGCCAAAATCAACGGCACTAGCTGGCGTGCTGTCTCGTCGGCGACGTCTTGCTGGGCGTGAGCCGAAGCCTCGCCTTGCTTTTGCAAAGCATTGCCGCCAAGCGCAACTACAATCTTACCCGGCATGTTGTTAAAACCTCAACGACATGCAAGTTAAGCTGCCGGTAATTTTTTCAAACTCGCTAGTATTGATCAGAATCACTTCGTAACCGCAATCGCGAATCTTCTGCTCAATTTTTGGGAAGCCTTCTGGCACGATTACTTTGCCATTTATCCACAAACTATTCACTGCATAGTATTCATCGTCATCAACGACCAGCTTATTAAAGTTAGCAAAAGCTGGATGATTTTCGTAAGCTTTAGCGACAATCAGATTATTGTTATCTAGATAGACCACATCGTCTTTCAGGTGTAGAATGCCTGTCACCGGTACCGTTTCGGCGGTCATACCATGCTTCTCGAGAATTGCCGTGATTTGGTCGGCTGCCGCCTGGTTGGTACGTCCGCTCAACCCGATGTAATAGTGGTCGCCCACCGTCATGATATCGCCCGGATCAGTTGTGCCTGGCTCGACAACTTGTTCAATGTCGTCATAGTAGCGCGCCAGTGCTTCGCGCAAATCTGGCAGACTAGCTTCGCCACGACGACTCTCAGCACCAGGACGCGACAAAATTGCCACGCCGCGCGGCGTACACAACGCATTGTCCTCAATAAACACACTGTCTGGATAATCCTCGTTGGCCTCTAGAACTGTCACTTCCAAACCGCATTCGCGCAAAATTTCGACATAGCGATCATGCTGCTGCAATGCTAAATCATAGTCCGGCTTACCCATTTCTGGCGTTTGGCTGATACCATCAATCAAACTATGTGACGGACGGCGAACAATGGCATACTTAAACATTTTTTCTCCTTCATTTTGGTAAAACGGGCACGCTGTATTTCAGGCGCGCCCGTTTCATTTATTATCACTGACCGATTAAATCAGCGATCTTAATACCTAACGTCTCGTCCAGCGCACCAGCCAGCAGTTGTTGTACTGCGTAGGCAAATAACGCAATCACGACAACCGCCAAAAGCAGTTCGTATAGCGTGAAAATCTTCTTGCGATTCTTGATCTGCATCAAGACATAGACCAACATGCCTGGTGCATACAAGAATACTGTTATAAGCAGATATTGCATACCGGCCGCATACACTAGCCATACTGCGTAAACACTAGCCATCACACCCACAAAGATATTAAAAGCGCGGTGCTTAACGGTTTTCTTCTCTTGCAGAGAAACTTTCAATTGATAAAACGCCGTCAGAGCATAAGGGATCAAGATAGCCGAAGTGGCAATCGAAATACCGATATTATAGGCTGAGCCTTCAGTTCCAGGGATTGTCAGCAGGAATATCTGCACCAGGATGTTAGTAACCAACAGCGACACTACTGGCGCGCCGACTTTATTTTCTTTGGCAAATATCGACGGGAAAGTCTTATTCTTAGCTGCCTGATACGGTAGTTCGGCAGCAAACATCGTCCAAGCTAGCCAGCCGCCCAAAACTGCGATCATCAAGCCGATATTAACCAGCCAAGCGCCCCACGGGCCAACCAAGCGTTCCAACAGCATCGACATCGCCGGACTATCTAGTGCAGCCAGATCTTTCTGAGTCGCTACACCAAAAGCCAGCACCGTCATCAGCACATAAATCGAAAGCACGCCAGCAAAACCAATCAACGTTGCCTTGATAATATCGCTGCGCTTCTTGGCGTGACCTGAAAATACGACTGCACCCTCGATACCGATAAACACCCAGACGGTAACCAGCATCATATTCTTGACCTGCTCAATCACAGCGCCCATATCAAAGTTGTTGCCAGCTAAGCCCCAAAGGTCTTGGTTAAACAAGCCGACCTTGAACGACAAGAATATCGCTAGCAAAAAGATCGCAAGCGGGATTAATTTCGCCGCCGTCACCAAAGCATTAATAAAGCTTGCCGTTTTGACACCTTTAAGGATTAATAAATGAACACTCCACAGCAGTACTGACATGCCAACCACTGACGCCCAGTTTTGGCCTTTACCAAACAAGTCTGGAAAGAAATAACCAAGCGCCGAGAAAACTGCTACCGCATAAGCAATATTACCAATCCAGGCAGAAATCCAGTAACCCCACGCCGAATTAAAGCCAACATACTTGCCAAAGCCAGCCTCAGCGTAGCTATACACGCCAGCGTTAAGTTTCGGCTTTTTGATAGTCAGGTTGCGGAAGCTGAGAATCAGGAATATCATCCCAACTCCTGTAATCAGCCACGCAATAATCGTCGCCAGCGGACCAGCCGCCTCAGCCGTACCTTGAACAAGGTTAAAGATACCTGCACCGATCATACTGCCGACCACTAAGCCAGTCAGCGACCAGAGTCCTAACCCGTCCTTTTTTCTTGCTAATTGTTTGATTGCCATTTTGTTCGAGCCTCCTTCAACTCGGATTTATAGCGTCAATGCCATCACAGCCTTAATAGTGTGCATGCGGTTTTCAGCCTCATCAAAGACAACGCTGTGCTCGCCGCTAAAGACCTCGTCAGTGACCTCCATCGAGTCAAGACCGAATTGATCGTGAATCTTCTGGCCAGTCTCAGTATTAAGATCGTGGAATGATGGCAAACAATGCAAGAATTTGACGTTCGGGTTATGCGTCTCGGCTAGCATTTGCGCATTGACCTGGTACGGCTTGAGAAGGGCAATTCGCTCAGCGAACTTGTCTTCCTCGCCCATTGATACCCAGACATCAGTGTAAATAGCGTCAGCCCCTTCTAGCGCTTCGGCACGGTTATCAGTGATGGTAATCTTCGCGCCAGTTTCCATAGCAATTGAACGTGCTAGGCTAACTAGATCGCCCGACGGATGCAGCTGTCGCGGTGCCAAAATACGGAAGTCAACACCCATTTTAGCCGCACCAATCAGCAAACTATTAGCCATATTGTTGCGACCATCGCCGACAAAGACCAGCTTAGCACCGTTGAGCTTGCCGACATGCTCCTCAATAGTCATAAAGTCTGCCAGAATCTGCGTCGGGTGGAAAGTATCCGTCAAACCATTCCAGACTGGTACGCCAGCATATTTCGCTAACGCTTCGACGTTGGAGTGCTTAAAGCCGCGGAATTCAATACCGTCAAACATGCGGCCCAGCACCTTAGCAGTATCTTCGACTGACTCTTTTTTGCCTAGCTGAATATCGTCTTTACCGAGAAATTCTGGCGCCACGCCCAAATCATTAGCAGCCACTGTAAAGGCGCAGCGAGTTCGTGTCGATGTCTTTTCAAAGAGCAAAGCCACTTGTTTGCCCTCGTGAATACGGTGTGCTTTGCCCGCTTTCTTTTGTTGTTTGAGGTCGTGTGCTGTATCGAGCATCAGCCGGATATCGCTTGGTGAAAAATCTTTCAAGGTCAAGAAAGAGCGACCCTTCAGACTGGTTGGCAGCTTAGCTACCATTGTAGTAGTCGAATCTGTAGTTACTGGCACCACTTTGCGGACGTGCTCCTCTTGAATCATTGGTACCGCCAAGGTGGCTGCTAGCGAACGCTCCGCCGAAGTAACTCTATCAGTAACCTGCTCATTGTCCAGATCTTCGCGCACCAGCGGCATACTCATACAGCGCGGGCCGCCGCGGCCACGACCGAGTTCTGAACCGCTAACCTCGATGACCTCGACGCCAGCCTCGCGCAATTTAGCATTAGTGACATAGTTACGATCGTAAGTCACCACCACACCCGGCGCAATCGCCAAAGTATTCGAACCATCATTCCACTGCTCGCGAGCTGCTGCAATCTCATCGCCGCCGCCGCATTCAATCAGGTTAATCTTTGGCAAATGCAGCGCTTCGCACAACGCTTTTTCAAGATCATGCTGCTTGGTAATCCGCGGATAAGCTTGCCCCTCAACCTTCTCGAGAATAAACAGATTCATCTTGCCTTCAAAGTCGCGAATCTCCGGGTGGATCGTGAACTTATCGTAATCGATCATTGTGAAGACTGTATCTAGGTGCATAAATGCGTGGCTCTTCGGAATCTCGAGAGCGATAATTTTCTTGAAGTTAGAATCAGCGAACAACTCAGTTGCCATTTTCTCGATTGCCTCGGCGGTAGTGCGCTCGCTGATACCGATGGCCATGGCTTCGCTGTTCAACACCAGCTCGTCGCCGCCCTCCATCGAGAACTTCTCATCGCGATTATACCAAACTGGAATATCGTGGCCAGCAAATCGCGGGTGATGATCAATGATGTAGCGCATGAACAACGACTCGCGGCGGCGAGCTGGCCAGTGCATCTTGTTGATCGTCAAACCGTTGCCAATTGTCGCGGCTGGATCGCGCGTAAAGTACAAATTCGGCATTGGATCTAGGTAGAACGGATAATGATCTTGCTCAACCATATCATGCAGCTGCTGGTGATGCTCTGGCGGTAGAGAAATCTCGTCTTTGCGCACACCAGCCATAATTTTGCGCACCATCTTGTTGGTCGGCATCGACAATAGGTAATCGCGCAGACTTTGAGTCACTCGACGTGAATCTTGTTTGGAAGCTGCTAGCATTTCGTCGACAAATTCTGCTTTCAAATTATCGCTGTTTAATGCCTCTGTTACCAATTCGTCCAAATACAGCACTTCGACGCCATGGTCGCGCAGAACGTTGGCAAATTCATCATGCTCTTCTTGCGCCACCTTCAGGTGCGGAATATCGTCGAACAATAAGTCCTTGAGATAATCAGGGGTAAGATTCTCGAGCTCCTCGCCCGGCCGATGCAGCAGTACAGTCTTGAGTACGCCGATTTCAGAATTGATTTGCAATGGTTTTTGATTCACGCCCACCTCCGCTATGATCTAAATGATTCATTGTTTATTTACTTATATAGTTTTCATTATATAGATTTATGCCGCTTATGCAAGCCTTTTCTCGGCTAAATCAAGTAGTCGGCGCTGTCCAATATTGCTGGATGATAGACTGCACCTGCGTTGACTGATTTAGATGACTATTTTTATGCAATATTAGATACTGCAGCAAATACTGGTAAAATAGTATCACACTCAGTACAACGATATATGGTAGTAACAATCTACGCGTTTCATCCTTAATGTTTTTGTTCTGACCGCTATTTCTTAAATTTTTTATGTTCAACAGACGATAATTTTGGCTTTGTAATATAGATTATTTTAATATATTATCGCTATTTTTGCTATTTATCAGCATCAAAGAACTGGCGCGCTCGCTCAGTCTTTGGATGATCCATTACTTGTTTAGGCGGACCGTCTTCGATGATGTCACCTTTGTCAAGGAAAATCATCCGGGTGCCAACTTCACGGGCAAAGCTCATTTCATGCGTGACGATCACCATGGTCATGCCCTGCTTAGCCAAATCGCGCATCACGTCAAGCACCTCGCCAATCATTTCTGGGTCAAGCGCGCTAGTCGGCTCATCAAACAGCATGACTTCTGGCTCCATAGCGAGCGCCCGAGCGATAGCCACTCGCTGCCGCTGGCCGCCCGACAGATGCTGCGGATATTCATTGGCTTTGTTAGCTAAACCAACCTGCTCAAGCAGCTCT
>JABZJV010000018.1 GCA_015257605.1 Nanosynbacter sp. | reverse complement strand
TATCGCTGATGGATTCATTATTTCCCCCTTTGCTTATATTCATTATAGGCTAATAGACTACTTATTCAATTGCTAAAACTGCTACTTTACGGTGTTAACTTCATAATTAGTATTGGTGCTTTCAAAGAAATTGACTAGTTCAAGCGTATCGTTGGCCGCTGCCATCCACTTGGCTGGATTTGCTACGTGATACTCTTTCTCGAAACCCAGTTCTTCCAGGCGGCGGTCAGTCATGAACTTAACATACTGATTCACGTAATCCGCGTTCAAGCCCAAGATACCCTTTGGCAGCATATCCTTGTTGTAAGCCTCTTCGAGCGCCACCGCCTGCAAAATCAGATCGCGAATCTCGTCGGCGAATTCTTGCGTCTGCAAATCTGGGTTCTCGTCAAGAATTGTCAACAGCAGGTTAATACCGAAAGTTAAATGCAGATTTTCATCCTTAGTAATCCAATCTAGCAAACTGCCGACATTGCGCAGCAAATTACGCCGGCGAAAACTCATGCCAACCATAAAACCGCTATAAAACCAAATACCCTCGAGCACAATATTATAAGCTACCAGATTGCGCACGAAATCTTTTTTACCCTCGGTAGTAGTAACGTCCAGCTTATCATTCAGCATGCGGCCAACATACTTGGTCTGGAAATCAGACTTGTCTTTCAGGCTTTTCTTGCCGTAGCCTGCCGCGTAAATTTCTTGGCGATCAAACGGAAATGTCTCGATAATGTATTCAAAGGTCATAAAGTGGTTAGCTTCTTCCCACATCTGTTTCGATAGATACAAGTGCGCCTCGGCGGCATTGACGTACGGATAAATACCAAAAGCTAACGACTTATTAATAAGCAATTCGTTTGGGTTTAAGTAACTAATCACCGTTTTCAGCGCATGTTTTTCGTCGTCGGTCAGCTTCTCGAACGCCGCCAAATCTTGCACTAGTTGTACTTCATTCGGGAACCAAGTGTTAGCAACTGCCTGATTATACAAATCCATCGCCCATTGGTAGCGTACTGGCTTGAGTTGCAAGCCGTCGCGCAGGCCTGATCCCAAAATACCTTGCGGTTGTGTTGTTTGCGTCATATCTCCTCCTTGTTATTGTGATTTTATCAACGTTTATGATTGTTTGCGCCGAGCAAAGCCAAAACCGCTTACCCTTTTGGCGCTGTCGGTACGAACTTTCTGTACCGATTGCGATGTGACGGTGGTTTGCTCGGATTGATGGCGCGGCTTGACATGCAGATAATATGTCGTTTTCAAACCGCGGCGCCACGCTTCTGAATAGATTTCGATATATTCATCAATATCGCGTGATTCTAGGTACATATTGCGACTAATTGCTTGGTCGACCCATTTCTGCGCTCGCGCCGCCACCTCGATAAAAGCGTACGGACTCAACTGAAAACTAGTTTTGTAGACATCGCGTACTGATTGCGGAATTTGCTCGAAACCTTGAATATCGCCCTGATTCGCCAGCAAGTCGTCTTTGAGCGATTCCCACAGATTAAGTTGTTTGAGTTTACGTACTAAATTCGCATTAACCTCTAGGAATTTGCCGTTGAGCGTACTGCGGCTAAAGATTTGGCTAAACTGCGGGTCAAGTCCTGGCGTCGTACCTACCACATGCGAGATATTAGCTGTCGGTGCGATCGCCATCAAGGTTGCGTTACGCATACCTTTTTTGACTTTTTGGCGCAGCGCTTCCCAATCCAGGCGCGATTTACTATCAATTTTTACCTTAACGCCGCGCTCTGTTGTAAGTTTATCAACGGTATCGATAGGCAGTAAGCCCTTACTCCAGCCGCTGCCAGCAAAGTTCGGATAGCTACCGCGCTCAGCTGCTAGGTTAGCCGATTCATCAATGGCATGGTAGCTGATAAATTCAGTTAGCTGGTCAACCAGATCGTAGGCAGCCTCGCTTTCGTAACTAATCTCTAACTTCTCCAAAACATCCGATAACCCCATATAGCCGAGCCCGAGCGCCCGATTATGCTCATTACTATGCATAGCTTCGGTAACTGGTGTGTTCGTGATATCAATTAAGTTATCCAGTTGGCGCGTGGCAGAGCGTACTGATACCGCCAAACGATCCCAATCCCAAGTCTTATCAGCATTGAGAAAAGCCGACAAATTCATACTAACCAGATTACAGGTTGCAATATTATTTTCGTCTTCGGGCAAAGTTATTTCGGTGCACAAATTACTGAGGTGGATCGTCCCGGTATTGTTGTTGAGCGCCCGCAAATTGATGGCGTCCTTCCAGGTTAGCCAAGGGTGTCCAGTCGCTTGCAGACTACTAAGAATCTGGCGGAATTGTTGGCAGGCCGGCACGACTTCGAAGCGGTTAATTTTGCCAGCTTCTGCTAACTTGATGTATTCCTGGTAGCGACGGCTGAACGCTTCACCGTATAGTTCATTTAAGTCGCTAACTTCAGCCGGATCAAACAGATACCAATCCTGCCCGCCTTGGACGCGCTTCATAAACTCGTCCGAGATAAACACCGCCGTATCTAGAAATCGCGTCCGCAAGTACGGGTCGCCCGAATTCTGGCGCAAATCGAGGAATTGCGAGAAATTAAGGTGCCAGTTCTCCATATATGCTGCCGCCGCACCCGCTTTCTTGCCCTTGCGCGACACCGCAAACAGCGCCGTATCAATCATTTTCATAAATGGAATCGGACCAGTTGACTCGGTATTAGTGGTTTTGACAGGACTGCCAGCGGCGCGCAGCTTATTCATACTAATGCCGATACCGCCAGTGCCTTTAGCGATGAACATGGTATCGCGAATACTTTTGGCTATCGAAGCCATGTCGTCCTGAACTTCCATAACAAAACAGTTGCTTAGCTGCGGAAACGAACCGCCAGCGTTAACCCGCGTACTGCCGCCCGGACTATATTCCAGATTAGCCATGTGGCGGTAAAATTTTATCGCCGCCTCGGTCGGATTGACTTCGTTAAAACTCAAACCCATAGCAATACGCATGTTAGTGAATTGCGGCACCTCGATCGGATCGCCGCTTTGACGCCGCAGTGCGTAACGGTTGCGGTTGGTTACTACACCGAGATATTTGCTAAGCGAATCCTTACTCGGATCAAGCGCCGCCGCTAGCTTTTTGAGGTTAAATAGCTGCGAATCAGCCATTCGTTTATCTAGTAAACCCTCTTTAGCAGCTTGGCGAATATAGATGGGAAACTTTTGCGCGTGTAGCTTTTTAAGCTCGATTTCGTCAGTATAATCGCCGAGTACTTGCTGGTAGATAGTTCGCAGCAGTAACCGTGCCGCAATCGTATCGAAATCCGGGTCGTCTTTGACATTTTGAACTGCCGTCTGGATAAGCGCTTCATCAAGTTGCTCGGTAGTAATGCCGTCAAACAGCGTCAACTGCAATTCGGCCGCTATTTGCGCTACCTTCGCAATTTGGTCTGGCAAGCCTTCGCTAGCTGCCAGCAGAGTTAAATTAATTTTGTTAGCATCAAACGGCTGCTGGCTGCCGTCGCGTTTCACAACTGTAATATCTGCCATCGTTTCCTTTCTTATTTTTAGCTACTATTTTTGAGCGCAAAAAACTATCTAGACCATCTGGGTCTGCTTTGCGCAATTTATTTGCATATTTGTCTATTTTACTAAACACTATACATATAGCGTCTGTATATCAAGCATAAACGCTAAATATGGATTTTTCAAGCATTTTTGCTAGTAATTTTCACAACTGGTTTGGCCCATGCTATCATGGAAAATATGGAACCTATTATTTCTATTACTCATTTTAAGATGCGTTTCGGCAAGACCGAAGTCATCAAAGACTTAAGTTTTGAGGTCAAACGCGGCGAAACATTTGGTTTTCTCGGCAGCAACGGCTCAGGCAAAACCACCACCATTCGCGCCTTACTCGGCATTTACCAGCCAACTGCTGGCGAACTGCTGGTCGGCGGCAAGCCATATTCGGTATCAAGCGGTATCAAACTGGGTTATCTGCCCGAAGAGCGCGGCCTTTACAAAAAAGAGCCGGTCATCGACATCATGACTTATTTCGGCCAGCTCAAAGGCATGAGCCGCCTCGACGCTCGGCAAAAATCGCTTGATTTTTTGAAGCGCGTTGACCTGCTCGACAAAGCCAAAACTCGCCTCGATAAGCTCTCGGGTGGCCAGCAGCAAAAAGTCCAGCTCGGTATCACCGTCATCGATAACCCAGAGCTGCTAATTCTCGACGAGCCAACCAAAGGATTTGACCCAGTTAATCGCCGGCTACTGATGGAAATCATCGAAGAGCACCAGGCCAAAGGCGCTACCGTCGTCATGATTACCCACCAGATGGAAGAAGTTGAACGCCTATGCGACCGCATACTGCTGCTGAAGGATGGCGCAGCGCGCGCTTACGGCACCGTCGCCAGCGTTCGTAAACAATTTGGCGGCAAATCGCTCGATGATATTTTTGTTCAAGTCTACAGCCGCAACAACGAGGAGAAGCAAAATGCATAATTTATCAACTGTCATTCGTTTCGAGGTCGTTCGCGCCCTCAAGAAAAAATCATTCTGGATTCTAGCAATTAGCTTTCCATTGATGTTTGCGGCAATTTTCGGGATGGTCTTTTTGTCCAATCAAGCTACCAACGACGCTGCCGAAAAGCTCAAAAACCAGTCGTTTAGCATTGCTATTACCGACGAATCAAAGATGGTCAAACCGCAGCTAATCGCCGCCTCGAAAGCCACCGAAATTAATCCCAGCGACAAGCAAAACGCTATTGACCGCGTCAAAAATGGCCAGCTTGATGCGTACATCTACTATCCAAAGAATCTCGACCAGCAATCAATCGAAGTTTACGGTAAAGATGTCGGTATTTTTGACAACGGCCGCTACGGCAGCCTGGCTAATAGTTTATTAGCCACCTCTGTTCGGTCAGACGTTAATCCAGCTATTCAAAAAATTATCCAAGGCAAAATCAACTCAACCAGCACTATTTACCGCGACGGCAAAATCCACGACAGCGTCCAAGAGATGATTCTGCCAGGTATCTTTTTGATACTCTTTTATTTCCTGATTACCTTCTTTGGCAATCAGATGCTGACCAGCACCACCGAAGAAAAAGAAAATCGCGTTATCGAAATGATTCTCACTACTATCGAAGCGCGTACCTTAATTGTCGGCAAAATTATCTCGCTAATAGTTCTGGCAATAGTTCAAGGACTGCTGATTATCATACCAGCACTAATCGGCTACTTGTTTTTCCACGACCAACTAAAGCTACCGTCAGTCGACCTCAGCAGCTTGCCAGTCGACCCGCTGCGTATCTGTATCGGCTTTCTAGCCTTTGCTAGCAGCTTCATGATGTTTACCGGCCTGCTAGTAGCTATCGGCGCCGCCGTGCCGACCGCCAAAGAAGCTGGCAGCTTTTTCGGCACAGTAATGATCTTACTGTTCGGCCCGCTTTATGCCGTTTCAATGTTCATATCAATGCCAGACGCACCGCTAGTGAAATTCTTGTCGCTCTTCCCGCTGACATCGCCAATCCCACTGATGCTGCGCAATGCCGCTGGCAATCTGGGAATCGGCGAATCAGTAATCGGTATCGCCCTGCTGGCCGTTTCTGCCGCCATCATCATTGCCATCGCCGTACGTATCTTCCGCTTTGGCGCGCTCGAATACAACCGCAAACTCAGCGCCAAAGAAATCTTCGCCCGCAAGTAATACTCACCGCTTATTGAGCAGACTATTGCCAAAATTCTCTTAAAGTTGTAAAGTAGCGAAGTTGCAGCAACCGCTGTGACTTCGCTCCTTTACAGAGAGGAAAGCAAAAGTATGTCTCAACTGGACGAATTTCAAAAGGAGTTCAAAGACGCTCAAAAGCGCTATAAAACAGCGCTAAAGGAGTATGAGGAAGCCAATAAACGGCTTTCGGCGATACAACAACGTCTTACCACAGGACGAGCACTTAAAACGGCAACTGCAAGGGTTAACAAAGCCGAGGCTGCACTTAAGCGGTCAAAATCGAATCTCAAGTCAGCAAAACGACAGAGAGATATCCTGTTCGCCGCCCATGCTGCTATTATTGGGTATGTTGACAATATGGAAATACATTACAAGATAGGAGATGGTTGCGACATCTACTATGGCGGTCTTGAAAAACCTTGCGGAATAGGTCACGGTCATGTGGTCATAGACCGTAGGGGTAAGGTTGTGTATAAGCGCGACCCCATCTTCTGTCTGTAGACAAAGAAAGGAGCACACAAGACCTGAGCCATGGTCTAAAAACTGGCTCACTTTCATAGATATTTTACAGAACTAGATAGAATTATACACGAGACATCAGACGACAAAACCCAAGAAGCATTGTCTATATTAAGCAGCCTAGACAAAGGCATCAATAAACCGGGGAGCTAACGTGCACTATTTGCAATTGCTGACGATATCAGTGCGCGTAAAACAAATCAACAAAAGCCATTATAATGATAAATATGAATAGTAGCAGTAGCCAATACCCTCAAATGACCTACAAACAAGCAGTCGAGCACTGCAAATATTGGGCAGATCAAATTAGACATGACGGGCTTGATTTATTGACCACTGATTATGGTGCAGCTATTGGGGTTTCTGGCCAGTTAGCATATCCTTTGGAGATGCGGACTTGGATTAATTCAAAAGAATATCCTCTTCTGTATAAAGTTTGCATATACGCCGTTACTGTTGACAATAACCACACCGACAGAACTTCGTGGGAAAAGCTGCTAGAGCTAATTGATAAATTACCATAATACTAGGCAATTCTTACACCCGTCACTATTCAAATAATCCATGAGCACAGCTAGTACTGACGCGATAAATACCCCGATATTTGCAAGCAGTCAATCTAAAAATTTTCGCTAAGAACATAATCGGTATAAAAATTCATGCTATTTCCTGGCGGAGAGGGCGGGATTCGAACCCGCGATACGTTGCCGCATACACGATTTCGAGTCGTGCGCCTTCAACCACTCGGCCACCTCTCCTTGTACGGACAATTATACCCCACTCTATCTATTTTTGCTAATCATGTTAAATATATGTAAACTATATGCATACACTTTACACATTTAAGGAGCAATTCATGGATGATTCAATCTTTACGAAAATTATCAAGGGCGAGATTCCTTGCCGCAAAGTTTACGAAGACGATGACGTTATTGCCTTTCTCGATATCAACCCGCTCAGCGACGGGCATGTGTTAGTGGTACCCAAAGAGCAAATTGATTTGATTTGGGACCTCGACAACGAGACTTACGCTCACCTCTGGCAAACTGCCAAAAATATCGCCCAGGCTATCCAGGCCGAACTCAACCCCATGCGCGTCGGCGTAGTCGTTGAGGGTCTCGACGTACCGCACGCCCATATCCACCTAGTGCCGCTGTATGACCGCGACACCTTGCAGCTCCATCACGACTACCCTGTCGATATTTCAGACGAACGGCTCGATAATATCGCCAACGGTATCAAAGAGCGCTTGATTGCCATATGATCACTGTTGTCGCCGTTGGTAAAAAGCATGAGGATTGGGTCTCAGGCGGCATCAAACGCTACCAAACGCGCTGCAAGCAGCCTTGGAGCTTTGAGTGGCAATTGATACCGCATAGCAAGCTAGATGGCCAGCAGGCCCGCCAAGAGGAGTCTGAGCGAATTTTAGAGCGTTTACATCCCCAAGATTTCGTAATTCTGCTCGACGAACGCGGCCAGATGTTTGACTCGCCTACCCTATCGTGCCAGTTAAACGAGCTCTTTGTGCAAGGCAAAAATATCACGATAGTTATCGGCGGCGCCTTTGGTGTCAGCGCAGCACTGACACAGCGTGCTAACCTGGCTTGGTCACTGTCGCCATTAGTCTTTCCACATCAGTTAGTGCGACTGATCCTCGCCGAGCAGCTATACCGGGCCCAAGAGATTACTCGCGGTGGCAAATATCATCACCAGTAGATAGCCAACCTGCGCGCTAAAACCTAGCGGTAATCTGTTTATGAACCGTCCGAACACTGCCTTAGACTAACTTATAATCTTATTTTTATGACATACTATTGACTTTTTATCATACTTGTGCTATATTTGTAGGCATAATACCTTAAAATAAACATGATTATGACACATTTAACCTACATCATTAACGCTTTATTCGCCGCGCTCAGTCTGCTGATAGCTAGCGGCGTTGCTGTCCACGACGGGCATTTCGGGCATGCTATTGATATCAGTTTGACGCATGATCATTCCATGCAAAAGCTCAGTTCGCAAGATTTGCGGACCATCAACGAGTCGCGAATGCAGCACACCCATTCCGAGCATAATCTATCAGAAGGCATGCTCAGCAACAGTTTTCGCTACCAATCGCCTAGCATTTCGCCAGATCGCCGCCATCACCACAAAAATATTTTAGCCTTATTAGAAGAAGGCGGCCGGCACGCTTTTGATAACGCGAATTTACCAGTTATCGACTAGCTTTTACTTATTCGACACAACTTGCAGCTCGTTCTGTAGCCGGGTAATTAGTTCTTGTTTTTCACGGAGTGTCTTGCGCGATTCCTCGACCAGAGCCGCCGGAGCCTTAGCTATATAGTTGTCATTTGCTAACCGTGATTCAAGAGTTCGAACATGCTGGCGCTCTTCAGCTAAACGTTTCTCGAGGTTAGCTTGATGCTCGTAAAGCGTTTCGTCGTCGATATCTAGCCAAACATCTCGCCCGCTAGCAGCCAAGCGCAATCCCCTAGCCTGGTCAACATGTTCTACCGAGATAACGCGCGCTAGCTTCTTGACAAGTTCAATATTATCAGCCACCAGCGAATCGTCCATATAGAGCAAACCGTAACGTTTGTTGCCTGGCAGTTCGCTAACTACGTAGCGCGCTTCTGATACTAAATCTTTCAAACGGCCGAATGCAGCGGCAGCGATATCATCGTACTCTAGGCGGTCTGGCATAGTTTCGCTAGCCAAGATCGTATCGTGCCACGGCAAAGCCTGCCAAATTGTTTCGGTCAAGAACGGCGCGAATGGGTGCGTTAACCGCAAAATTGTGTCTAAAACATACGCGTTCATGTCGATATTTTGCTCAACTTTACTAGCCTCGATGTACCAGTCGGCTACATCATCCCAAACGGTGTGATAAATCGTCTCGCCGGCCTCGGCAAAATGATAGGTCGCAATCTGCCGGTCTAGCGACTGCGCCGCCTCATCTAGTTGGCGAGCAATCCAATGATCGGCTAGCGATTGCAGTTGCGGGCTGACCGTTGGCGTGCGGTCACCAACCAAATTTTCAGTATAGCGAGCAATATTCCACAGCTTGTTGCAGAAATTGCGGGCTGCTACCACCTTGCCAGTATTAAACGCTTGCGGCTGAGCAGCACTGCGGCTAGCAATGATACCCATACGCAGCGCATCCGAGCCATATTTCGCCACTGTCTCCATCGGATTGATGACATTGCCCTTGCTTTTGCTCATCTTGATACCCTTTTCATCAAGCACTAGACCATGCAAATACACATGCTTGAACGGCACCTGGCCAGTCCGATACAAGCCCAGCATAATCATCCGCGCTACCCACGCAAACAAAATATCGCCTGCTGTCTCCATGACGGTATTCGGATAATACTTGGCTAGCTTACCAGCATCCAAATAATCGGTAGTTATATACGGCCATTGGCCGCTACTGAACCAAGTATCAAGCGTATCCTCCTCGCGGCGATACGTTGTACCATCTACAACGATTTCTTTCTTATCGACTTCTGTGCTGTAGCGCCAATCGTCCAGATTGGTCTTGGACTGAAACATTGGAATCGGAATGCCCCACGGTATTTGGCGGCTGATATTCCAATCTTTGATATCTCTGAGGTATTTAATGACAACATCGCCTTTATTTTCAGGGGTAAACGTCACTTCCTTGCGCTCAATCGCCGCGATAGCGTTATCGGCCAATTGGCGCATTTTGACGAACCATTGCTCTTTGGCGAGCGGCTCGATGACCGAACCGCATTTGTAACAATGTCCAACCTGGTGCTCGATATCTTTTTCGCCGCGCAGCAATTCGTCTATTTCAAGCGCTGCTAAAACGCGTTTACGAGCTTCTAGCGCCGTCATACCGACAAATTGACTTGGCACATTGATCATTTTGCCGTCAAAATCAATTACTTGAACTAATTCTAAATTGTGGCGCTTGCCTATCTCAAAGTCATTCGGGTCGTGTGCTGGTGTAATTTTCACCATGCCAGTACCGTAAGCTGGATCGACATAATCGTCAGCAATGATGGGAATTTCGCGCTTGACAATCGGCAGCAGCGCTTTGCAGCCGACAAGGTCTTTGTAGCGCTCGTCGTTTGGGTTGACCGCTACGGCTACGTCGCCAAACATCGTCTCGGGACGCGTCGTAGCGATAACAATTTCGCCGACTTTATCGATTAGCGGATAAGCGATTTCCCACAACTTCCCTTTTTCATTTTTGTGAACAACCTCATAGTCCGAAAAACTCGTCTGATGCTGCGTACAGTAATTGACAATGCGTTCGCCCCTATAAATATAGCCGTCCTGCCACATCTTTTCAAAAGTATCGTAGACAGTTTTGATAACTTTATCGTCGAGCGTGAATACCAAATCGTCCCAATCAGCGCCCACGCCAATCGCCCGCAGTTGTAATTCCATATCGCCGCGACGCTGGGCTACGAAATCCCATACCTGCGCGTATAATTCTTCGCGGTTGAAATCAAAGCGCGTCTGGCCGTGCTTTTCTAGCTCGCGCTCGTAAACTACCCAAGTTTCAAAGCCGGCATGGTCAGCCCCTGGTATATACACAGCATCATAGCCTTGCATACGGTGATAACGTACTAAAATATCTTGAATTGCCGACCCTAAAGCGTGCCCGACATGCAAATTACCGTTAGCATTTGGCGGCGGCATCACAATCGCGTACGGCTGGCCCTGCCCTTTCGGTTTAAATACGCCAGACTCCTCCCACAAGGCGTAAATCGACGGTTCATATTCGTTCGGAGTATAAGTTTTAGCTAAGCTCATTTCATTCTCGATTCATTTCACGTGAAAATTAGCAAAATAACCAACTATAGCAATTCCACAGTTTGCTATTCCTCACCTCTTGCTATTTTTATTCCACGTGTTTGTGTTCTATCCTATTATAGCACAAACGATGTATACTAAACATATGATTGATACAATACTATGCGACGAAAAAGCTGCCTGGGACAAGACTGTTGCTAAGTTTGGCGGGCACCCGCTGCAGCTCTGGGGATGGGGAGAAGTAAAAGCGGCGCACAATTGGCGCGTTCAACGAATTACTATAGTTGACAGCAACGAAACAATTGGCGCTGCGCAAATATTACTGAGAAACCTGCCTAAACCGCTTAATCAATTAAGCTACATTCCGCGCGGGCCAGTTTACAAACAAGGCAGGGAAGACGATGTTTTGGCGGCAATTGTTAATTACGTTAAGCATAAGCTGCCATGCGCTGTGCTAACTATTGAGCCAGATACTGAACATCCGCTACGCGCCAAAGGTTGGCGCCAATCGCCAAACAATATTCTACTATCGCGTACTTTGATTTTGGATTTGACTCATACAACCGACGAACTATTGGCCGCGATGACCAAAAAAACCCGCCAGTATATCCGTAAATCCGGCCGGGCTGGACTTGATATCAAACCGGTAAAAACGCGCCAAGACATCGCTGCTTGCCTCGAAATCTACCGCCAAACTGCTAAACGCGCTAAATTCGCTCTGCACGACGACCAGTATTATTACGATATTCATAACAAACTAGGGGAGTACTCGCAAATTTTCGCTGCTTACGAAGACAACCGCCCGGTATCATTTCTTTGGCTGGCGACTAGCCGCGAAACTTCATTTGAGCTATACGGCGGCATGAACGATCGCGGCCAAGCCTTGCGCGCTAATTACGCGCTAAAATGGCACGCTATCACCGAATGTAAGCGGCAGGGAATTAAGCGTTACGACATGAACGGCCTGCTCAACGAC
>JABZJV010000071.1 GCA_015257605.1 Nanosynbacter sp. | reverse complement strand
ATGGTAGAATCCATCGCGCCCAGGCGCGTCAGGGTCGTGGCAGACGATTGCCAGACTTTTGGCGTCTGCCGGTACGCCGCTGACTTCGAGCGGTGGGCGTTGGTTACCGCCGAGCTTGGAGTAAATTTTTGGTATTTTAGCGTTTTCGGCGAACGCAGGACTAGATATCTTCATGATTTAATTTTACCATGCCAGTGTCGTCAGGTGTGAGGCGCGGTAAAATACGAAACCTTAAACACAGTAACTTGCTGAAGCAAAACAGTTTTCGATCAGTTTTATCAATAGCTGGTTTACCGAACAACCTCTGGAGAGCTACTGGGCTGTATGCTAAAATAAACATGTGAGATATGCTTTTGTTTTCGTGAGTATAGTGGCGATTTGGCTGGCTATGCTGCTGTTAGTAAATACGAGCATTGATCCCTTATTTTTGTATATTTGCGTGTTAGTTTTGACGCTGGTGTTGTACTTCATTGGGTTCCGGAGGGCGAGGTAAGTGCGCGTATTATTTGTGGTTCGGGCGTTGTTTCGGGTGTGGCGAGCTTGGCGCAGCGATCAAATATGGCTCAAAGTTTTATCAGACGAATGTCAAAGATTAGGCGGCGTGTATGTCAAGTTTTTACAGCATTTGGCATCGACTGAACTGATGGCTCAGGTGTATGCCGCGTCTGGATATCGGCTGGATGCTTTTGATGATGTGGCAGTTGAGCCAATTGATGTTGCCGAGGTTTTACGGCAAGAGTTGGGTAGCAAAGCCAGTCAAATAGTCGTTGATAGAGACCAGCCGTTTGCTACGGGTTCGTTCGCTCAGGTTTATCATTGTCGCATCGTTGACCATCCAAATAACCAGTATATTATCAAGATTCTTCGCCCCAGCGTGGTGCGCTATCTGAGTTTTGACTTTGTGGCGCTGCGTTTTTGCTGTTGGGCGGGGCAGTTTATGCTAAAAAATGATATTTTTCCGTTGGTTGAAATTGCTGATGAATTTATCAAAACCACCAAGCGTGAAACTGATTATCAGCGCGAGCTAATTACAGCCCAGGCTATTCGTGAATACTTTACTAAACGTACCGACAGAGTTGTGGTGCCAGAGACGCTGGCTGACTATTCAACGCGGCGGATATTGGTTCAGGACTATATAGACGGCTTGCCGCTAACCAAAGTGGTGGAACAAGCGCAGGCGGGGCGCGACACCTACCAGCTTGTCAAAGACCAGCTTGGTTCTGATATGCAGCAGCAATTGGTGACGGTCGGCAGCGAGTTTTTGATCGCAATTTTACAAGCAGATATCATTATGGCCGATCCGCATCCAGGCAATATTTATTTGCTGAGAGACAACAAAATTGCACTCATCGACTTTGGTTTGGCGGTGGCAGCGCCGCAACATCGCGCCTCGTTTTATCACATGATTGTGCAGTATCGCGCGCTGTATGAAGATCGAGCTGACATGGGTTTATTGGCACTGGCGATGCTGGCGTTTTATGATCATACGCTGTATCAAGCGCTGGATGCGATCGCCAAAGATCGTAGCTTGACGCGCACTATTTATGAATATGCGAACACGCTGCTTCAATCGACAACCAGCACGTTCGCTGCCAATCGGCAGATAACGCAACTGTTTCTTAACGAACTGAACGCCGGCAATCGGTTTGCTGTCAGGTTAGACAGTGTTAATATTATGTTGCAGCGCGGTTTGTATCACTATTTGGCATCGGCGCGGCTGGCGTGCGGCGATGAATATCGAAGGACACATTATTGGCGGATTGTCCACGACGCCCTGGAATTGGCCGAGGTTCACGCTAATATCTATGGAATCAGCGAGGCGGTGTGTTCGTCGCCGATGAGTATTGAGCTGGCGCAAGAAATAGTGATGGACTGGATGAGCAAGGTTGCGGAGCGTGACAGAGCCGCCTACGCCATGTTGTTACAAAAAGGAGAATTATCATGAAGCAATTACAACAATGGGTGATGCAAGTTCGCTATCCGTATGCCGCGGGAATCATCGCGGTGATGTGGATTGGCACGGCAATTTTTGCTTATCTGAAACCTGACGTCCCGCTTGAATTTTTGGTTGGAAGCCTTGCTGCCAGCACTATTATCATTGCGATCACTGGACTATCGGAAGCCCGCTAAATTTTACAGTGAAATAAGCAATTTTTATACGCTTTACTAACGTACATCATTTACAATAAGAATCAGCATGAAGCCTAAAACCACTGTTCAAAAAATACTAGAATTTTACGACAGTCTGAAAAATGCTGACATAAATTTGCCA
>JABZJV010000070.1 GCA_015257605.1 Nanosynbacter sp. | reverse complement strand
CGGATATAATTATACTATTGATTGCAATAATGATGGTACGGTCGAAGCAACCGCTCAGACCGGATCTTATACTTGCAGCTACGCTACGCCTGGCGTATATACGATTCGTATCGGAGGTGTGTTTCCAGAGTTTTATCTTAATAACAGCGGCGATAAACTGAAGATGATTTCTATTGATCAGTGGGGGAAGAATAAATGGAGATCGTTATCAGCTGCCTTTTATGGCGCAGCTAATATGGACGTAAAAGCAGCCGACACTCCGGATTTGTCGCAGACTGACTCGATATACTCTATCTTTAGAGGCAACACTTCTCTCAAGGGTGAGAATGCTAACTGGAATTGGAACACCTCGACCATTACTAATATGGGTAGTGCGTTTAGCGATACTGAAAATTTCAATCAAAACATCGGGTCGTGGGATGTGTCTAACGTTGTTTTTGCTGGCGGTTTATTTAATAATGCGACAGCATTCAATAATGGCGACAGCGATTCAATTAAAAACTGGAACACTGGTAAAATGACTGCAATGAATGCAATGTTTCAAAACGCAGTTAAGTTTAACCAGCCTATAGGGTCGTGGGATGTTTCGAAAGCCGAGTTGATGAGTGAAATGTTTAATGGTGCTCGCGCTTTTAATCAATCTTTGGCGGGCTGGCGGCTAGATTCGTTAGTTTCGACAACCGGTTTGCCCAACAGCTATTGGTCTGGCGCTCCTAGAATGTTGAATAATAGCGGCTTGTCTACGAAAAATTATGATGCTACTCTGATATCTTGGAATATTCAATCAACTAATTCACCGCTTATACTAGGAGCCGCCGGGTTGAAATATTGCACTGCTGATGCGGCTAGAAAAAATCTAATCAAGCCAGTCGCCGACGGCGGGCATGGCTGGACTATCAATGGCGATGCAAAGGAGTGTCCGAAGCATACTGTAGTTTTTGATACCCAGGGCGGAATGGCAATTGCCAACCAAGAAGTTGCTTTTACTGATAAAATTACCGCGCCAGCTGAGCCGACTCGTCAGGGTTATACTTTTGCTGGGTGGTATACGGATAACACTTTTACTAGGGCTTGGAGCTTTGCTGTTGACACCATGCCAGACAGTAATTTAACTTTATACGCAAAGTGGATCGAGAATCCTAGGCCTGCTGCAACAAGCGGTGGTGCTTCGGAAAACAATTCAAGCTCATCGACCAAGCTGGCCGAGACTGGTGTGAATGTGGGAATGTTTTTCTCTGCAGCAGTTGCATTTATAGCGGTTGGTTCTATCGCGATTAAGCTGATTAAACGAAGCTAGCTTGCAAGTGGTAACTGTATTTATATGATTAAAGCAATCTTGATAGTTGTTTAGCGTTGTCAGGGCTGTAGATTACTTCTTGATAATTTTATCATCTGCCCAAAGTATGCCGGATTGGCTACGGATACGTTGTGCGTGCTATCTTCGACTAGTATGCCGCGAATATCTAAACCAGGGAATTCCTGGTTAAGCGACGTTATAAGCTCGCGTATATTTTTTGGGCTGTTATTATTCATGCGGCTTAATTCCGGCGCAAAAAGGGTGACGGGCGTGCCAGGTTGCAGCTTATTGAGTGATTTTTTGAGATCTTCAACAAAACCACCGCGCGACATTGCAATAACATCTCTCAGCTGAACTAGCAGCGGTACGACTGGCATTTTTTCTCCGTCGTTTTTTCGCCAAGCTTTCTGAGCTTCGGGATCGGGTGAATGTTTGATATATCTTGACAGGTCAATTGTTTCTGCTAATTGCGCTGCTGCAATACCGAATACACCTAGCGGTCTTTGCCGACTTGGTGCATCATCTGTGGCGACAAACTCAGTTTTGTCAGGATTATAAAGAACACTAGGTATATTTGCTGCAAGTCTGCTACCAAACGAATGCCCGACTACGCCTACTCGGTCAGCATAATGAGTCAGGTGCTTATTTAGTTCGGGTGCTATTTCTTCTGCTAAGGGTGAGAAACTGCCCGTTTCTAAAATTTTATGAGCAACGCTCTTTATCATAGAGCTGGTTGGCAGTGTCAAGACTGAAGCTGGATTTCCTTGTTCGTCGCGCCAGACCTCGGCTATTTCTGCCATCTCTAGCCGTGCTGCTGTCGCTGTAGGATTTCCCATGAACCCAGTTCCGTAGACGATAGTATTGCCGGACGGGCCATTGCCAAATTCAACCAAAGTCATCGCCATATCCCCTAGAGCGCTTGGTATGAAATGTTGTTTGATCCTCTCCATGAGCCTTGCTCGCTCGCTGCTAGGAGTTCTGTCGATTACCCCAGAAGTGGGTTCTCTGTTATTTCCCGAGAATATAGTACAAGGAATCCTTTCGGCTGCGTAGTTGGGCGACCT
>JABZJV010000069.1 GCA_015257605.1 Nanosynbacter sp. | reverse complement strand
CTAACAGGGAACCATCATTCTCAGGTGAGCGCCAGCAAGCTATTAAAACAGTTGGCAATTGGGTGAGATTGGCGAGTATTGGCGGCTCAATCGCTACAGTTGTTTTCGTGGTGATTTCTTCGCTTGTGGTCTTTAATACCATTCGCATGGCAATTTTCAACCGCAAGGACGAGATTGAGATGATGAAGTTGATCGGCGCAGAACGAAGTTTCATCAGAGGTCCGTTTATTGTTGAGGCTATAATGTACGGATTTATCGCGGCAATTATCGCAACAGTGGTTGGATATGGGTTGTTAATCCTTGCGCATGATCCGATGGTGAAATACGGCATTCCTATAGATAATCTTTTGAATCATCTAAAAATGTACGGCGTGCTGGTTTTCTTGAGCATGATTCTGGTCGGCGCGGCAATTGGCGTGACGTCATCTTGGGTGGCAACTCGCAAATATCTTAAGCTGTAAAAATCCTTGACATGCTGATTATGCTTATGCTAACATAGATGTATGAAACTACGGTCCACCACACCAGTTTCGGCATCACTAGTCAGCAGAGCGTCTCTGGTGGCGATGTCTGCATTGCTCGCTGGATCGAGCATTTTTGGCTTGGCATCACACGTATTAGCTCGCGACTATAACGCCGAAATTCAGGCAAAACAACAAGAAGCAGACAACTATAATTCTGAGGCTTCGCGCTTGGGTGAGATGGCTGATAGTTTGCAGGCGGAACTTGATAAGATAAACGGACAAATATCAGCTATTCAAGCGCAGATTTCTGATAGCCAAAAGAAGATTAATAGTCTTAATGATCAGATAAAAAAGAACGAAGAGCTAATTAAGCACAATCGTAAAGCGATGGGGCGAATTTTGGCGGATTTGTATGTTGATGATCAGATTTCGCCGCTGGAGATGCTTGCTAGCTCAAAAAATATTAGCGATTACATTGACAAGCAAGAACAGCGTAATTCTTTGAAAACTTCATTGAATGATAAGATCAAAGAAATTAAGTCTTTGCAGAAAAAGCTGGAAGAGAATAAGAAGTCTGTTGAGAATACGCTTCGTGACCAAGAATTGCAGCGTAATGCGATGGCGGCTAAGCAGTCTGAGAAGGCAAAACTGATTACTGATACGAAGAATGATCAGAATAACTATGCGGCTCTGGCTCAGAAACGTAATTCTGAAGTAGCGAAGTTGCGAGAAGAGCAGGCTGCGGCTAACCGACGAGCTCTTGGTGGTAGCAGTGTCTCCATTCCAGGCGGCGTACCTGGCGGTGGCGGTTATCCTGGCGCCTGGGCGAGCGCTCCACTTGACGCTTATGTCGATCCGTGGGGATTATACACGCGTGAATGTGTGAGCTACGTGGCTTGGAAGATTCATAGTACTGGACGATATGTTCCGCATTTTGGTGGCGCAGGCAACGCAAATCAGTGGCCGTCAACCGCAGCACGTCATGGTATTCCTAGCGGCTCGACACCAAAAGCTGGCGCAGCAGCCGTGATGAATATTGGATATTACGGACACGTTATGTATGTTGAATCTGTCAATGGCGACGGAACTATTACTGTTAGCGATTACAACTTTGCCTGGGACGGTTTATATAGACATTACACGCGTTCGGCTTCAGGATTGACATACGTTTACTTCTAATTAGCATAAAGTGATACACAAAAACGCTCGTGTTAAACGGGCGTTTTGTAGTATAATAAGCATATGGTTACGGGAGAAAAAAGACAGCAATTAAGTTGGTTTTTGACGCTTGTTATTGTGGCTATTGTTAGTTTTGTGGCGGGAGCTCGGTCGGATGCGCTGTTTGCTAATGTGGCGTCGGTATTTGGCGTTAGAACTTCAAATAAGACAATCGACTTATCTAGCGTTCAAAAAACATATCAAGAACTGGTTGCTAATTATGACGGAAAATTGGATACTCAAAAGTTAATTTATGGCGCCAATCGCGGGCTAGTTGAAGCGGCTGGCGATCCGCATACGGCGTATATGGACCCGGATGAGACGAAGGAGTTTGACAAGTCGCTGAGTGGGCAAATTGGCGGCGGAATTGGTGCGGAGATTGGTCTTAGGAACAATAAGCCGACTATCATAAAACCTCTGGAAAATAGTCCAGCCCAGAAGGCAGGAATTAAGGCTGGCGAGGCAATTGTTAAGGTAAATGACGAGGCTTCTTCTGACTGGTCAGTGGAAAAAGTTGTGAGTAAAATTCGTGGAGAAGTTGGTACGTCCGTTAAATTGACGTTATTAAGCGGTGGCCAAACGCGTGAGGTGTCGGTTGTGCGTCAGAATATAGTTTCTCCGGCAGTAGAGTCGGAAATTGATGGAGAAATTGGTATTTTGAAAGTTAATCGATTTGGCGATGATACAGTAAGCTTGTCCAGAAAATACGCTTCGGAGTTTGTTGAGAAAGGTGTTAAAAAGGTGATTTTGGATTTGCGAAACAACCCGGGCGGAACGGTTGGGGCTGCTCAAGGGCTATTGGGCATCTGGCTGGACAATCAAATAGCTATGACCGAGCGTAGAGGTTCTGAAATTGTTAAAACGCTGC
>JABZJV010000068.1 GCA_015257605.1 Nanosynbacter sp. | reverse complement strand
TTAGTAATAATTACCAGTTTTTTATCGACCCGCTCAGCCGCGCGATGCACCAATTTGAGGTTTACTGCACTCTGAATCGCCCCAATTCGCTTTGGCGGCACCAAAGCAACAATGTTCGAATTAGCGGCTTTTATCTTGCCAATAATTGAAGTAACGTCGTCTTCTACATCTATATAAATGACATCTTTTTGCATATTATTTCTCTATTAAATTCGCAAAATCCTATTAATTTTACTGCGAACCGACTGAGTATCGCCTGCTCCTATTATTGTATCATAACCAACACGCAGCAGACCCATCGCCGTAATAAAAGTGTGATCATTGACTTCACCGGTTTTATCCGTAATACCAACAACTTGATCGGGACGAATACGCTGTACTGTCGGACGCTTAGTAAATGGCAACTCGCTGTACCAATCGCGCTTTTCGAGAGCTGCAACTAATTGAGACAAGCTAGCACCGCCACCACACAACAAAATACGCGGCGGCAGCTGATCAACTGCATCAAACTCGCTCAAAGCTAGCTCTACGCCAGCTAGCCAAACCTCGAGAGTTTTATCAACGGCAACTGCCACATCTTTTTTGACGGTAGCTTTAATTTTACTGTCCTCGATATTTACTTTGAGTTTTTCTGCCTGATCGTACGGAATTGACAACTCGTCAGCGATAGTTTTAGTAAAACTACGGCCACCGATACCAAACATCTTGGTGCCCTCAACGCCGCCGTCATTAACCACTGCAATATCAGTTGTACCACCACCTACATCTGCTAAAATTGCCGTAAAAGCACTACTGCTATCAGTACCAAGTACGCTACGGCTAACCGCAAACGGCTCGGCAGCGACCGCTAACAACTCCAAATCAAGCTCTTGCGCCACTCGCTCTAACGCGCCAATATGCACCATCGGCGCAAACGCTGTATAAATTTGCACTGCTACATCCTTACCCTGAAAGCCAATCGGATTCGACACTTTATAACCGTCAATATGAATGCTAACCAGCGCCGAGTTGACCAGCTTGACCTCAACCTCGTCATTGCCCGTCTCTAAAGCAATCTGTTTTTGCGCCCGTTTAGCAGCGCGATCTTGGACTTTCTCGATAATAAACTCAACTTCTTGCTCATCAAGCGGACGGTCGGGCTGCGGACGGCGATAACGAATCGTACTAGTCGTACCTTTTACCAGTTCGCCAGCTATACCGATGACAGCATGCTTGGCCTGCAAGCCAGCTTCGTCTTCAGCCTGAGTCAGAGCGTCCTCGCAGTGTTGCACTACGCCAGCAATATCAGCAATCGCGCCCGAATGCATATCTGAAAATTCTTGATGAGCACGTCCAACACCAAGAATCTCAATATCGTCGCCGCTAACGCGAGCTAACAGCGCCTTAACGTTTTCGGTACCGATATCGAGTGCAACAATATAGTCATCGTGCTGATCGTCTGACTCGCCCTTTAGATTATTTAGCTTATTGCGTAATCGCTCTAAAACCATAACTACATCTATTATATACTATTTTTGCTTATGGTTGCTAGATTTTGCCAAATCATAGGGGCTTACAAGGATTAACTCAAAACCGCTTTAATCCGGCGAATTCCCGCCGAGCTGGACTCCTCCTTGGTGATTTTGAAGCGCTTACCGCCCTCAGCCAAGATGCCGGTGTGTTCGACATGCGGACCGCCGCAAACTTCGAAACTAACAATATTGTCGCCTTCACCGATGGAATAGACTTTTACTTTATCGCCGTAGCGCTCGCCAAAGGCACCGATTGCACCCATTTTTAGCGCCTCGTCAGTCGGATAAACGGCAAAGCTGACTGGCAAATCAGCGTCAATCCAAGCATTGACCTGATCTTCCACTGCCTGTTTTTCCTTTGGCGTCAATTTATCGTGATTAAAATCGAAACGCAGGCGCTCAGACGTGATATTACTGCCGTGCTGTTGCAAATCCGGAGCATTTAGAACTTTGCGTAGCGCCGCTCCCAACAAGTGCGTCGCCGTATGATATTTCAAATGAATCGGATCGTGACCTTCCAAACCGCCGCTAAATTGCCCTTTGCGCGCTGTCTTGGAGCGTTGGCGCTGCTCGGCCATTCGCGCATCAAATTCGGCGCGCCAATTATCAGAAAGCTTGATGCCTTGTTTATAGGTCTCCTCGATACTCAGCTCCACCGGAAAGCCAAACGTATCATATAGCGTAAATAGCTCTTCGCCAGTCAAGCCGTCGTCGATATAATGCTGCATTTGCCTGAGACCTTTGCGTAGTGTTTGGCGGAAGGCTTTTTCCTCTTTAACCAACACAGCGATAATTTGCTCGCGATTCTCCTTAACTTCTGGAAAATCTGCTTCATATAAATCAGCGATCACCGGCACGACCTCCTCTAGGAAATTCTGCTCGATCCCTAAGTCAAAGCTATAACGAATCGCCCTGCGTAGTAAGCGGCGCATCACGTAGCCCTGCTCTTTGTTGCTCGGCACGCAGCCATCGACCGCCAAAAATACCGCTGCCCTGAGATGATCAGCAATCACTCGCATTGACGCGGTATGCGTAGCGTATTCCTTGCCGCTTAAACTTTCCAACTTTTTAATAATTGGCTGTAGTAGGCTAATCTTAAAAACGTCAGGACTGTCAATTGCTGCCGCGGCAATCCGCTCCAAGCCGCCGCCGAAATCAACATTCTTGCGTTTCAGCGG
>JABZJV010000017.1 GCA_015257605.1 Nanosynbacter sp. | reverse complement strand
GATAAGCGAGGCGGGCCGCCCCGGCGCGAGAAATTGGGGAAAATCTCGCGCCGGGGACGGTGCCCACTACGGCAGGTCAGCCCCGAAGGACCAGTCTACTGTAGCGCTTGACGGTAACGAGACGGGGCTCAAGCCCCGCCAACTTCCGCTCAATGTCGCTGAGAGCCATATCCGGCAAGGAGTCGACAAAGGCGTGATCGTTCCTGTCACGCTCATCAAGCACGAGCTCAATGTAGAGATCGAGCTCATTGAACTCGATGGTGATGACCTGCTGTGGGTTGTCGAGCGCGAGACGAACACCTCGCTCGACAAGGTCTCTGGCAACAAACTTATCAAAAGAAATCATCGTTCCTCCTAGAACGACATTCTCGCGTCAGGGGTGGTCGTCTGTGCCACCGTGCGAGATGTTTGCTCGCGATTAAATCTCGAACATGCATCTCGCCCGGTGGGCCTCGCTTATCAAAAAACTCTTTTGGACAAGGATTCGCTCTACTTGTCAACAAAAGCTAATACATATAATATCATACTAGAGCAGCAATGTCAACAACTTTTCGCATTTTCCCGTAAAATCTATAGAATTTCAAAGTAAAATAAATAACTTAACAAAAACCTCACCAAAGAAAATAGCCCGCCGAAATGGCTCAAACCGGAATTGGGTTTTATATCAACCCGGGAAACACTTAATACTTAAGTGTCTCAACCAGTATTGAAACCAATTCGGCGAGCTATTTCAGGCGGGCGTTTCAGCCCTTTCGGCGGGCCGCCTTGGCGGCCTCGTCGGCAGCCTTGAGGGCCGCTTCAGCGGCCCTCAAGACCTCTCGGTAGTCGTCGGACGACGCACGCGGATCATCTCTCCATGAGGCCCAAACGGCCTCGTCGGCCGCTCGGGCGGCCGCCTCCTCTCTCTTAGCCTCCCCGACCTGAACGACCAGGGAGGCCACGAGGGCGATGATGATGATGACGGCGACGATGATGATGGTGGTGGTCATCATGATTCCTCCTAAGGAATCTTTTTCGCTCAAAGCAAAAGGGCACTTCTCGCCCTTTTTACTAACCTTGAGCGAAAAGCTAGTATTAATATAACATAGAGTGGTGAAATTGTCAATACTTTTCGCAATTTTCCTGAAAACTAGTACAATAAACTCATGAATCTAGCAACTAGCCTCGATCAAATCAAAGGTGTCGGCCCCAAAATCGCAGCCGAGCTGCGCCGGGCGGGGCTCGAAACGGTTGGCGATATTTTGCTGTTTTTGCCGCGCAAGCATGAGGATTTCACGCATGTGACGCCGATTGCCGAGTTGAGTCCTGGCAAGGTAACGATTCGCGCCCGTTGCCAGCAAATCAGCACGCGGCCAGTCCGCCGCGGCCTGCGTCTGACTGCGGCGGTGCTGGCCGACGACACTAGCAAGCTCAACGCTATTTGGTTTAATCAACCGTATCGAACGCAGCAATTAGGCGATAGTGATGAGTGGTTTTATTTTAGCGGCGAGTTCGAGTATAACTACGGCCGCTACCAGCTAACCAATCCGACGGCCGAGCTCGCCAAGGAGCTGCCAGTACAAGCCGATCGTTTGCTGCCGGTGTACCACGCGGTGCGCGGGCTTAAATCGCAAACGGTGCGCAAAATCCTCGAGCAGCTGCGTCCATTGATGAGCGTTTTGCCCGAGACTCTGCCGCCAAGCATTGTCAAGAGCGAGAAGTTGCTCGACCGCGCGGCGGCGATTTCGGCGATGCATTTTCCGCGCAACGAAAGGGAAGTTGAGCAGGCTCGTCAGCGCTTAGCCTTCGAAGAGCTATTCGAACTGGTTTTGGCTAGCCAGCTCAACAAAATTGACAACCAGAAGCTAGCTGGCTTCGCGATTCCGTTTGAAAAGTCTGTCGTGCAGGATTTTGTCAAGAAATTACCGTTCGCGCTAACCAACGCTCAGCGCCGCGCCGCCTGGGATATCTTGCAAGATTTCGAAAATGCTAGGCCGATGAATCGCTTGCTACAGGGCGACGTTGGTAGCGGCAAGACGGTGGTGGCCGGATTGGCAGCGCGGCAGGCGGCGAGCGCTGGTTATCAGACGGCATTCATGGCGCCGACCGAGATTTTGGCGCGGCAGCACGCCGAGACGCTGGCTAAACTGCTCGAGCCGTTCGGCGTGACGGTTGGTCTGCTGATTGGCAGCGTCAAGGGTAAAGCTCGCCAAACGCTCTACCAGCAAATTGCAAGCGGTGCGGTTGATGTGGTTGTCGGCACGCACGCGCTTATCCAGGATAAAGTAGAGTTTCATTGCTTGGGCTTCGTGATTATCGATGAGCAGCACCGCTTCGGTGTTGAGCAGCGGCAGAAATTGCTGATGAAGGTTAAGGACGAGGAGGTGAAGTCGGGAGCGCTCGATATGCTTTCTGAACCTATGACGATTGCCGCTGGCTCGTCTCGAGAGACCGGGCGCGCAGCCCCAGGCTCGCGAGCGAGACACGGAGATGAGGAAAGTGTATCGAGCGCGCCGCCGGATAAGAAAAAATTATCAGTAGCCGCCATGCCGCACCTCTTAGCGATGACTGCCACGCCGATCCCGCGTAGTTTGGCGCTGACTGTTTACGGCGAGCTAGACGTCAGTGTTCTCGACGAGTTGCCGCGCGGCCGCCGGCCGATTCTTACTAAAATTATTTCGCCACCTTCGCGCGATGCCGCTTATACTGCTATCGACCAGCAAATTGCCCAGGGCCGCCAGGTTTACGTAGTTTGCAGCTTGATTGCCGATAGCGATTCTAGCGACCGCAAAAGTGTCGAAGCTGAATACAAACGACTCAAAAATAGTATTTTTAGCCGCCGCCGCATCGCTATGCTGCACGGCAAGATGACCGCTAGCGAAAAAGATCAAATCATGCAAGCTTTCAAAGATCAACGATATGATATCTTGGTTAGTACTACCGTCATCGAGGTTGGTGTCGACGTGCCGAACGCTACGATTATGATGATTGAGGACGCCGACCAATTTGGCTTAGCACAGTTGCACCAGCTGCGCGGGCGGGTCGGCCGCGGCCAGCACCAAAGCTTCTGCTATTTGATGATGAGCACGAATAACAAACCGTCGCAGCGTTTGCGGGAAATAGAAAAATCCAGCGACGGCTTTCATCTAGCAGAGGTCGATATGAGCTTGCGCGGTCCGGGCGAGATTTACGGACGCATGCAACACGGCGCGCTTAATCTGCAGATTGCCACGCTAGCCGACACGCAGTTGATTGCTCGCGCTCAGAAAGCCGCTAAACGCTTTATCGATAGCGGCGAAAGTCTATCGAAATATCCAGCACTAGAAGCGCGCGTCCGCCACAACCAGCGGGTGACGACGCTTAATTAGAATTATTTTCGAGTTTTTTAATTGTTTTTTCTAGATTGATTATACGCTTCGTGTGATTTTCGGTTATGTAGTCAGTGGACCAAAACTTGTTGCTCTGAATAAAAAATATTACACCTATCAGAATCGTATTGATAATTGTCAATACGGCGATAATCGATATGACTATAGTTTGTTTGCTGGTTTTGCTGTTTCGCATACTTAACCTCCGAGGAATGCTGATGTTTTGTATCTGTAGGCTCTCCGTAACTTAAAACTAAGTATATAGCACAATGCTTATGTTTGGCAAATTCTATCTGTCTTTTACCTTTTGCTGAGCCGTTGCCAAACGGCGTGCTATAATACAATGCATGTACAGCGGTACTACTTTTCGTTCGCATTCGGGCAACTTTATCGGCGTGCATCAGAAAATCGACCGGATTGCTCGCCGCGATTTGCGCAGAATATCAAGGGTTGGCCGCGGTTTTCCTTCTGCCAAGGATATTTTGCATTTCGAAGGCAACAACGGCCCCGACGGCATCAAGCGCAAAAGTCCAGGCGTCGATGAGCCGTGGCATTTCATCGACCCCAGCGACCCCAGCGATACGGCGCTGGTCGAGATGATTATGGATCATTACGCCAATTTGGTGCAGGCGCTTAAAAAGCGTAATAATGTACGGGCAGCCTTTGAGGCGGCCTGGATGGCGCATGCTATCACCGACGGGCTAACGCCGGCGCATCATTATCCGCTAGGCGAAAAGATCGAGGAGTTGTGGGGACGGCCTCAAAACGAGCGGGCGTCGATTGCCGAAAAAGGCATCATCAGAGGCTCGACCATGCGCGAGACTCTTAGCAAAAACTGGGAGTATTGGGGTGCCAAGGGCGTATTTGCGACACATGTGCTATTTGAGCTAGGCGTAGCTACCAGCATCAAGACGACCAAATTTCCCGATTCGGCGCCAAATTCAATCTGGCTCAAACTAGCAGATGATAAGGATTTGCAGACGGTATTTCTCGATGCGGCGCAGCAAGTTTACGCGCTAGGCATGTACGAGGAGTTCTGGAAGCGCGGCTGGACGACTCATCTAGCGCAGCAGACGCGGCAAACGCTGATTCCGCTGATCGCTAATGTCATCACCTATTTTTGGTACCGCGCCTACCGCGAGGCGCACCAGTGAGCTCGATCCGAGTAATCGCTGGGCGCTTCGGCGGGCGGCTACTAGATGCGCCTAAAGAAAACAGCACCCGCACCAAGCCGATGGGCGAGCGGATTCGCAATGCTATGTTTAATAGTATTGGCAACGAGATTAACGGCGCACAGGTTTTAGACGCTTTTGCTGGTACTGGCGCGGTTGGTCTCGAAGCTCTCAGCCGCGGCGCTGCCCATGTAACGTTTATCGAGCGCGATAAAATTGCTCAAAAAATCTTAAGCAATAATGTGTCCTCGCTAGGCGTTCAATATGAAACAAAAATTATTAGCGCCTCTGTCAATTCATGGATTGAGTCTGGCGGCGCAGGCAAGTATGACATAATCTTCGCCGATCCGCCATACAAAAATCCGCAGTTTTCCACAGTTAGCAAGCTTTTTGGACTTCTCAAACCAGGCGGGCTTATGGTATTATCACATCCAGGAAGAGGTGAGGAACCAAATCTGGGAAACGAAATTGTTGTGGTGGACAATCGTAGTTATGGAAATGCTTATCTCACCTCTTTCCGCCGAGAATCGTGTGATTCGTGATTTTTGGGGAATTAAAATAGCCCGCGATATACGGGTTATTTTTTTATGCGTATTTTCCTCAGAGTGTGTATCGAATCTCCTTGGTGCGGATGAAAGGACTTGAACCTTCACGCTCGAAAGCACATGCTCCTAAGGCTAGATAATTAAGCTTTCTTTTCACTTAGCGGAGGAACTACGCACACCGCCAACAAGAGGCTTACAACAGGCAAATAATGGGCAATAAAGGCAAAAATGATATAAGAGTTCTAACTCGCTGTTTTTGTTTGTTATTGTACAGGGCGCAAGGAGTCAATTCTGGAGTCTAGGGCGGAGTCTAATTAATCAAATTGGATAAGTAAGATTCTCTACTCTTAGGGGGTAGCCGTTCTTAAGAATAAGAGTGATATAATGGTGGTTAAAGTTTTAGCGAGGGGTGGCGAATTAACTAAGCAAAAAAGGAATAACGCCTCATGAGCAAATGGGAAGATCGTATACAGAATAGTGCCACATATACTGCAGCCAAGAAATTATTAGCCAGGTTAAATGAGATAGACTCTGACAGTATGTCTCTTGAAGCAATCGATGCTATCAATCGGGCAAAATTGGTCATTGAGCTTTTAGTGGATAGACTTGATAATACAGATAGTCGTCTATTATCAATATCAAATCTTGACAATATCAGCAGTCACCTTTCAAATGCAAGTTCGTGTTTTGATAACTGGCAAAACACTCACGATGATATGTATCTAGGTATTTCTTACATGAATGGATATATCGATAATATATTGTCGTACATTCCTTCATTAACGCCCACTATGGACATAAAGGAAACTCGCAAGGCTATTGCGGGATTAAATAGGTCGGTCGGTCAATATAAGCGTACAGCAGCAAAAGAGATTGATAGTATATCCGCTAAAGGAACTACCGCAGAAAAGACCATTGACGAAAAAGTTACTGAAGCTAAAAACGAGTTTGAAGCACTTGGTGTAAAAATAGATGAACTTAACAAAGATTTAAAAGACATAAAAGATTCATCAAATAGCATATCTACCGAGCAGCAACTATCATTTACAAAATCTGAAAATGTACGTAATGAGGCGGTTAATAAATTTATCGAAGATCAGAAACGTACAATTGAAGAAACATTTAGCAAAAAGAGTGATGAAGCCGATCGCATTACGGATGACATAGATAAAAAGCTCAACGCTACTGAGGCGAAGGCAGAAGATAGTCTTGCTAGAATAGATGAATTATTGAATATAGCTGGAGACAAAACACTAATCCACGATTATTCTAGTAGCGCTAAGGAAGACATGGAAGCTGCTGATAGATGGCGTAAAATAACGATGTTCTTGCTTTTTGCGGTATTAGGATTTTCTTGTTGGGTAGTTTATGAAATTATTCATACTAAGGATACTTCATGGCAATTCTTAGTAGCTCGAGCATTTGTTATGCTATTTGCTGGGGGTATAGCAGGATACACGGCCACTCAATCAAGCGAACATCGCAAAGCACAACGAGCTAATCAACGAACAGCTCATCAACTTAAAGCACTAAAGCCTTATCTGCTAAGTATTGAAGGTGATGTAAAACTAAGAAATGAAATTATCAAAACAGTTGCATACCGAATATTCAATAATGAAGAAAATAATCAAGTTAAAAAATCAAAAGGATTATTTAAAAGCAAAGAGGAAGCTCCTATTATGAGTTCGCAGTTGATTGAGTTGTTATTAGATTTAGCAAAGAAAATTCCTGTTAAATAAAAAATGTTAAAAATGTGGTAATTTATTTTATCTACTGATATACTTATCTACAGAAATATTTCACAATATCAAATATGCGGATGTGGTGGAATTGGTAGACACGTATGCCTTAGGAGCATATGCCTCACGGCGTGAAGGTTCAAGTCCTTTCATCCGCACCAAAATCTGAATTTTTTCGAAATTGTCGCTTGAAAAAGCGACTTTTCATTTTTTCTTTTCCTCTCTTTCTATTTTTAAGCAAAGAAAAAACAGTAAACCTTTTTCGATTTACTGTTTTTTATACTATTTTTATTTAATTGATATTACTAAAATTAGGAGTTCTACGTGCTTGAGTAGATATTATATTTTCAGTCAATGCTTCATTCTTCATAACACAATCAAATATCTAATATCTCAACAATTTCTCCATTGTGCTGTTTCAATTCAATCTTCCGAATTATTTCTTCTCCCAAATATTTAATAAAATCGCTTAATTCTGATGAAACTTCAAATATAATATTGTGTTTACTATCATTCTCTGGATTAAATGTTGAATTATAATTTCTTTCGCTTGACCAATAATTCCAATTTACATCTGTTCTTTCGTAATAAACATAATTCTGTTTTTTTGTAACATATATTCTTTTGTTAATCAATACCTTTTCATCTTCAGATTTAAAAATATCAGAATATAATTTTAAGCCCTCGAATTGCTTATATTCTTTAATTTTATTATTTGAAACATTAAGCTTTATTTCTTTATAATCCATAATCTTTCCTCCTTAAACTTGTTGCCTATACTGGAGAGCATTATAGCATTTTTAAAGCATTTTACTCTATGACAGACCATCCATACTACGGTTTATTCCTTGTCATGTGTCATTATGAATTACGACGCGGCGAAGCGTTTGGCTTGCACTGGAAAGACATTGACTTTACCGAAAACACTATACATATCAGGCAGCAAGTTTATCTCGTAGGACATGAGCCAAAAATCGGCTCACTCAAAACAAGGGCAAGTGTTCGCGATTTGCCGCTTCTGCCGAGTATAAAACAGGAGCTGCAAGCAGAATATGAACGACGGCTCTATCAAGATGGCGACGAACTTCTCTACCTTACTAAAAAAGGCAACCCGATAGACGGTAGAAGTTTTATCAAAACATTTAAAGATGCTGCTCGAAAAGTGGGATTAAAAGAGATAACGCTTCATGAGATTCGCCACAGCGTTGCTACAATGCTCAAAGAAGCTAACGTCTCGGCGAAAGATGCACAAGTTATCCTTGGACATTCTTCAATAACAACAACCTTGCAAATCTATACCCACTCGACCGAAGCAGAAAAATCAAATGCACTTCTCGCTATAACCGATAAAATTTACAATAAACATAACGACAACGATCAAGCAAAAACATCCTTATAAACAATAAAGGAGTCTAGAAGAGGAGTCTGTTACAAGAATAGACTCCTCTTTTAGCGAAAAAAGGCTATATTACCCCTATAAAATACAAGAACAGGCAAGCGAGCTTGTTAGCTCCTAAGGCATGCGTGTCTACCAATTCCACCACATCCGCGAGCGTTTGCAAGCTCTAGCGGCACGCCGCAGCCGTGCAAACCGCACGTATTTTGCTTGCACAAATAATTATAGCGAACTTCTAACAAATTCGCGAAAAATTGCTGCAGCTTATGCTAAAATAGATTTATATGAAGATGAGGGTGTATGAGCAAAATTGCTAATTACCTACGCGGACATTTGCTAGGAGAGATTGACTTCCGGCCCGATGTGCGGCAGGCTTATATTAACGATGCTGGAGTATTGAGCCTAGCGCCAGAGATGATCGTTGCGCCGCGCAACACCGACGACATCCGCAAAACGGCGCGTTTATCATGGCAGTTGGCTGAACGCGGGCATGTTCAGGCAATAACTGCCCGCGGTTCAGGCCGCGGAACTACAGGTGGTGCAATTGGCCGCGGAACGATAGCCGATATGTCGCGGCACATGAATAATGTTTTTGAATACGATGCCAAGCAGCGGTTAGTTCGCCTGCAGCCTGGCACAACAGTTGGGTCTCTACGTCAGGCATTAAGCTTGCAGGGCGTTAACATCCCGCCGCTCAACGGCCTAGATGCGCGTCGAACAGTTGGCGGGGCTATCGCTGACAATCTAGCTGGATTGGCTAGCGGTAAATACGGCGATTTGAGCGCCTTTATCAGCCAGCTCGAGATCGTTTTGGCAAATGGCGATATTTTGCAGACAGGCCCGCTTGGCCGGCGCGAGCTCAGCCGCAAGAAAGGTCTGCAGAGTCTAGAAGGCGATATTTACCGCGGCATTGACACGATCATTGATGAATATCAGGACGTGATCAACGCCCTGTCAGAATATGACAAGTCTGGCTATAGTGCTATAGCTTCTGTCAAGAGAGGAAACCAGTTCGATCTTACACCGCTGTTCATCGGTGCGCAGGGCACGCTGGGTATCATCAGCGAGATGATTTTACGCACCGAGTTCCGCAGCCAGAGCAACGAGGTCTTAGCGCTAGTATTTGCTTCGGCTAGCGTAGCCAATGATGCTATGCGCATATTGCGCGATAGCGGCGCAGCTTTTGCCGAGTATTTTGACGCCCAGCTATTTAGCGCTGCCGCTGCTGCCGGCCGGCACTTTGACTGGCTCAACCTAGAAGTAGCTGACCCGCAAGCAGTCATTATCGCCGGATTTGACGATTTTAATGCCCGCACTCGCGCTCGTAATCTCAAAAAAATCCAGAAGACATTCAGCAGCGCCGAGGGAGTCAAATTCGTTTCTAGCGATGACGCGACCGATGACGCGCTGTTGTCAGCACTTGATGTTGCTCGCTATACCGAATTGCCTGACAAAAACCCGGCTTTTGCACCGCATTTGTATAGCGATATTTATATTCCAGCTGCTCGTTTCGATGAATTTACTAAAGCATTAACAGTTTTGGCTGGTCGTCTGCATTGTAATATGCCTATTTCTGGACACGTACTGACCGAAACTTACACGGTTCATCCGGTGCTGTCGCTGCGTCAAGTTGGAGACAAGCAAAAATTATTCAAGATTTTTGATGAATTATCTAATTTGGCTGTTAAATATGACGGCGCGCTCATTGGCCAAGCAGCCGAGGGTCGGATCGCAGCGCATTTCGCGTATAAACACCTTGACGTTCGCACTCGCGAGATGTACGCGGCTATCAAAAAAGTTTTTGATCCGCTCGGTATTATGAATCCAGGCGTCAAAGTCGGCGATAATCTGCGATCGCTTACCGCTAGTGTCAACGGCGATGTTTTGCCGCAGGTATAGGTAGACACTGACGAAAATATGTTTTCTACAGATGGGTTGATATAATTGTCAATGCTTCTAGCAAAAAGTGGCCTCTTAATCGATTAACAGACCAAATATATGCACGCTATCGCTTACACTTATTTAAAACTAGCGTAGGAGAAGAGAAGAGCAATCGTATTTTGAGCAGAACAGCTAGGCTGCTTGGCTCGACGCTAAATCAGGAAACTTTGCCTCTACTCGGCGTAAGCGCTTATCAAGCGAGTTATAAAGCGTGTCGTCTACCATCTCGCGGCTGCCAGACTCATGGTACAGCTCGCGGCGAACGACAGCAAGGTCGGCCCGCAGACTCTCTTGGTTAGCCGCTAGCTCGGCTTGCCCAGCCTTTAATTCCTGGAATCGTTCATCTGCCGCCAGATCCATATCTTTCACGATATCAACCAGAGTCTTGTGATCTTTGCGGATATCAGCGAGCTGCTCATCGATTTGCTCAAAACGCTCATCGATAAGCTCAAACCTGCGGTCGATCTGCTCAAAGCGCTCATCAATCTGTTTAAATCTTTGATCGATTTGTTTAAACCGTTCGTCCATCGTTTTTGCTAGATTAGCAACGATATCGCTTAGGCTATCGATCTTGATCGCTAGTTCTTCGTTCGTCATGCTTCTATTTAAACACAAACTTTAGATGCGAGGCAACTATTTGCTCAACAAAAAAAGCCCGCTTTGCCTGAGCGGGTAGTATTAACGTTGTTCCACTAAATACAAGTTATGGTACAGATGAGAGGACTTGAACCTCCACGCCCCGAAGGGCACTAGCACCTGAAGCTAGCGCGTCTACCAATTCCGCCACATCTGCGTGTGATTGTAAAGTACTATACCGCGATTATCTATATTAATCTCTAGAGACCTGACGCGCTACGCGTCTACGCATACTTGCGTTACCCACGCAGTCGCCACATATGCGTGTGATTGTAAAGTACTATGCCACGACTGTCTACACTAATCCCTAGAAACCTGACGCGCTACGCGTCTACGCATACTTGCGTTACCCACGCAGTCGCCACATATGCATATAGCTGCAAAGTACTATGCCGCGATTATCTATACTAATCTTTAGAAACTTAACGCGCAACGCGTCTACATACACTTCGCTACCTACGTAGTCGCCGCGTATAATCACATCTAGCGCGCAAACCCATTCTAGCTGATTTAGGTGCGCCTGTAAAGAGTTTGTAGATAGCACTCTTGCAAAATAATTCCATTTATGCTATAATAGAGTATATGATGGCACCAGCATCCAATGTAACCGCCGATACAGACGTGCACTATCCGAATACCGTGCGCGCTTGCCAGCTAGTCGAGCAATCGTGGCGCAATACGGCAACACTGTACGGCTATGAAGAATATGATATTGACACTGAGTCAAAATTACAGAATCGTCGCCGTTACGACATCGTAGCGGGCGCTTTCGGCGTGTCGGCCTACCCGAGCGCATCTTATCTGCTGCGCTACGAACATGCCGGCTGCGAGTCGCCGCGAGCTGACGTCGAAGCAATCGCTATCGCCAAGCGCGGTCTCGACGCTATGGGCATAAAGCGTTCGGCTTATAATTTGCGCATTAATGACTCAGAGATGCTTGATTTGCTACTGAGCGAATACCTTGATCTTGACGCCGTACAAACTAGCCTAATGGCGCGCCTGCTGGCACAGAAGCGAACGCTGGCGCCAGATAAGTTTCGCGACCGCGCGATTGATATCGTCGGGTTGTCGCACTCTAGCGAAGTTCTGCAAAAATTATCTAAGCTTTTGACCGCCAGGTCGGCCGAAGACCTACCAGAAGTTATCCGCCATAGTGAATGTTATGTGAATTTAGTAGCATTGTATGAACGGTTAGAGCGGCTGGGAATTGATAACGTTATCCTTGATATCACGTTGGCACATCCAGAATACACTGGCGGCATTATTTTCGATTTCACCGAAGCTGATGCTACACATAGTGCCTTACTCTATAAGGGCGGACGCTACGTCAATAACGACTTGCAAAGTTCGGTCGGCGGCCAATCAGACATGTCGAATATTATTGAGCTGCTGGCGCGCCATACCGGTATGCGCCACCTCGAGAGCGCTACTCAGGCTTATATTGTAACCGTAGGCAATGTACTTGACGACGCCGAACGAATCGCCGAAAAGCTGCGCAGCGAGCGCGTTTCGGTCGAGGTTGATTATACCGGCCGGCCGATTGACCGCCAGATCAAAGAAGCTATTAAAAAGCGCGTCCGCTACGTGATGACGGTTGATGAGCAGTCTGTCGCCAAGGGCTTGTATAATCTACAGAATATTCGCGAAAATAGCGAACAGCAAGTCAGCTTCGAGCGGGTAGTGACTGCTGTCAGCGATCGCCGTCATCATCAGCAGTACGACGAAGACGACGATGTTTTCGACTTGTCAGATATCTTGTAGCTTATCCAAAATAGCCAGCCTGAGCATAATCTGTTATAATACGTCGTTATGAAGACGACTGTGAAGAAATTATCAGCCACCCGCGTCCTGGTAACGGTAGCGGCAGGCCAGCCAGAGCTCGAGACAGCAGAACAAGTTGCGCTCAAGCGAATGGCTAAAAAAATCAAAGTTAACGGCTTTCGCCAGGGCCACGTGCCGATTGCGGTAGTCAAAAAGCACGCCGACCCGCACACGCTTAGCCAAGAGACATTAGAGGCGGCAATTAATCGCGCTGTCGCCGAGGCGTTCCTTAGCAACAAACTGCAAGTACTTGACCGCCCAGAAGTCGAGCTGAAGAAGTTCGTACATGGCGAGACGCTGGAATTTACGGCCGAGGCTGATATCATGCCCGAGGTTAAGCTTGGCGATTACAAGAAACTCAAAGCAACCAAAAAGGCGATCAAGGTTGACAAAAAAGACGTCGAAGAAGTAATCGAACGCATTCGTAAAGGTTTGGCTGAAAAGACCGAAACCACCGAAGCAGCGCGAGACGGCGACGAGGTGATTATTGATTTCGTTGGCAAGCGCGACGGCGAAGCTTTCCAGGGCGGCACCGGCAAAGACTATCCGCTGACTCTCGGTAGCGGCGCTTTTATCCCGGGTTTTGAAGAAGCGCTAGTCGGCCTCAAAGCGGGCGACAAAAAGGACGTCGCCCTGCAATTCCCGAAAGATTATCACGCCAAAGACCTGGCGGGAGCCGACGTAGTGTTTGAAACGACTATCAAGAAAGTCAACAAGATAGAATTGCCCGAGCTGAATGATGAGTTTGCTGCCAAGGCTGGCCCTTATACTTCGATGGACGATTTGCGTCAAGATATCGAAGCCGAAATTACTGCGCAGCAAGAGCGCCAAGCGCTAGACGAATTGAAAGATGATTTGGTTAAGCAATTAGTGGCAGCTAGCGATGTGGCTGTGCCAGACGTACTGCGTCAAGATCAGATCCGCTCGTTAGAGCAGGATTTGGTGCAAAATTTGCGGTACCGCGGCATGACGCTGGATCAATACTACGAATCGCGCAGGTTTGCCAACCGCGACGCTTGGGTCGAAGCAGAAGCTAACGATACAGCCGAGGCGCGCATCAAAGCTGGGTTGGTGCTAGCCGAGCTAAGCAAAGAACTAGCAATTGAGGCGACTGCGGACGAGTTGGCCGCGCATATTGATGCTTATAAGCAGCAATATGCCAACAACGCCGAAATGGCCAAGCGCTTTGATCAGCCAGAAGCTCAGCGCGAAATCGCCAACCGTTTGATCACCGAAAAGACCGTTGATAAATTGGTTGAGCTAAATACTCCAGATACTAAGAAAGCAAAAACTGTACAAACTGACAAAAGCAAGGCGGATAAACCCGCTAAGGCTGGTAAAAATAGCAAAGGCGGCAAACCAGCCGCCAAGAAACCAGCTAGCAAAAAATCTAGCGCCAAAGCAAAGAAATCAGAAGCGGCAAGCAAATAACAGATAGCCTGCCAAAAAATACCTCGCTAGCGTAAGCGAGGTATTTTGGACATGGTATAAAATACTGCCAAAAAAGACTAACAGCCCCGCCCCCGGCGAGACTGTTAGTCTGCGGGGCGGGGCTCTATGCCCCGTTTCCGCCCTGCGGTGGGCGGCGCGCCCGCCGTTCCTGCGCGGTGTGGCCGGCATCGACTATAGCGACGCCGACGCTGAACAACAGGCAGCCCCAGAGCGGGGTGCCTGTGGTGTCAGCTATCGCGGGGTCGAGACCCCACGACAATATCAGGGCGAATACGCTCGCCCCGATTGTGATGTCCGCCGCCAGCCTCAGGCTGGCGGGGATGGCAAACAAAGTGGCGACAACCAGGGCCATCGCGGCCCCGATTGCCACCCACCACGGCGCCCCGGCCAGGGCAGTGAAGCCCCGGCCGAGAAAGCTGTCCTCCCCGGCTGCGGAGCCGAGGAGGAGGAAAAGCGCTCCCGCCGGCCAAACGGCCAGCAGGAGGATGACTAGGAGACGCCGCCACAACGGCGGCACCTCCTTGTACGGGTCGGGCGGGGGAATGGGTACGCTCATAGCGTACCACCTCCTTCTATCGATGAAACGGAGCAAGACAGCGCGGGATTGCGCCGTCCATCTTTTTATTATACTACATTTCGCGTTAAATAGCAAGTTTATTAGCACTCTGCCTTGACGAGTGCTAATTAGTACGCTACAATTAAACTATGAAACCATCGAATTACTTAGTACCCAACGTGATCGTCCGCACGCGCGACGGCGAGCGCGGTTACGACATTTATTCGCGCCTGCTAGAGGATCGCATCATTTTCCTAGGCGAGGAAGTCAACGAAGCCACGGCTAACGTCATTGTGGCGCAGCTGCTGCACTTAGCTAACGAAGATCCCGAAAAGGACATCCAGCTTTACATTAACAGCCCAGGCGGCGTAGTTTACGATGGCTTGGCAATTTATGATACTATGCAATATATCAAGCCTGACGTCCAAACGATCGGCATCGGGCTGCAAGCCAGCATGGGTGCTTTCTTGCTGAGCAGCGGCGCCAAGAGCAAACGCTATTTGCTGCCGAACGCCCGGGTGATGATCCACCAGCCGTCGAGCGGTACCCACGGCAAGGTAACCGACCAAGAAATCAGCCTGCGCGAGGCGATAGAGCTAAAAGAGCGGTTAGCGAAAATCATAGCTGGCAACACTGGCCAGAAACTCGATAAAGTCAAAGCTGACATGGAGCGCGACTACTGGATGAGCGCCGACGAAGCGCTGC
>JABZJV010000067.1 GCA_015257605.1 Nanosynbacter sp. | reverse complement strand
TGCATTTCAATCTTTATCACACCGTCGCCTTGACAATTCTCGCAGCGGCCGCCCTTGACATTGAAACTAAAACGCCCCGCTTTGTAACCGCGAATATTAGCCTCGGGAGTATTGGCAAACAATTCGCGAATCTGCGTAAACACACCCGTATAAGTTGCTGGATTAGAACGCGGCGTGCGGCCTATCGCCGACTGATCAATGACGATAGCTTTATCTAATTGCTTGACGCCGTCAATCCTATCATGATCGCCAGGCACAGTCTGCGCTCGATGCAGACGCGCCGTCAATTCATTGGCTACAATGTCATTAACTAGTGTCGATTTGCCGCTACCGCTAACGCCAGTCACTAGTGTCATTACACCCAACGGAAACTCGACATCAATATTTTTGAGGTTATTCTCCTTAGCACCGCGAACGACAAGTTTGCGATCTTTCTCGACCGCACGACGTTTCTTAGGCACCGATATTTTTTCTGCTCCAGATAAATATCGTCCGGTAATACTGGCCGGATTCTGCGCCACCTCGGCTGGCGTGCCGGCAGCTACAATCTCGCCGCCATGCACGCCAGCACCTGGACCTACATCCACCAAAAAATCAGCTGCAGCGATTGTCTCCTCATCATGTTCGACCACCAATACGGTATTGCCGAGGTCGCGCAAATGCTTGAGCGTTTTGATTAATCGATCGTTGTCGCGCTGATGCAAGCCGATTGACGGCTCGTCTAACACATATAGTACCCCTTGCAGCCCAGAGCCAATCTGTGTCGCTAGACGAATCCGCTGTGCCTCGCCGCCGCTCAGAGTATTAGCAGCTCGCCCCAGTTCTAGATAATTCAACCCTACGTTATTCATAAATCCCAGACGAGCGTTAATCTCTTTAACCACTAGCTTGACAATCTTCATTTCGTTGTCGTCAAATTTCAGCTGGCTAAAGACGTCTAAGGCGTTCTCGACGTCTAGATTACAAATATCCATAATTGACAAGCCGCTAACCGTCACTGCTAAGACTACCGGCTTGAGGCGAGTGCCTTTACAGGCTGTGCATTTGCGTTCACGCATAAATCGCTCAATATCTTTGCGCATGAAGTCGCTATCGGTTTCGCGGTGACGACGCTCGAGATTTGGAATAATCCCTTCAAATGTTGAATCGTAGTGTCGGCCATTACCTAGCTCAACACGATATTTTTGCTCGCCTGTACCATACATCAATAATTTCCGCACATCGTCGCTTAGTTCGCGCACTGGTACGTGTAGACTAAAACCATGTTCAGCCGCCACCGCTTCAAGCCGTTTCATATACCAAGCATCAACACTGAAACGATTAAACGGACGAATCGCACCCTCAGCAATCGTCAAGTTTTTGTTAAAAACTAAGCTAGGATCAATCTCCATTCGTGTGCCCAGCCCCGTACATACCGGACAAGCACCTTGCGGCGCGTTAAAACTGAATAACCGCGGCTCCAATTCAGGAATCTCCTCGCCCGGGTGATCTACACAGGCATAGCGTTGGCTATAAGTCAAAATCTTGCTGCTATCCGCATCCAACACTTGGACTATGCCGCCAGCCAATTCTAACGATTGTTCTACTGATTGCGATACGCGCGAAATCATGTCTGGACGCATCACCAAGCGGTCTACAACCAATTCGATATCATGTTTATAGCTCTTTTGCAATTCTGGAAATTCGTCTAATGCATAAACTACGCCGTCCACTCGCGCTCGAGCAAAGCCGCTGCGCATATACTGTTCAGGAATATACTGAAACTCGCCTTTTTTCCGACTAACAATCGGCGCCAGGATCATTAATTTTGCGCCTTCAGGTAATTTCATGATTTCATCAATAATTGATTGTGCTGTTCGTCGTTGTACCGGCTTGCCGCAGTGCTTACCATCTGGCAAAGGCGCCGGACAATGAGGTACGCCAACACGCGCGAACAACAAGCGTAAATAGTCGTAAATTTCTGTTACCGTGGCAACCGTTGAACGCGGATTACGACTGGTTGATTTTTGATCTATTGAAATTGCTGGGCTCAATCCATCAATTGAGTCAACATCTGGCTTGTCCATGATGCCCAAGAATTGCCGCGCATAACTGCTCAAGCTTTCAACATAGCGCCGTTGTCCTTCGGCATAGATAGTATCGAAAACCAGGCTTGATTTACCGCTGCCGCTAAGTCCTGTTACCACCACAAACCTATCGCGTGGAATTTCCAAACTCACGTTTTTTAAGTTATTCTGGCGTGCACCGGTGATCTTGATACTATCTGACATGACTACTTATTTTAGCATTTTTCGGTAAAAAAATCCATTACCGCAAAACATCTGTGCACGTATTACACTTTAAATATCATCCAAATAAGCTAAAACTGTATCGTGCTTATCGTTGCACATACTATAGTATATTTGCTATAGTATAGTCAAATGAGAGCATTAATTGAACTATTCGCTGTCCTCAGCATCAAGATTCGTGTTGTATTGGCGTGTCTTATCGGTGTACCTCTATTTTTGCTGCGCCACGACATTTACGATTCGCTAATGAATTTCGTACTAGTCGGCGCCATACCTGGCACGCACATATCAGTACCATACTGGGTTATGTTATTGCTATACGCAATGATAGTCATAAACATATTCACCTACATAGAAAATACTATTCAACGTCCTTTACCTCCAAAAGAATAGCGGCTGGCACGCGAAAGATCTAATCGCTAGCTGGTAATGTAGACTCAGCCCACAATTGCAATTCTTG
>JABZJV010000016.1 GCA_015257605.1 Nanosynbacter sp. | reverse complement strand
TTGGCAAAATTGTGTCATCTTTACCGCCGCCATAAACGCGCAGGAAGCCGTCGAAGAGGACGACTTGACCCTTGGCTTCAAAGACGAGCTTGTCGTTGGTCTTGCTTGAGTTATTTTGCTTTCCCCCGTCGTTAATACTAATCGTAATTGTCGTATTCTCTAGCTTGGCTGGCGCCATTTGGCTGGCCAGCGTACGCCGGCGGATGAGGTCGTAGAGACGCTGGTCATAGTCGCTGCCGCTGACCGATTCGCGAGTAATGTCGGTTGGGCGAATCGCTTCGTGGGCTTCTTGGGCGCCGGCGGATTTAGTTTTGAACTTGCGGACATGCGAGTATTCGATGCCGTATAAGCGTTTGATGTAATCGGCGCTAGCAGCGATGGCCTGGCTTGACAAGTTGACACTATCAGTACGCATGTAAGTAATGCAGCCCTCTTGATATAGTTTTTGGGCGCTGGCCATGGTAGCGCGCGAGCCCATGCCTAGCTTGCTGTTGGCCTCTTGTTGCAGAGTGCTGGTCGTGAACGGCGCGGCTGGGTTGCGGCTTGACGGGCTGGTGCTGATATCGGTAACGGTGAAAGTGGCGCTAGCCAGCGATTCGAGGAAAGCTCGGGCTGCGTCCTCGCTGTCGAAACGCTGTTTTAGCTCGGCTTTTAGTTCTTGTTTGCCAGCGGCGAAAATGGCGGTTACTTTGAACTGTGAATTACCAGCGAAAGCGTCAATTTCGTGCTCGCGCTCGACTAGTAGACGTACGGCCGGGCTTTGGACGCGGCCAGCTGACTTGCCGCCGGGAACTTTTTGCCAGACGACCGGGCTAAGTTCGAAGCCGACAATTCGGTCGAGGATTTGCCGCGCTTGCTGGGCTTCGACTAGCTTCATATCAACGGTGCGCGGATGCTTGATTGCTTCCTCGATAGCCGATTTGGTAATTTCGTGAAAAGTAATACGCTTGGTAGTTTTGGGGTCAAGCTTTAGAACTTCGCACAGATGCCAAGCAATCGCCTCGCCCTCGCGGTCTTCATCGGTGGCTAGCCAAACGTTGCTAGCGCCTACTTCTTTGACGGCCTTTTTCAGCTCGGTAATTACCTTTTTCTTTTCCGGGTCGATTTCGTAAGTCGTTTTGAAGCCGTGCTGGATATCAATTGGCGGCGTGCCGTCTTTGGTTTTTTTGGCGATAGCGCGAATATGCCCCACGCTTGACAAAACATGAAAATCATTGCCGAGATATTTCTCGATAGTTTTGGCTTTGGCTGGCGACTCGACGATAACCAGATTCTTCATACTTATATAATAGTAAACCGATTTGCTAAAAATGCCAAATTAGTGCTGGTTGCTGAGAATAATAAACCAAAGAAAATAGCCCGCCAGATGAGCCTCGCGCCGAACCTTAGGGCTCTGGCGGGCTATTTTCTGACGGGCTTAAAAAAGCCCTTTTCTGCCGAGGAGGGTCACTCCTCGGCGGTGGCAGTGTCGGTGGTGTTCACCTCCTCGGTGTCGTACAGGTCGGCGAGCTGCGTCTGCTCGCCGACCAGCTCCTGGCCAACGTTGTTAATGACGGTTTCGAGACCGTCATTAATATTCGACCATTCTTTCAAAGCCTCAGAAAAGAGGGAGCGTAGGAGAGGAGACGCCTCCTCTCCTCCTTTCAGGAAAATCCTGTAATCGTCGATAATCTTGCGACTATCGGCGAGAGACAGGCGCGCCTGCCTCTCAATCCAAGAGAGATCCTCTTCTCGCTCTTGAGCCAGGCGGCTCAGGAGAGAGAAGCAGTTATCCGACTCAGTGAGCTCCTCGCGGAGCTCACTGACCTGGCGGCGCGCATCGCGCGCCGCCAGACGGTACCGCTTGGCGTGGCCGGCCATCAGGCCAGCCGCGCCCGCGGCGACGATGGCAGCCAGGGTGGCCTGGCCGCCGCCGATCAGGACGGCGGCAATGATGGCGACCGCCGCGACGGTCACCAGCTCGCGGCGGGCGCGCAGGGCGCGCGCCGCCTTCTTGAAAAAGCGTCTCATTTCCCCTCCTTAGGGAAGTGTTTTCGCTCAAAGCAAAAGGGCTACTTCTTGCCCTTTTTTACGAATACTTTGAGCAAAAAGCTGATATATATATATCACATATGGACGGCGGTGTCAATAGTTTCGCAATAATTTACTATTTTTTGCAACAAAATAGCCAAAAATCCTCTTCAGGCCGCAAATCGCCAGTTTTGCTTGTTTATTTATCATTTCGGTGTTTTGATTGCCGGGCGCGTTCAATGTACGAAAGCGTTGATTTAAATGCGAACGGCAGCGATACAGCGAACGCTAAATTGCCGATACCGCGAGCAACTCTGGCGAGCTGGCTCTGGCCGGTGGTTTCGAGACGGCTGCCGACTAGGTGGGCTAGCAATGAGCTGGTTTCGAGCGCTAGCGCCAATTTGCCAGAGATTTCCGGGCGTACGGTTTCATCGCCAGCTTCAACTATCGTTTTGGCGCTGGCAACGGCGTTGATTCCATTAAAAGCTGTGATGGCGGCGATTATTTCCGTTGGTGCGAGGTTTTTACTTTTTATCTCATAAAGGATGATGGCAGTGACAGCTTTGTCTAGCCCAGCATCCAGCAACGCGCCGAAATCGCTTGTCTGCCCTGTTTTGCGGGTGACGATGCCGTCTAGAACGTCGATGAACCGGCCCGCGGCAACCTGTCGACACCAGCAGCGGTATCAATGCGTTTGGCGCCGCACCAGGCTAGAACCGCGCCAGCAATACTCATAGCGTTGGGGATGGTGGGGATATCAGTCCGAGGATTGAATCTTGGAATCCTTTCACGAGACTTAATAGGCATAATATCTAAGTCTACAATTATACGATGAAAATGACAAATTTGCGAAAAGCTTAAACAATATTAATTAGACAAGCGTCCACTGGTTGGCGCCGAGCGAGCGGATAGCGCCAGTCAGTTCAAGCATGGTTAGCGCAGTATTGAACTCGGTTGCTGGCAGCTGAGTAGTCTTTTGTAGCTGGTCACCGTCGCGGATACCTTGAGCGAGCTGTTCGATGATCGCTGTTTCGGCGGGTGTTGAGCCGAGCGGCAGCTTGGTCTGGTCGGTTCGTACGTCTGGTATGGATTCTGGTGCGACAACCGACAAAATGTCGTCAAGGCTAGTGACGGGAGTGGCTCCTTGCTTGATTAGAGCGTTGCAGCCGGCGCTCTGCGGGCTGGTGATGTTGCCGGGTACGACGAAGACGTCTTTGCCTTGGGTTAGCGCGTGGGCAGCGGTATTGAGCGTGCCGCTGCGAGCACTAGCCTCGGTGATTAGTACGGCGTCAGCCAAGCCAGACACCAAGCGATTGCGTTCCAAAAAGCTCCAGCGGCCGAGGATGTATGGTTCGGTGTCATCGGTAGAATGTTCGGACAAGATTGCCCCGCCCTTTTCGATAATGCGCCGGGCGAGCGCGCTGTTGCTGCGCGGATAGATATTTGGCAACTGACTAGGTACGATGGCGATAGTGGTGCCGCCAGCGTCTAAGCAGGCGCGGTGCGCTAGCGCGTCGGTGCCTAGGGCTAGCCCGCTAACAATGATAAAACCGCGGCTGGCCAGGCCGCTAGCAAACTGATGCGTTACCTCGATACCGTAGCTGGTTGGCTTGCGGGTACCGACGATAGCGATGGTCGGCTGGCGTTGTTTAGGGATTTTGCCTAAGTAATATAATGCTTGCGGCTTGTCGTCAATATTAGCTAATACCTTGAGATAATCGCTGCTATCTGGTGATACTTTATTGATTTTCATACAAATTCCTGTTAAAAAGTATTGACATGTTGTCAAAGGTGTGCTAATATTGGAGATGATTGATTGACCCGAGGTGGTGAATCAAGCACCTTATACCCCCTATTCTAACTTATGTTAGGTTGCGCTAAAAGGCGCACGGCAGTAATCTACCCTCCACTTTCGTGCCTAGACAACTTTTTAGCGTATACTAACCCCTTTGTCCAGCGGATCACCAGTATGTGTGAGGTGGATCACGTATACCCGATAGGGTGGGACGAAGGGCAGAATGGCGCTAGGTGATGCCCACCCTTACCTAGCGCTTTTTTGTTATCTAATAATATTGACTTTTCGTCATAAAAATAGTATAATGGAAGTATGACCGCTAACGACTTGAACTACGATCAGATGCGCCGCGAGGAGTGTCAAAAACTGATTCCGCGGGTGTTTCATATCGAGATGCCGGTCGATGAATTTTTGTTTGACGATATTGAGACGGGATGCGATTCATACGCAGTGATCTTTCGCAGCCGCGGCAGCGTGTATGCTCTGCTTATTGCCGAGAATGGTGCCGAGCAGACGCTAGAGGATGTGCGCCGTATCGTCAAGAATATGGGTTTAACCGCCGAGAAGTTCTTGCCGCCAGAAGCCGACCCGCAGTATTTTTATCGCAATGGCGTGGAGCTTTTGAAAAGGGTTTATCCGTCGTTGCGACGCTGGAACTACGACGATGTGTGGATGTATAGCCGTAAAGTGCCATATAGTCCAGCATTAGTCAAAGTGGCGTCGGTTGACGGCGAGATTCGGCGCTTTAATCAGCGTGGTGCGTCGTGGCAGAAATTATTAAATTATTCATTTAGAAAGGTTCAGGTACGCTATGAATGATATCGATAAAGTATTCCCAGCGCGGTACAATCGTTTGCTTAAGCTAGCAGAGGTGCGTCCGCTGCAGTTCCGGCAGCAAGCGGCGGCCGTCTATGCGGCTTGCCCGCGCTCGCTGCGGCGGATGGCGCGGCGCTTTGATCGCAGCGTGCCGATGGCGCTGGAATTTTTCTTGTCTTGGCGTGATGATTGCTTACCGCGGCTGCGTAAAATCGAAAGTGCGCCGCAGCAGAAAACGCTGATTAAGACGATGAGCGACAATTTCTTGACAGATGATGAGCAAACTGCAACATTGTTGCAATACATAGCACAGCAGAGCCAAAGCATTGAACGAGCGCGTTTTGCGCTACAACATTATGCAGAAGGCGAAAAAAAGCTGCATCGTTTGGCGCTAGAGTTTGTTAATCAGCCGGCAGATGTTTGTTCGCAGCAGGTCGAAGTTTACGTAGATTATTTACTCTACCGTGCAGTTGCCGAGGAATTCGGCATGACAATCCGCGATCCGCAGGCGCGATTGATTAAGCGTTCATTCCAGTCGAAAGTTGAGCGCTATCAGATTCGCCGGATGACGCGCCAAGCGCGGCGGCGTTTGAACGAAATCGACGGTACTACTGCCGAGATTGAGCAAGCGCAAAATGGCTTGGTAGCGCGGTTGTTTGGCCTGAAGATTGATTATGTGTCGGTATTGGCGGCGCGGCAAGAGTATGAAAAAGCGTTGGCGCGTCTCGGTAAAAAGTCAGCCAATAGTCCAGCTAAGCGGCTAGCTCTCTATGAAAAAAAGACCGAGGATCTTCGCGCGGAATATCTGGCTACCGTGCCGGGATTGGCTAATCTGTCGGACACACAAAAAGCTGCCAAAGAAATTGACGGAGTGTTGTTGGCGGTATTTGACCTCAGTAATGAGCAGCGCAACGATATCATGAGTTTGCTCAAACGCTACCGCGAGCTGATTCGCGAGCGCGAGACGCTGCTGACGATGATTGGCGATTAGGGTTACTTTGTTGATTTTGATTCTGGCTTTGGCTTGTTTTTGCTAGCACTAATGCTTTTAGTCAGTTGCTGTTCTTGCCGGCATTTTTGGCAGACACCCTCAAGCTCAAAATGGTGATCAATGACCAAAAAGCTGTATTTTCTGCTGAGGTAATTGATGAGCTGTTCTAATTCTGGGGTTTGGATTGGTGTAGCGTTTTGGCAGCGAATGCAGTATAAGTGGTGATGATGCGGAATGAATGGCTCGGCTAGCTCGTAGTAGTTCTTCCAACCGACATGGACGACGTTAATGATTTTGAGATCGTTGAACGTCACCAAGGCGCGATAAACGCTGGTGCGGTTAATATCATTGCACTTTTTTGCAATATCACTGATAGTCAACGGAACATCTGATTTTTGCAATGCGTCGAAAACCTGCTGGCGCGGTTTGGTGAGGCGCAGGTCGTGCTGTTTGAATAGATCGTCGAGGGTCATGATATTGCAAGTATACAACTTATTGCAACAAATTTGCAATAATTCGGCGGGTTTGGCATTATGAAAAGCTATGGATATAGCAATTAAAACAGTGATGAATTTGCACGATTTTGCACCATCGCCAGACGTCAATGCGGCTTTTTCTGGCTTGGTGGCGGCAGCTGTGCAGGCGACAGCGTTACCAAATTGGTGCAATGATGAGGTGTGCCGCGAAGTGCAGCGCCGTTGTTCCCTATCGGAGTCAGAAATGGAAATGTATTGGTCGCGGCGAATTGCCAGCTCAACCCGTCCGCAGCAAGAGCTGGAAAAGTTTTGGTATATTGACAATTACCGCGAGCTGGTGCGGCGTGAAGTTGGCTTGCTGGGCGGGTCGGGTTTGTCCTTGACTGACAGTAGCCGCGCGGCGATGATTGGCAGCGGCCCCCTGCCTTTGACCGCTTGGTGTTTGTGGCATCAGACGGGAGCGATGGTTGATTTGGTGGATGTGGCGCCGGCTGCTTTGGCGCAGTCGCGCGAATTGGCGCGGGTGATTGCTTGGCCGGTTGGCGAGTGTTTGTTGGCGGACGGAGCGGCGGTAGCTTTGCCGGATAATGCTTACGACGTGATTTATGTGGCTGGGCTGGCGGGCGATTCGGTTGAAGTCAAACAGCAAATTATTGATAATATTTTGCCAGCTCTCCGGCCTGGCGGGCGGATCATTGTGCGTGGTGCTCATGGCGCGAAAACATTGTTATACCCAGCGTTTGACCCGAATAGTCTACAGCGGGTGCAGTTGCTGGTCGAATATAATCCTGACGACGATATCATTAACTCAGTATACGTGTATAAGAAAGGCTAATTATGAATGATAAGATTGCATTATATTTGGTGAATGGTGCGCTGGGCGCTGGTAAAACGACGCTAGTGGATTTTTTGGTGCAGCAGCCAGAGTTTACTGGCGCGCGAGTGATTGAGAATGAGTTTGCGTCGGAAAGTATCGACAGTTGCACTCTGGCGCAACGGGTTGATGAGGTGGCAACAATTGCTGGCGAGTGTATCTGCTGCAGCAGCGGCGAGGAGCTGGTTGATATTTTGCACAATTTTGCAATAAGCGGAAAAGCACCAGTGATTATTGAATCGACTGGCGTCGCTAACACTCTGCGGGTGGTCGAGAAATTGCTGGCTGGCGACACTTTTAAGCAGTATGATTTGAAACAGTCGTTGTATGTTGTGGATGGAGCTGAAGCTAGAGCTGATGGCCTGGCGGAGGCGTTGCTGGCGGAAGCTCAGGCGGCAGATATGGTATTGATCAGCAAGCTGGATTTGCTGGCTGAAAAAGACCGCCAGCAGCTAATTGAAACATTGTTGCAACAAGGGCTGACGAAGGTTGTGACGATGGATCACGGTAAATTTGATCTGATGCAGCTTGGCGGCCAGTCGCATATTTTGGATTATTTGCTGCTGCACGAGCCTACGGAAAACGCGGCTGAGAATGTTTTAAATTATAGCGTGGTTGATGTGTCTGGCTTGGCTATTAGCGCTGAGAAAATTGAAAAGATTTGGACGAATTTACGAATTAAATATGCTTTGCGGCGCATGAAAGGCGCGGTCGCTGACGGTGGCGAGATATTTCACATCGAGGCAACGCCGCAGCAGGTACAGGTTACGCGCGGTACCACTGACGAGGCATTAAAGATGGTTATCATTGGCGAGCGGGCGCGTGAGATTACGCGCGCAGTAATTACGGAGGAACTTGGATGATGAATGGCGCGAGAGTGGCGGTCGATAGGCTGCTTGATATGTATGATGAATATAAGACTTTGGCAGCAAAGATTACTGCTGCGGAGCGCCGTTTGGCATTGGCGAAATTGAAGAATAGCGATATTGAACAAGTACAAACTAAACTTGACGGTTTGCGGCGAGACCAGCAGCAACTATCTGACACCATGACGTTTGATACGCCACTAGTTTGGGTGATGTACAAGTTTGAGGCCTATCAGGACGAGGCGCAGCCGATTCAGACTATGCACGATTTTCGCTTGCACTGTTCAAAGCCTGGCTATATTTGTACTAAGCGCTTTATATTTCTTAATGCACATTTGTGCAGTAACGGGCAACGTCCTCTGACGGACAGCGAACAGTATCCCGACGAAATGCTGCTCAGTGAGATTTTTCCGCTACTAAGTGAAATCGAGCACGATAAAAACTTCTTATCTAACTGGCGCGCGCACGAATATTACCAGGAAGATGGCGCTGCTAAAAAGTGGCAAGATTATAAACCAAATAATTCGTAAGGGTCTTCTGGTTGCGGTATCGCGGTAGCGGTAGACTCGGTGATGACGTATTCAGCTTTGCCGTTAATTATTTTTTGCATCAACTTCCCTTTGACGGTTAACCAAGTGCCATCGCGGTAGCTATTCGCAGGAGTTTTTTCTACTAAGATTTTCATAGGTATGCTATCGGCGGCGCAGCAGCTGATAACGTAGCGTGCCAGTTCGAAATAATCGTAGCCATAGTTTTGTAGTGTGCCACTCGAGACGAAACCAGTTATCGTTATGCTAGTATTGTCAAAATACGATAGTTTTTGGCAGGAGTTGAAAGCAGATCGCCAGCGGTTGATCGATACATTCGTCTCGCTTTCCTTAGGTTTAGGAATATTGCAATAGTTTGTTTGGCTGGTGGTGATAGAATTTTCTCTTTGAGTGACGCTGCTCGGTGATAACGGTTTTGGCGGCAGCAGATAGCCCGCTAGTAAAATTAGGACAGATAGACACGAGGCGAACTTGATATGGCGGAATTCGAAACGGTGGTGTGCAGTTAATGCGCCGCTCTTTAATTGCAACACTATATCAATAACCAAGAAAACGATACCTATCGTGCTCAAAATGGCAGCAAAAAGATGGTAGCGCGGATGGATGTAGAAACCGAGCTGACCGCGGCAAGCTAGCAGCAAAACGTATCCGCAGGCAGCAATTCCGCCCAATGATTTCGCCAAATTAGCTCGCATAAAGCAAGTTTACTCCTATACCTGCCGCGAACGACAATGCGAAAATTATTAACATTACCACAGCGATAAATCGCCAACGGAAAGTGGTTCGCATCAATACGATTAGCTTGATATCGATCATCGGACCGGCTAATAGAAATGATAGAATCGAGCCTGCTGTGAAACTGCGGGCATAGGCTAACGCAAAAAAGGCATCGACGCTAGAGCAGATCGAGACTACAAAGCTCAAGGCAATCATGGCGATAACTGACAAAATAATGTCGCTGCCGATAATGTTAATGACGGCGCGCGGTACAAAAACTTGAGTGACAGCAGCGATGACAGCGCCGACACTTAGCATAGTGAGCAATTGCCAGAATTCGTCGCGCGAGGATCTAAGCACCTCTTTGAACTCGGAATTGTGCTCGTGTGTACGACAATATTCTTTGAAAGCTGGACGAATAATTTTATTTTCGTCCATAAAGCTGACTATCAAGGCGGTCAGTTGGACGATTATCAATGCAAAAATAATTCGCCACCAAACCATGTATGGCTGAAAACTGAAAGCGGTCATTGTTGCAATAATGGTGATGGGATTGAGAATCGGCGCGGCGAATAGAAAGCTGACGACGTCGGCGGGTTTTAATCCGCGAGCTAGTAAGCTGCGAGCGACCGGTACGTTGCCGCATTCGCAGACTGGTAGTGCTAGTCCGGCTAGCGATAATGTAAATCGGCGCCAAAATGGGTTACGCGGTAAAATTTTAGTGAGTTTGGCTGGCGGCAAAAAGCGGCGAATCAAAGATGAAATGATAATTCCGAGGATAACAAAAGGTAAAGCTTCAATGATTATGCTTAGCGTGATGGTTAGGAAGTCTTGCAACATTGTTGCAGTTTCGTTGAACCAAATGTCTGATTTGTCGCTGATTAGCCATAGTCCAAGCTGGGGGCTATATAAGTATATTGCGACAATCAATACTGGCGCAATTGTCCAGCCGGTAAGTATCTTGGCTGTGTTAATTAGCTTATTTATGTCGAAGCTTTTGACACGTTTTTTTGCCATACTTATAAATTATAGCAGTAAGCTTGTGCTATACTAAATCATTATGAAACATCTCTGGCATTCGCATCACCCATTTCGGATTTTTTGGTTTTCGGCGCTGTTGACGCTGGCGTTGGGTGGGCTGATTTTCGGACATTTCGGCGCGAGCGGCTTGTGGTTGTTTGCGATTCTGGTGGTGCTGGAGGTGACCTTTAGCTTTGATAACGCGGTGATTAATAGCAAGGTACTGGCTGGTATGAGCCAGGTTTGGCAGAAGGTGTTCTTGACGGTTGGGATTTTCGTGGCGGTGTTTGTGGTGCGGTTCGTGCTGCCGATTATCATTGTGATGGTGGCGAGCGGCCATGGCTTTATGGAAGTGGTTGATTTGGCGCTGAATAAGCCGGCGGAATACGGCCATACTTTACACGAGGCCTCGCCGATGATTGATGCTTTTGGCGGCGCGTTTCTGATTATGATTGGTCTCAGTTATTTCATTGATTATAACAAGCGCGTGCACTGGATGCGGCATGTCGAGCCGTGGCTGGCTAAGGCTGGGCGGTTTGAGAATTTCAAGGTTTGCTTGATGCTTAGCGTGGCGGCGGTGCTGTATTTCACGGTTGAGCCGCCGCATCGGGCGCTGGTGCTGATCTCGTCGGTACTGGGAATTATACTGCACATCGGGCTGGAATTGTTCGGCTCATTCTTTCACGAGGACGATACTAAGTCAGTCAAGGTCAAGACCGGCTGGGCGGCCTTCGCTAGCCTGCTCTATCTGGAGGTGTTGGACGCCAGCTTTAGCTTCGACGGCGTCATCGGCGCGTTTGCTATCACCAGCAGCGTGCTGCTGATCGTGGCGGGTTTGGGTGCTGGAGCGATTTGGGTGCGGTCGCTGACGGTGTATTTGCTGCGGACGGGCATGCTCAGCAAGTATAAATATCTGGAAAATGGCGCGCACTGGGCGATCATGGCGCTGGGTATGATGATGATCGCCAAGCTGTTTCATCTGGAGCTGCCGGAATGGGCGACGGGCGGCTTGGGGCTATTGTTTGTAAGCTTGGCGGTTGGCAGCAGTATGCTGGAGGCGCGAGCGATTAATTTACAGGAAGCAGCCGCGGCGAAATTACACAATGCTGAGCGGCGGCTGAAGCACGGCGCGGCGAAGATTGTGCCGCGGAAACGACGGTAATTGATATTTGGGCTTTTTGTTTCGGGAGGGAGCGCTTGCTTATTGCGACATTGTTGCAATAAGCATTTTTAATTTCGCAGGCGCAATGGTGTAGTGATGTGCCGAGGATTATAGCTTGATACTGAGCGGTTCGATAGTATCATCAAGAAATGTGCCGATCAGCTTGATGGATTCGGGAATTGTCCAATCGCGGAGGATTTTTTGCTCGTCGGCGTTAAATTTGCTGAGGACGAAATCAACATCGCCGATTTGCCGGCGCAGTAAGTTATCGGTGCCGATACGAATATGCCAGAAGTCAGAACCAATGTGAACATGAAGCGATTTTAAGCCGTTGCTGCCAGCGTTGCGGCCGCCTTTACGGACGCGGATTTTACCAAAATCAAGCGCCGTGTCGTCGTGAATAATTAGTAAATCATCCAGTGTCAGTTTATAAAAATCCATGAGCGCCCGCGCGGCAATGCCAACCTCGTTATAGTAGGTGTTTGGTTTGACGAGGAGAATTTTTTCTCGTGGGACGATGGTGTGTGAGTTTGCATTAGCAGCTAAATTGACCGTAAAACTGTTTAATTCGGCAATATCCGCAAAGAATTTGGGCTTATTGCTAAAATGTGCACTCTGCCCTGCCGCCAAGTGATCGATTACTAAAAAGCCAGCATTATGCCGCGTGTAAGCATACTTTTCGCCAGGATTACCAAGGGCCAGAATGACTTTCATAGCCTTAGTATAGCACCTTGGCTGTGATGACGTATAATAGATGTATGGCGAAACGCGATGACGATTTGGAATTTAGTGTTAATGCGGCATTTGACGAAGCGCGGGCGGTTATTGACAAAGTACCGCTTTATTTGGTGAACGGCTCGCTGGGTTCCGGCAAGACCAGCGTGTTGGAATTCTTATTGCAACAAAGTGACTATAAGGGCGCGCGGGTGATTGAAAATGAATATGCTAACGAAAATGTCGACGGCTATCGGCTGGAGGGATTGGCGGAGATGGTGACGACGCTGGCTGGCGACTGCGTCTGCTGCTCGTCGAAACACGCGCTGACGCGGATGTTGCTGGACTTCTGTCGTAATTCGCCTGCCCCGGTGTTTATCGAGGCGACGGGTGTGGCGCGAACGATGAACTTGGTCGAGAAATTGATAAATGCACAAATCTTCAATAAGTATGAGTTGATGCAGAGTTTTTACGTGATCGATGCGCACGAGATTTTGCGCGGGATTGAGCCGGCGCACGAAATTGAACTGCAAGCCGCAGACGTGATTTTAGTGACTAAGGAAGATTTATTGAACTATAGTGAGCGAGCTGAATACGAAATAAAACGGCGTACTCTACCCTACGCCAAGGTGCTCAGCGCGCCGCACGGTCGGTTTGACCTCAGTAAAATCACCACGCCGTCGGGGCTGCTGGCGTTTTTTGATACGTATGACGGCGAATTAGTGGTGCCGGACAATCCGACGTATGCGGTGCTGGACGTTTCGGGCATGAAAATTATGGCGGCGACTTTGGAAAAAATATGGCCGGAATTATTTGCGGCGTATGGTCTGCGGCGAACGAAGGGCTGCTTCATCAACGACAACGGCGCGCGCCAGCATGTGGAGGCGACCGAGCAGCAAATTCAGCTAACTCATGCCAAGCCTGAGGAAGCGGCAAAAATTGTACTCATCGGCGAACGGGCAGATGAAATCACGCGCGAAGCACTAGTGGCGCAACTAGTGATGTTTGGATAAAAGTTCGCTTTCGTCGTTTCCGACTCATCAGCATAGATACGCATCTATGGAGCGAACTGACAAGCAGGAGAATATGTGCGGCGGAGAGAACCGCCAAGTATTCTCGGCGGCTTGCCAGCTCGCGGGTCTCAGCCGCAGGTGCCGGTGGCCCGCTGTGTGGTGTCTGTGACCGTCTCGATGTTTCGGAAAACAGAGAAAGGCGCGAATCTCAGTCCATGAGACCGAACCAGGTAGGTCTTTCCTACCTGGATTCTTCCATACGTATCCGCGCTATTAAATCTGGCACCACCCGTGCCGTAGTAGTCTTTCACCACGTAGGTTTCGCCAGAAGTGTAGACACGGTATTCGTGTCTGCCTTCTCCTGTAGACACCACATCCTTGCCACAGATCTCCACAACCTCTGTGTAGCTGCTAGACTGCGCCACCGAAGTGGCGCAGCCCCGGATGCCGAAAATAGCAATGATGATAAAGACGATGGCCAGGACGAGCCCCTTCTCTGAGTTGTCGCGGTATCGCATTTTGCCACTCTCTCCTCACCCAGGCGGGATGCCTGTGCTTTCTTGCAAAAAACACTGCTCGACGCCCGGATGGCGCCTGAGCAAAATGAGGTTTCACGACACTATTTTGCCTTCGCTAAAATAACGCCATAAAATCTCACCTTGCTCTATTCTCAACTGCTTGTCAAAATACACTTTTGGACAAAATGTCAAACATCTGTCAACAAAAGCTAATATATATATCACTAATAGAACAAAACATCAAGGGGTTTTGTCAAAAATGTGGTTTTATAGCTGTTTTTCGGCGTTTTTGGCTTGTTTGTAGGCTTTGGTGACGGGCGCCAGGCCGCGGGCGATGCGTTCGCGGTTGGCTTTGAGCTGTTTTTCGTCGCGGAAAGATAATTTGATCGGCGTGCCAGTGTAATCGAAAACATCGCGAATTTGGCGCTCTAGGTAGCGTTTGTAGCTCCAGTGGACGAACTTCAAATTGCTGCCGTAAATGACGAACCATGGCGGATTGGTATCGGTTTGCACGATGTAGCGCAGCTTCGGGTGGGTGTTTTTCAGGCCGGCTGGCGGATGCTTTTGAATTGATTGCTGTAGGAGATCGTTAAGCTTACGAGTAGTAGTTTTTTGCTGGCGGTGTGCATTGATGCTGAGAGCTAAGTCGAACAATTTGGCAACATTCTGGCCGGTGACCGAGCTAGTGAAAATCAATGGCGCCCACGGCGTAAAGTCGAATTGCGCCGAAATCTTTGGCGCCAGCGCGTCACGGGTGTAGGCATCTTTGCCGAGAGCAACGTCCCATTTGCTAACGACGATGGCTAGCCCCTTGCCTGCTTCGGCGATAATGCCAGCTAGCTTTTGGTCGAGGGCGGTGCTCAACTCATTGACGTCCATTAGTAAAAAGCAAATATCAGCCTCTTCAATGGCAGCGAGGGTGCGCAAGACGCTGAACTTCTCGATGCCGATCTCTTGCTTGCCTTGGCGGCGGATACCAGCGGTGTCGAGCAGCTCGATCGCTTGCCCGTGGTATTGCAGGCGGACGCGGTTGACGTCGCGGGTGGTGCCGGCGCGGCTGGCAACGATGGCTTGCTGCTTGCCGGCTAGCGTATTAAACAGGCTAGATTTACCGACATTTGGCCGGCCGATAAGGGCGATTTTGAGAGTCTCGCTGGGCTCGGTTTGCTTTTTAGCGGGAATGTGCTGGCAAATTTCGCTAAGGATGTCGGTGATACCAGAGTTGTGCTCGGCAGAGGTGCGAATGATTGATTTAATGCCGAGACGCAAAAATTCGCTGTCGGGCAGGCTGCCTTTTAAGTCGACTTTGTTAGTGATGAGAATGACGGGTTTGCGGCTTTTTAGGGCAGTTTTGGCGACGCGGCGGTCTTCGTCGCTGGGGTATTTGGTACTGTCGACGACCACGAGAATGACGTCGGCAGCTTCGGCGGCCTCGGCGATTTGATCTTGGATGCTGGCTTCGAATTCGTCCTCGGCGGGTTTGAGGCCAGCGGTATCAACTAGCCAAAATTCACGGTCTTGATACGACGCTTTACCGATGACATTGTCGCGAGTAGTGCCGGCTTCGCGGGCAACAATGGCTTGCTGCGAGCGCATGATGCGGTTGAATAGCGAACTTTTACCAGCATTGGCACGGCCGATGATAGCGACGGTAGGAAGTTTGGTTGCCATAATTAACTTAATTATAACAGAGGTGAGTTGATTTGGCGAGCGCTAGCAGTATAGCAGGATTTACAATAAGCCGATTGAAATGGCGTTATGTAGTGTCGATAGTAATGTTGTATCAGCATGTTGCGGAAATACTTTGCCACTCCCCTCGTTTCATGCTGCCAAGCGAATAATTGCCGAACTGTACGCGGTGCAGTCGCACGACGGTGTAGCCGAGCGCGGCAAAGGTGCGGCGGA
>JABZJV010000066.1 GCA_015257605.1 Nanosynbacter sp. | reverse complement strand
GTTGGAGACAATTGTACTACCGCGATTTGACGCAGTTGAAGCAGATATATCGGAACTAAAAAGAGATGTATCTGGTCTGAAAGAGGATGTCTCTAGTTTGAAAAGCGACATGCACGAGGTCAAAAGCCGGCTCGACAGTGTTGAGAGTGATATTCGCGAAGTTAAGGATCGACTTAACGGTGTTGAAAGCGAGATGCGCGAGGTCAAAAATCGACTTGGGCGAGTTGAAGGCGAGCTGCAGGCACTTACTAACGATATTGAAGAAATATACGATGTTATTTATAACAAGCCGAATAAAACTTTGATGAGCGCTAGCTTCGCCAAGATGTCGTCAAAAGAAAAGCTGCTAGTCATTAACGAAGAATTGCTAAAGATAGCGAAAGATACGGGCGTTGTTTTGCCGCGCTAAAAAGCGGTTGCATAGAACGCTAAATATTACTTATAATCTAATACATCAATCTACAAAGACAGTATTAAAACCTTAATTTAAAATGATTCGATTTTATTTACAAAAACTAGTTCGCGACAAAGTCGTGAAAAAGTGTCTGGGCGACGAAGAAGTTTTACATACGGAGTACCGCATATTAGACAAACAAGAGTTTCGCCGCGAGTTGCTCCGCAAGGTTCACGAGGAGGCGGACGAAATCCCGCTGGACGATAATCAGCGTAATGAATCGCTCAAAGAGCTGGCTGATTTGCAGGAAGTTGTTGACGCGCTGCGCCAAGATTTTGGCTTTTCTATAGAGCAAGTTCAAGAGGAAATGGCGCGTAAAAAGCAGGATAAAGGCGACTTTGACGAACGGCATTACATTAAATATCATGATTTGGCTGATGATAGTAAATGGGTGAATATCTTCCGCACTCAGCCAGAGAAGTATCGCGAAGAAGCTACGGATAGTAAAGAGCAGAGTCGTTGTGCGAAAATAAGCAAGGGTGTGTACAAGCATAGCAAGTCAGGCAAGCCATACGAGGTGATCGGTCTAGCATTAGAAACTGAGACGGAAGAGCTTTTGGTGATCTACCGACCTCTCTATGAAAATGAATATGAACTATTTGCCCGCCCTGCCAGCATGTTTACGGAAACAGTAGTACTGGATGGGAAGTCTGTGCCGCGATTTGAGAAAGTAAACTCTGAAACTCAGGTGTAAGCGCGATGAAGACGATTACGCTTATCACAGGCAATCAACACAAAGCAGATTATTTATCGCGCGTGCTGGGCTTGCCGCTAGCACACCGGGCAGTTGATTTAACGGAAATTCAATCAACGAGCTTGGAAGAGATTGTTGAGCATAAGGTTCGCCAGGCGTATGTAGTTGCTAAATGTCCGGTTCTGGTTGAGGATGTGGCGCTTGAGTTTACAGCGTTGGGCGGACTGCCGGGTCCGTTTATTAAGTTTTTTGTGGAGGCGCCGAACGGTTTAGAGAATCTTTGCCGGATGCTTGATGGCTTTGGCGATCGATCGGCAGTGGCGACATGTGTATTCGGCTACTACGACGGCCAGCGGATCAAGTTATTTCGTGCTGAACTTGGTGGTGTCATCGCCAAGCACCCTGCCGGCGATGGCGGCTTTGGCTGGGATAAAATATTTTGCCCGGATGGTTATGGCGGTAGAACTCGCGCCGAATTAACGCCAAATGAGGACATCGAGACATACCGTTTGTTCAAACCAATTGATGCTGTTCGTCAATTTCTTACTACGTTGGAATAAGAAGCCTAAAATAAGAAGTGCTATAATAATCTTATGCCTAAACGAATTACATTTGTTACTGGCAATCCGCACAAACTTGAAGAAGCCAAGTCGGTTCTGAAAGGCTATGGGATTTTTGTCGAGCCGCTACAAATTAACATTGATGAAATCCAGCATCATGATCCGCTGAAAATTACCGAAGCAAAAGTTAAGTCGGCGTACGAAAAAGCAGGCCAGCCGGTTGTTGTTAATGATAGCAGCTGGGAAATTCCAGCACTTGGCGGCTTTCCGGGCGGTTATATGAAAGATATTGTCGGCTGGTTTACGGCTGAAGATTTTTTGGATTTGATGAAAGATAAAAATGATCGGAGAATTATATTGCATGACGTCGTGGCATATTTTGATGGCGAGCAATTAAAGCTGTTTATATATGATCAAACTGGCGTGTTTATAAACGAGCCGCGCGGCGAAGGAACGTCAATGAATCAGGTTGTATCAATGGAGGATAGCGGCGGGTTAACAATTGCTGAAGAATTTGCGCTCCGCCATGACGGTGCGGAGATTAACCCTTCTCATTTTCAGCATTGGCAGAAATTCGGTGAATGGTTTACTGCTCGCGACAACGATTAGCTACCGCAATGGTGTATAATTCATCGTATGAATAAGTTTAAGAAGCTGAAGCTTTACTGCTTTTCGCCGCCAGTGATGCTGGCAACGCTAGCGATTGAGCTTGTTTTGGCGCTATATACGTTTTGGCGTTATAAACTAAACGCTGTGACGAGGATTGCTATGGCGCTGCTGATATGTCTGGCACTGTTTCAGTGGGCTGAGTATAATGTTTGCGAAGGTACGATTTTTCTTGATAGCCTAGGCTGGGCGAAGCTTGGTTATGTGGCGATTACTATGCTGCCGCCTCTGGGTATTCATCTGATTTATCAACTTTCTGGCGATAAAAGGCGCTGGATTCCGGTCCTAGGTTATATTTTGGCAGCACTATTCGTCGGTTATTTCTTATTGGAAGCTGACGGCGTAAAAGCTGGCGCTTGCTTAGGTAATTACGTAATCTTTGAGAATCGCGATGAATTTTATCCGATTTATGCGGGATACT
>JABZJV010000015.1 GCA_015257605.1 Nanosynbacter sp. | reverse complement strand
GTTCGCCAGCGCAGCGATATTACGATTACACCGCAAAAGGGCGGTGTCGGTCCGTTGACATACGCAGTATTATTTGATCATCTGATTGAGGCGTGCTTGCGGCGAGTTGGTAAGTTATAGTAATTCTATCGCTTATCGTTCAGCGCTTCTTTGGCGTGGATTACAACTTGGCTAGGTGTTAGATTAGCCTTGACGATATAACTATGAATACCTAGGTTACGCAGCTCGGCAGGTGCCTCTTCTTCGCCTAGGTTGGTTAGAATGATAACTGGCGTATTAGCATTAGCGGGCTGCTGGCGGATTTTTCGCAGCGCTTCGGTGCCGTTCATATTCGGCATTTGCAGATCAAGCAAAATGATGTCAGGATTAGCATGCTGAACCACTTTGACGCCAGTCTCGCCGTCGCTGGCAGTAACCACATCGAATCCAGCCGCCTCGAACTTCATCCGGTACATTTGGTTGATTACTTGATCGTCCTCGATAATAGCGATAGTTGTCATGCTTTTATAATAGCATATCCCGGTTACTTTTCGAGTAAGCTCTAGCGTTATCGTCGAGAAAAGTGTACTATAAAGGCAATGAAGCGGTTTTTTGGTAGAGTTCGCCGTCCATCGTATCGTTCGCAACAAGTTGTGGACGTTCTGACGCGCAAAATGGTTGATGCCAAAGACATTGATACATTGCTAAATAGTTATTTAGAGACTTTTGTTAGTGTATTGCAAGTACGTTTTGCTGGCGTGGCTTTTTGTGATCAATATCACCAGCCGTATATTGCTGGCAAGCGTAATGTGCCGGCATGGTTGGACTCGCAGACGCTTGGTTCTGGCGATATTGGTGATTATGCTCGGTATGGTATTGCAGTAATCTTACCGCTGTGCGTTGCTGATCAGAAAATTGGTTGCCTAGTAATTGGCGAGCGGCGTGATGGCTGCGAGATTCGCGGTAAGGAATTTGAGCTGTTTGATGTTTTGGCGCGCAATTTATCGGTGGCGCTCTTGAATATGTTTCGCCTGGAGGAGATTCGCCGCTTAGCGGGAAATCTAGAGAAAGAAGTCGACGAAGCGACTAGCCAGCTGCGCCAGTCCAACAAAAGATTGCAGGCCCTGGATGCTACTAAAGATGAGTTTGTCAGTATGGCCAGCCACCAGCTGCGAACACCTTTAACTAGCGTAAAAGGCTATCTAAGCATGGTGCTTGAAGGCGATGCTGGTAAAATTACGCCAGCCCAGCGACAGCTACTAGAAGAAGCTTTTCGCAGCAGTGAACGGATGGTGCGATTGGTTAGTGATTTTTTGAACGTGAGCCGTTTGCAGACTGGTAAATTTATTATCAATCGTACAGCGGTCAATTTGTCGCAGCTGGTTGCCGAAGAGGTTGTGAACGTAGATCAGGTAGCAAATACGCATAAGGTCAAGGTCACGTATCGCCAGCCAGCGCGTTTTCCGCTGCTGTATCTAGACGACACCAAGATTCGCCAAGTTATTATGAATTTCATTGATAACGCTATTTATTATTCACCAGACGCTAATACGGTAAAGGTCCGATTGTCAATTGAAGATGGCCAGGCAGTTTTGCGGGTAATCGATAAGGGAATGGGTGTGTCGCCATCTGCCAAGAAAAAGCTCGGCACTAAGTTCTTTCGCGGCGACAACGCTCGGCGGCAGCGGCCGGACGGCACGGGGATCGGCTTGTTCTTGGCGAAGAAAGTAGTCGAAGGGCATGGCGGTACGATGATTTTCGAATCGGAGCTCGGCAAGGGTAGTACTTTTGGCTTTCGGCTACCGATTGCGGAGTTAAAGTCGCCGCCAGCTCTAGACGGCAGCAAAGCATAAATGGTATACTTTTATTTATGAAGAGGAAGATGGGATTTATCATAGGCGGCGGCCTGGCGGTTATAGCAGCTGTTGTCACTGCGGTAGCACTGGGATATCTTTACGGCGGCGTAAAAACGCCAGAACAGCGCGCGCTGGTTTACTATAATGTGTGCGGAAATGATATCATTGATAAGTTTAATGGTAGTATATCTTCCCCTGATAATCTGAAGAAGATTGCTGGCGAAATAGAAAAAAAGAATCACTACGCTGATGACGCCACGTGTGTTGTTGCTTTGTATTTTTATCATACGACCGCAGATGCGAACGGTCATAGCCAGAAGACGGACGATTTATATAACAAAATAAAAAACCTGTCAGACAAAGGAATATACGCTAGCGGTAGGCTGAAGGTGCCAGTTAATGTTGAGCAGTTAAATTTGCTGCGCAGCAAGCAATCAGTTCCGGAGAATAAGCAATAATGCACGAGGGGCTGCTGCGTGGCTTGAAGTGGTGGCTTAGCTGTTTTGTTATTGTGGCAGCAGCAGGTATTGTTTGCTTGCTGAGAAGCGATACGTCGTATGCAGTTTATGGTTGGAATTCTGGACGTAACGATATGGAGAAGCAAGCTTGGGGCGGCGATCCTTGCGGCGATTATATTAATCACCCGTGCGCTGTCTGGTGGGCGTCTTATCATAATACGAACTATTTCAGTATGGTGGGGTCTTCGCCGACCAACCCGATCGAGATGGACTGGAATGCAACGACACTATACTTTACCATACGAGGCTCGTGGAATACCCAACGATTTCGTAATCCAATTAGGATTTACTCTCTTTTCACTTTCAACGGGCAGGGCAGGTCTGTTTGGGTAACTAATCCAGCAGGTCATATAGATGGCAACGGTAATTATTTCTTTAATAGAGGATACTACTACGGCGGCGGTCCTGAATACCAGTGGATAAACGGCGAGAGTGAGTGGGATCAGTTGGATTTAGGTGCTGACGTTAATGGCGTTGCTCAACCTGGTGGCCAATCAGAATTGGTTACGTTTGGTGCGAAAAGTTGTTTAGCAGTTATGAAAGGCGATAAAGTAGTTACCTACAGTGGTTCTAGAATTAACTGTGGTACGGATAATATTTCTCTATGGGTTCGTCGTAAGCCAAGACCAAGCGGCTGGAAAGTTCAGGGTGAAAGCTATGTTTATGATCGCTCCGACAACAAAATTTATGCAAATTATAATAACTCTAATGCTTTTGGTAGTTCTCGTCCGTATGCCGAGCGGCATCTAGATGGTAAGCCTGATGTCTTTCCTGGAAAACAGGCCGAGTTCATAGCGACTCTTCGGAATACTCCATATTCAAATTATCAGCATACAAATTCTAGCGTACAAGTAGTTATAGAATCGGCATATTTTAATAATCTGCACGATGTTGCTAGCTGTGCCGGTAAGGATTGGCGCCATTGTGGTGGTAGTAATAATGGGCATAGAGTTCTCATTGCACGCGGAGCGGTCAGTAATATTTATAACAATAAATGCCGGTCGGCGCTTAATAACTTAGTGCAAAGTCCTAATAATACAAATACTTGGAGTGGTCGAGACGGCGACGATTGTATGAAGATTCGCGTACCCAACGACGGTAGCCGAGCGGGGTCTTATATATGTACGCAGATATGGTGGACGTGGCCAGACTCGGTAGTACGTAGGGACTGGGCCTCTAGCGAACCTGCCTGCGCAAGGGTGGCTTCGGACTTTAATTTGGTGCCAGGAGTTGGTTCGGCGGGCGGGTCAACGGCTATTGGCGTACTAGAACAAGGTAATGCGACAACGCTAGATAGCACTATATACAATACGGGCGGGCGTCGCGAAGCTGGCGGCAGTAGTGATGCCGATGTCTTTACGTTTGCCTTCACTGGATCGGCCGCGGAAATGTCGGATGGTCAACTGGGTAGTATACTAAATGGCATATTCAATAAGAATGACGGAGACAGGCATTATGCCGATACGACCTATGGCACAGGCGTGAACACATGCTCTTGGCTCAACTCTCAACCTCAGTTGTCTGGTAAAATTAGCGATTGTACGCCAACAAATAACAAGCAGAGTGCTTTTGACAGGACTGAAGTTATTGATACATCGGCGCTTGATACGGCACGATACAAGATTGGCGATGTAATTTGCCGGGTAGCTACTGTTAATAAGTATAACTGGGATACAACGGGAGATTCTTCAAAACGCCGCGTATCGTATCCGCGTTGCTACCGTATTTCCAAGAGGCCAATGGTACAAATCTGGGGTGGCGATGTGCGTGTCGGGTCGAGCAATATCGCGAATGCTTTAATCACCCAACAGTATAAGTCGGGCATCTATACTGGCGGCGCGCGTACGTTGACTATGAGTGGCAATACTCATTCGATCGGCAGCTGGGGTGAGTATGGCATGTTTGCGCCAGAAATTTCCTCGTATAGCCGGTCAAATGTTGTGTCGGCATCAGGAGGTGCTCTTTCTGGCATGGGTACGACATCACGGTTGGGCATAGCGGCAGATAGCGAGTTAAATGGTCTAACATTTGCCAATAATAAGGCTAGATATGGGCAATGGGGAACTATCGGCGCGCAAAATACTGTCAAATCTAGTTATTTTGGCGCTCAGCGTCCGTTGGCGGGCGAGAATATCTCGCTTAGCGGATTAGATGGCTCGTACAAATTGTCATCGTCGCGAGCAATCGTGAATTTGTCGGGCGGCACTATTGGGATGGGTAGGTCGGTTATTATTGATGCTGGCGACAAGACGGTAGTTATAGATGGTGATATACGTTATGATACTGGTAGCTTCTCTAGCGCTAGCCAACTACCGCAGGCTGTGATATACGCGCGCAACATTATTGTTAAGGATAGTGTAACTAATATTGACGCTTGGTTGATTGCTTCGGGTACTAATGCTGGCGTGGGCGGTGTAATTTCTACCTGTGAAGTTGACGAGAGCGGTGTTCGATCAGCATTAATCCGATCTGATTATACTAGCGGATTGAGATCGACGGTTTGTGACAAGCCGTTACAGATTAATGGGGTAGTGTCGTCGCGTGTTTTGCAGTTGCGCCGTACTCACGGAGCTGACGGTTCGGCTGGTAATGAGAATGGTTATACCACGCCAGCGGAGATTATTAACGCGCGGATGGATACGTACTTGTGGGCTTATAATAAAGCTAACGCAAACAGTTCTATTTCAACCGACACCACAATCGAGCTGCCGCCGCGGTATTAGGTTGTTTATTGCGTAAATTAGGCTAATCTGTTAAGATATCTGTAAGCGTGGCCTTATCGTCTAACGGTTAGGACACCAGGTTTTCATCCTGGCAATCCGGGTTCGATTCCCGGTAAGGTCACCATATAATATAAATTTGCACTTGTCAAGTACGTCCTAGTCTGGGCGTACTATTTTTGTAGAACATATTAGAGTATAATAACTATCTATGAGTAATACATTTAAAAGGACTAAGATACTGGCGACTCTGGGGCCAGCCACAAATTCACCAGAGAAAATCAAACAATTAATTGAAGCTGGCGCAAATGGCTTTCGTTTGAACTTTAGCCATGGATCGTACGAAGAACGGCTCGATCAGATCAAGTGGATTCGTGATGCTAGCGCCGAAGTTGGCCGAACGGTAGCAATCTTGCAAGATTTACAAGGACCAAAAATTCGTCTCGGCGTTCTAAAGAACAACCACTTAGATGTTAAAGCTGGCGACGAGATCGTTCTCGATCATGCAATTCAAGAACACGATGGCAGTACGAATTTGCCGATTCAATACAATTTAGCTAACAAAGTCAAGGTTGGCGAGCCAGTTTACTTGTTCGACGGCAAGATTCGCGGCGAGATGATTGAGCGGGTTAGTGATACGGCAATCAAGATTCGTATTCTGAACGATGGATTTTTGATGAGCCGTAAAGGTTTGAACCTGCCAGACACCGACTTTGGCGGCGATATTTTAACGCCAAAAGATTTGGCTGACGTAGAGTTTGGCGCCGACAAAGATATTGATTTTGTAGCCCTCAGTTTTATTCAGAGCGCAGACGATATTAATAACTTGCGGCAGATTATGCTAAGCCACGGTTCGACAGCACAGATTATTGCGAAAGTTGAGACCAAAGCAGCTATCGAGATGGAAGCGCTCAAAGAAATAGTTAAGGCTGCTGACGGCGTGATGATTGCGCGCGGCGACTTAGCGGTCGAGACTAGTCCCGAGATTGTACCGATTGTTGAGCGCGAAGCAATTCGCTTGTGCCGCAAATACGGTAAACTATCAATAGTGGCAACGCAAATGTTAGCCAGTATGGTCGATAATCCAGAGCCGACTCGCGCCGAAGTTAGCGATGTAGCAACAGCAGTAATCCTCGGTACTGATGTAGTAATGCTCTCTGACGAGACAGCTAACGGTAGCTATCCTGTCGAGGCAGTCAAAATGATGGCCAAGACGGTGCGCTACACGCAGTCGCGCTGGCCGATGAATGACATGCCGATTGAATATGGCGAGAAGAACCGCCGCCGTAATGCGATTGCTAATGCTGCGGTAGTAGTAGCTAACCAAGTAGACGCCGATGTGATTATTGCCGAAACTAAATCTGGCGCAACAGCTGCGCGGATTGCAGCTTGCCGTCCAGAGTTGCCAATCGCTGCAGTAACACCGAATAAGCGTGTGGCTCAACAGTTAGCTTTGTCATACGCTACCCGCTCATATGTGCGCGAGGAAGGCGAGCATGTTGGTACAAAATTAGCCAAAGAGTTGCTTGATTGGGGTACTTTCGGGCGCGATGACAAATTGACCGCGGTTGTTGTCAGCGGCCGCCAGTCGGGTGTAGCTGGCGGTACCGACACATTGCGTGTGCGTGTTGTTGAGTAAAAGCAGTAAAGTTTAATAGACACCTCGCTTTTGGCGGGGTGTTTTCATGCAAAAAACTAGACGAGCGTTAATAACTGTAGTAAACTAGACGCAAGGGTAAACATAAGCAAGTATAAAACGTGGGCAAGAAACTTATTATTGCAAACTGGAAAATGAACCTCACTGTCAATGAGGCGAGTTTGTATGTTCATAAACTCGACAAGCTGGTTGGCAAGCTCAAAAATACTGAGGTAGTGTTGGCACCGACCATGTTAGCTCTCCAGCCGCTTAATATGCAGGTGCAACATCATCACTTTAACCTGGCAGTGCAGAACTTTTATTGGCGTGACAGCGGTGCTTACACTGGTGAAGTATCAGCGTCGCAGCTGCGCGGTATCGTACAATATGGCATAATTGGCCACAGCGAGCGCCGGCATATCTTTGCTGAACGCAGTAAAGATATTCGCAGCAAAGTGCAAGCGGCAGTGCGTAATAATATTACGCCTGTATTGTGTATTGGTGAAACAGCGCAAGAACGAGCCAACAAGGAAACGTCTGATGTAATTCGCGATCAGTTGGTGGGAGGACTAGCTAATATTACGAGCGTTGAGGTTGGTCAGATTGTTATAGCTTATGAGCCAGTGTGGTCAATCGGTACTGGTAAATTCGCTTCACCGCGCGACGTTGAACGCGCCGTTAAATATATTCGTCGGCAAATTGAGCATCTTTTCGGTAAGGTCGCTGCCGAGAATGTCCGCGTACTTTACGGCGGTAGCGTTAATCTTGATAACGCTATGTCGTATTTGCAAACAGCTGGTGTAAATGGTTTGCTTATCGGTGAATCAAGTTTGGATGTCTATGCTTTTGCTGGTATTATCAAAAAATGTGAAGATATGCCATCCTTACCAGTAAAGAGAGGTAAATAGCTATGACAGAATTCGACTTCGACGAGCTAGATCGTTCAATTACCGAGGCTATGTCCAAGAGCGGATTATTAAAAGAGGACGGCCAACATACTGAGGCGCCAACACCGCCGGCTGTCTCTACGCCTTCAAATCCTTCCTCTAATGCTGCGCCAGTTTCAGTTGAGCCTAGTAAATTAGCTCCTGGTCCTGGTCCAGTTGCGAATATGACGGCTTCGCCCTCGCCGGCCGCAACGGTTGGTGTCGCTAAGCAGCCAAGTTCATCTGTATCAACAGCTAGTGTACCGGTTTCGGCTGCAGTTCCAGCACAGCCAGCTGTTGGGGTGTCTACCGCTCAGGTTCAGATTTTGCCAACAAACGGTGCTTCAGCTTCGGCTGGTGTGTCGGTCGCTTCTCAGGCTTCTACTGTTGTTCAAAATTCAGCTCTAAATAGTTCAATACCATCGCCGGCTCCCCAGCCGTTGCCGCAAGCCGCAACACCGCCGCAGGTAGCGGCAATTGGCGGAGCTGTGCCAGTCCGATCAGGACTACCAAAAAAAATGAAGACTAAGAGTCGCGGCCGTTTCATGGACATAGTTAGCTCGCAGCCAGGTGTCAACAAACATCCCGCCAGCAAAGTTAAGTATTCTACGATGCCAGCACAGTCGTTAAGTAATGTGTCATCTGATATTTCTGGCGGCTCGTCTCAACAATTAGGACCAACCGGCCAGCGAAGCGCTCAGCGTCTTGCTGCTAATTCTACTCAGTTTAGTTCTAACGAAAATGTAGCAGCAAATACAAATAACGTTTCTAGCGAACTGCAATCGTCTGAATCGCGAGTTTTTCACGGTAGCAGCGCATTGTCTCAAGCTTCACAGTCTAATCCTGGTTTTGAAGACAAAAATGATTATAATGAAGCAGATGACAGCAAAAACGAAAAAAGATCGTATTCTATCGGCGGTACACACGGTAGGGATATTGCACCGTCTGCCGAGCTTATTGAGTCGCTACAGAAAGACGCGCAAGATGCTAGCAACGAGATTGGCTTTTCGCAAGCAGAATCGCGAGCTAACGACATTCAATCAATTGAGGACGCTTCAGCCGAAAACGATGAAGATGACGCTAGAATACAAGATGCGCCAGTTCCTAAAAAACATCGGTTTATGCCAATTGGCGGCAAGCCAAAGCCTGTTGAAAAAACTACTAATCCTCCTGCTGCCGAAGTTCCTGTTGCTAATTTAGAAAATGCGAGCGAGCAACCCGAGCAACTAGCTGAACCTCTGACAAATCAGACGGTAGATTCGCCTGTACAGTCCGCTACTACAGAACCAGATCCGCCCCGCGAGCAAACTATCGACGAAATTGAATCAGGCGCTATTTATGATACTTCTGAATATTATACTGAATTCAAGGACGACAAGAAACATAAGCAGTCGCGTCATTCGGGCTTGAAATGGTTTTTGGTGATCATAGTATTCTTGGCTTTGGGTGCGCTGGCGGGCGCCGGCTATTTCTTCTTGACTCGCTATTAACGCGATATAATGAGTGTGATGGATATATTTGATGGTCTTAATGACGCGCAGAAAGCAGCTGTCGCTTATACGGACGGTCCGTTGTTGGTTTTGGCGGGCGCTGGCAGTGGTAAGACTAAAACTTTAACCCACCGTATAGCTTATCTATTGACACACGAAAGAGTCTGGCCGAACGAAATTCTGGCGGTGACATTTACTAATAAAGCAGCTCGCGAGATGCGCGAGCGCTTGGCGGCTTTGATCGATCAGCCTAACACGCGGCAATTCATGCCGTGGATGGGTACATTTCACGGGATTTGCGTGCGAATTTTGCGGCGCGATGGGCCGGCGATTGGCGTGCCGTCGAATTTTATTATTTATGATGAAGCCGACCGTCAAGGATTGATCAAGCAAGCGATGAAACAGCTGTCAATTGCTCCTGATAAACTCAAACCACGTTCAGTTAGTGCGGCAATTTCTAACGCTAAAAACGATTTACTTATGCCAGATGATTACGCAGCAGCGGCGCAATATCCGAATCAGCAGCATATCGCTAAGATTTATGATAGGTACGAGCAACTACGTAGCGAGGCTGGCGCCTTAGATTTCGATGATTTGTTGATCGAGACGGTGCGTTTGCTGCGCGATGCCAGTGAAGTTCGCCAAAAGTATCGCCAGTACTTCAAGCATATTCTCATTGACGAGTACCAAGACACTAACGCTGCGCAGTATGCTATCGTTAAATATCTAGTCAACGATGCGCGTAATATTTGCGTGGTCGGCGACGATTGGCAGTCGATTTACAGTTGGCGCGGGGCGGATTTCAAAAATATTCTTAATTTTGAACGGGACTTTCCTGGCGCAAAGGTGATCAAGTTAGAGCAAAATTATCGTTCAACAGGTGCTATCCTAGAGGCGGCGCAAAAGGTTATCGCCAAGAATGTCGAACGGACTGACAAAAAACTCTGGACGGCGGCTGGCAATGGTGCGCCAGTACAAGTCCAGGCGGTACGCGATGAGTCCGAAGAAGCTTACGTGGTAGCGAACCGCATCGCGGCTCAAGTTTCGGTTGGCGCTCGCCGCTACGGTGATTTTGCAGTACTGTATCGCACTAATGCGCAGAGCTTTGCTTTTGAACGTGCCTTCATGCAGCAAAGAATTCCATATCAATTGGTTGGCGGTGTGCGCTTTTATGATCGCAAGGAAATCAAGGATATTATCGCCTATTTGCGTTTATTATATCAACCGAACGACCGGATGAGCTTTAGTCGAATTGCGAATGTGCCGGCTCGCGGTATCGGCGCAACTAGTCTAGAGAAATTCTTACGATGGCAAAACGATAACAATATGGACATCACCGCTTCGCTGGTGAATGTCGAGCAAACTAGCGTTTTGACGCCGCGCGCCAAAAAATCATTATTGCGTCTGGGCGAGATTTTACGCGAATTGCAGGCGCTTGTTCTTTCTGATACTAGCCCAAGCGATATCATTGAAAAGCTAATTGAAAAGATTGCTTATCGAGATTATGTCATGGATGGAACGCCGCAGGCTGAAGAGCGTGATGATAATTTGAGCGTGCTCATAGCGGACGCTAAATCTTTCGCGACGTTGCCAGACTTTCTCGAAGAGGCAGCACTAATGAGCAGCGTCGATCAGCAAAGTGATGGTGAAAAGGTCACATTAATGACCTTGCATGCCGCTAAAGGACTGGAATTTCCGGTGGTTTTCATGGTCGGCATGGAGGATGGCTTGTTTCCGAGCGAGCGAGCGCTTGAAGAGGGTCCGCGCAATCTCGAGGAGGAGCGGCGCTTGTGCTACGTGGGTATGACGCGGGCGCGTGAAGAGTTATATCTGTTGTACGCGCAGAGCCGTGCGCAATTCGGCTTACGATCGTACAATCAGCCGTCGCGTTTTCTCGACGATATGGGTATGGGATTGTTCGCGGTTGAACCTAACGCTATTGATTCGAGTCCAGCTTATAATAATTTTGACGAGCCAGTGATGAATTATGATATTGGCGATCGAGTGCGCTCGCTGCAATTTGGCGATGGCGAGATCATTGACATTGATGGCTTGGCAGTTAGCGTGAAGTTCGATAACGGTGCTGTCAAAAAGCTCAACGTTGAATACGCCCGCCTCGAGAAGCTGTAGCAAAATAATCAATCTTTTGCTATAATTATGACTGCGCGCCAGTTTGCGCACCTACGTATGAAAAGTATTGCGAGAATGAAATTACGTTGGCTGATCACCGGCTCTATGCTATTAGCTTTGACTGGATTGTCTGTTTATACGGCAATTATGCCAAAAGCGCGGGCTGACGAGCATAGCCTAGCGGTTGGCGAGCATATCATTACCGTTCATGATGACGGTCAAAGTAAAGGATTTATTACCAAAAAGCAGACCTTGCGCGAAGCTCTCGCTGAGGCAGCTATCAAACTAGATCGTAACGATCGGACCGAGCCAAATATTGATGAGCGCTTGGTAGCAAATTCATATAACGTTAATATTTATCGAGCCCGAACGGTGGTTGTCAAGGATGGCTCTCAGCTCACTAAAATTATTACATCGTACCGTACTGGAAAGCAGATAGTCAAACAAGCCGGCATTGCTGTACGCGATGAAGATATTCTAACCTTGTCGCAGTCTAATAGTCCAATGCGCGATAGCGCAGCAGAAGTGTTGTCTATTAAACGAGTAGTGCCGTTTAACTTTGATTTTTATGGTAAAAAGGCCACTTCTTACACGCAAGCTCAAACCATCGGCGAAATGCTAACCGAGAAGCATATCAAAATGTCTGCTAATGATATTATTATCCCGAATAAAGATACAAAAATAGCTAGAGGCATGAATGTTCGCTTGTATCGTAACGGCACGCAGACAGTTACCGTTGACGAAGATATACAGTTTGAGACTGAACAGATCAAGGACATTAATCGCGATAAAGGATACAAAGAAATTCAAACCAAAGGTGTTAACGGCAAGCGTACAGTTACGTATGAGATTAACGTCCAAAACGGCGTTGAAGTATCACGCCGCGAGATCAATAGCAACATTATTCAGCAGCCAGTTAAGCAGGTAGAAATTATTGGTGCTAAAACTTCAGCTACGTTTAATGGCAGTTTCGCTGAAGCTTTGGCGCGTTTGCGTAGCTGCGAGGGTAGCTATACATCAGATACAGGTAACGGTTATTATGGTGCGTATCAATTTGATAAGAGTACATGGGGTAATTTCGGAGGCTACAATAATCCTGCTCAAGCTCCGGCTGATGTTCAAGATCAGAAAGCATGGGAGACTTATAAGAGAAGAGGCTGGCAGCCTTGGCCGTCTTGTAAAATTAAAATGGGATTACAGGATATATATCGGTAGTTATTGATAGTCTGCGACGTTACTGATTGACATTCGACGCATAATTTGTTATAATATAAGAGATACAGTGGGTGATTTTGAATAAAATGAGCTTAAATCGATATTATCAACGTATTTGCTGTTGTGTTTTTGGTGCGGTCTTGGCAATCTCTAGTACTGGTATGTTATCGTTTTTTGCGAATACCGCGGTGGCAGATAGTCCAGTTGCGGCTAAAGCACAACCATCTAGTCATATAGTCACTATTTACGACGGTGGTCGGGAGCAATCGATGATCACTAAGGCATCGACAGTGCAGAAAACGCTAGAAGAATTCGGCGCAAGATTGGATAAACAGCATGATATTGTCGAACCGGGTCTGGATACACCGATTACCAACAATGGCTTCAAAATAAATATTTATCGGGCGCGGACGATAACGATAGTCGAAGGTGCTCGCCGCATGCGAGTCAATACGGCAGCGCAGACGCCAACACAGATTGCGCAAGCTGCGGGGATTGTTTTGTATCGCGAGGATAAAGTTCGATTTACGCCGCCAGAGGATGTCGCTTTGGATGGGTCGAGCTTGCTAATGAGGATTACGCGGGCAACTCGGCGTACTGTGACCGCCGAGGAAGAAATTGATTTCCCGGTTGAGCAAATACGCGACGACAGCCAGCCTCTTGGTTATCACCAGGTAAAGCAGGCGGGAGCTAAAGGGCTGCGCAAATTGACTTATAAAGTTGAAGCGCGCGATGGTGATGAAATTAGCCGTCAGCAAATTTCTAGCGAAATTATCAAGCAGCCCAAAAAGCAAATCGAAGTGATCGGCGCCAAGCCGAAAAATCCACTAACCAAAGGCAAGGGCGCGCAGATATTCACCGATTCTAAAGGCGTAGCGCACCGCGAAACCTATTATGATTTACCGATGAATATTGTTGCTAACGCCTGCGGCGGCGGTGGTTATACCGTGCGGGCGGACGGCGCCAAAGTGGACAAGGACGGTTATATTTTGGTGGCGGCAAATTATGGCAATTATCCGCGCTGCTCGGTAGTGGAAACCAGTATGGGTCCTGGCAAGGTGTATGATACCGGCGGTTTTGCGGCCCGGCATCCGCACGGGTTTGACCTGGCGACTGATTGGACGAACGGGGACGGACGTTAGATGGTGTCAGCGCGTGGGCCGAAAAAAGAGTTAGGCCAGCATTGGCTGCGCGACCCAGAAATCTTGGCGGAGATAGCCGAGGCGGCGGAGCTGAGTAAGGATGATGTGGTCCTGGAGATTGGGCCGGGACTTGGCACGTTGACCAGCCGGTTATTAGCGCGAGCCGGGCGCGTGGTGGCAGTGGAATTTGACGGGGATTTGGCCGGCAAGCTGCCAGGACAATTTCCTGGCAAAAACCTGGAAGTGATCAATGAAGATATTTTGCAATTTGATTTAAATCAATTACCAACTGGCTACAAAGTAGTCGCCAATGTGCCGTACTATATCACCAGCAAAATTATTAAGAAGTTGATGACGGCGGAGAATAACCCGAGCTTGGCGGTGTTACTGGTACAAAAAGAAGTTGCCCAGCGCATCGCGGCGGAGCCTGGCGAAATGAGCATTTTAGCGGTTAGCGCGCAGCTGTTTGCTGAGGCAGAGCTAGACATCGAAGTGCCGCGGCAGTTCTTCACGCCGCCGCCAAAAGTTGATTCGCAAGTGGTGGTATTGAGAACTCGCACTGAACCACTAGTCGCCCCTGAAGACCAAAAAGATTTTTTCCGTGTTGTCAAAGCTGGCTTTTCAGCCAAGCGTAAAAAACTGCGTTCCAGCTTGAGCGGCGGACTGGGCGTCAGTAAAGCTAGCGCCGAGCAGTTGCTGAAAAAGGCTAACATTTCACCCGATGTCCGTGCTGAAGATCTGGCGATTGAGGATTGGCAGCGGCTGCTCAAAGAATGGCGGGCGCGATGATTGCGGCAGATCAGCCCGTCTGCTTTCCGCCTGATCTGTTGGTTGCGGTTTCGTCGAAAGACGACGACACCATGCTCAATCGTATTCGCGGTCGCCACGTAGCTGAGATAGTGAATAATCGGCGGCGGTTTTGCAATCAGATTGGTGTTAAGTATGACGACGTTGTCTATCACGTAATTTCATATGACCAAGGACAAACTTTTGATAATATTGCCGAAGTCACTGAAGCTGACACGGTTAAACACAACAACGAGGGGATTTTTACTGACGCACTATATACCGAAATGGCTGGTGTAGGATTGTTCCTGCCAGTGGCGGACTGTATCGCCACGGTTATATACGATTCAAAACGCCGCGCCCTCATGCTGGCGCATCTGGGTCGGCATTCGACGGTTGCGCAGTTGATGTCTCAGGCCGTTCAGTATTTTGTCGAGCGCGGTAGCCAGGAAAAAGATTTACAAATTTGGATGTCACCAAGTATTACGCAGAAAAATTATCGTATGGATTATTTTGATCATACAAATGATACGAATTGGCACAATTTCTGCCGTCAAACGGCTGACGGAATTTATCTGGATATGCAAGGATTTAATCGTTCGCTGGCTATCCAGGCGGGCGTTCCGGCTAATAATATTGTCATTTCGCCAATTGATACGGCGGATGATCCGAACTATTTCTCACATTCAGCTGGTGATACGGGCGGTAGAGTTGCGGTGGTAGTAGAAATTGTATATGCAAACTAGTCTTGGGTGATACTTCGTTAAATTACTAGACCGATATCAGCCATTTTCTTGACGTACTCTTGATTAGTACGGATATTTAATTGTGTGAATATTTGATGTATTTTGGCGAGTGAAATGTTCCTCTCTAATTTGTCATAATAAAACATTGTCAAAAAGCTAATGTATAAGTATACTAATAGTCAGTGAATATGTTTGATAAAATAACAAAAGTACAGAAATCTAGATTGCAGTTAAAAACGCTAGCTGCGATTTTTGGTGTTTTGGCGGTGTTTGTTGCGCCAACGTTATATTCACCAAAGGCTGCCGCTGATGCCATCAACGACACAGATTTCGTATTTACCGTTGATACCCGTAAGCCAGGGTCGTCGGACACCCGATTTGTTATTCCGACGAGGGGAAACGGATATAATTATACTATTGATTGCAATAATGATGGTACGGTCGAAGCAACCGCT
>JABZJV010000065.1 GCA_015257605.1 Nanosynbacter sp. | reverse complement strand
TAATTGATTTTGGGTTATTATTTTCACTGACCTTTCTAGGACTACCGAAACTAGCTGCCAATACTGTCTCGACCGGTACTGCCTTTGTTTTTAGCTTTTTCGCTAACAAAAAGTACACCTTCAAATCTACTAGCAAAAATATCAAATATGAGATAGTATCCTTTGTGATTATCACGCTATTTGGCTTGTGGGTGCTGCAAAACGGTACCATCTGGCTAATTACACCGCTAATCAAAAGCTTCATAACTAATGAACAAATTTCCTTGTTCGCCGCTAAATTATTTGCCACGGCCGTCTCTTTGATTTGGAATTATTGCCTATACGAGCGAATTGTTTTCAGAAAGGAATCGTCATGAGTCATATCGCTATTGATGCCCGCGTTATCAACTCTGGGACTGGTACTTACGTGGTTAAGCTGCTAGAATATTTGCAAAAAATCGACCGCCACAATACTTATAGTGTACTCGTGCCAACCAAAGATAAAGACTATTGGCAGCCAACTAACCCAAATTTTAACGTCCTAACTATAGATTTCAAAAACTATTCGTTAGCTGAACAACTTGGTTTCAAAACCTTTCTCGATGACCTCAGTCCAGATTTAGTGCATTTTTGCATGCCACAGCAGCCAATCCGATATTGCGGCAAGCACGTCACTACCGTTCATGACATGACACTGCTTAATACTTATAATTCCGACAAGAACTGGCTAGTTTTTCATGCTAAACAACTAGTCGGCCGCTGGGTATTCAAGAAAATTGCCAAGACTAGCCAGCATATTATCACCGTGTCAAACACTACCAAGCGCGAATATCAAGCATTCTGCGGAATATCTGATGATAAAATTACAACGATTTATGAAGCTGCCGAGATTCATCAGGGTGGTCTGCAGCCTTACAAAACACCGTTTACGCGCTTTATTGCTTATGTCGGCCAGCAGCCCGATTACAAAAATATCCGCCGTTTGGGCGACGCCCACCAAAAACTACTACAAAAGTACCCCGACCTCGGATTAGTGCTGGTTGGCCGGATTAACGCTGCCACTCAGCGCAACAAAGACTATTTTGAATCAAAAAAGTACAAAAATATTCACTTCACCGGCTTTATACCTGATGCTGAACGCGACTGGATCTTCACCCGGTCGCTAGCATATGTCTTCCCATCGCTGCTCGAGGGCTTCGGTCTGCCGCCGCTAGAGGCAATGGCCTACGGTACGCCAGTTGTTTCCAGCAACGCTTCTTGCATGCCAGAAATTCTCGGCGACGCGGCAGTATACTTTGATCCGCTTGATATTGAGGACATTGCCAGCAAGATTGATACCGTTATTACCGATAAATCACTGCGCAATACTTTGTCTAAAAAAGGCAAGCAACAAGTGGCTAAGTATTCTTGGCGGCGAATGGCCGAGCAAACTTTGCAAGTTTACGAAAATGCTATCAACAGCTAGAGTCTCATCTCTTTGAAGGCTTTTTGCGCTAAATCGTACATAGTCTGATATACAGCGATATCAGCACCCTGCTCGGCAGTATGCAGATAAATCACATTATCAACAACCTCAATTGAGACCTCGAAACCAAGCGCTGCCAATTGTTCCATGTACGTCGGGTTGAGCAGCTCGAAGCTAGCTGCTTGGTCGGTATTAGAAGCATACACCTCGTATAACTCATTAAACTTGCCCCACTCCATTTCGACTTTTTCCAGACCGCGAACACCGCCGAAACGCATCATTTTCTTGCGGCGAACAATAATTTGGCCGTAATCTTTCGGTACGTTAATTTGAGCGATAACTACTGATGAGCTATCAGTGGCACGCTGGTAAGTATACAATTGCACAAGCAATGATTCTTTATACAAGCCGACCACATGGTTATTAATATCTGACGTACCAAACTGAGCGCCGTTAAATAGTTGCCCGCGCTTTGGTATAAACAGCCAGCCCATATCAGCGCTATAGCAATAATTATTCTGGCGGGCAAATTGGTCGATTTGCGGATTATACATCGCTGGGTTAGCTGTCGCCTGATCGACGCCGTCTAGTAACCAATCTTTGCCATGGCGACGGAATCGCCAATATTCAGTGAACATACTATTGTCGGTAAATAATGTCTGATTGGTAGCGTTATCGACCAGCGAATCTTTAGCGCTCGCCGAAAAACCAATCGTTACTGTATCTTGGCTATCATCAGGCGAATCTAACATATCAACCACCTCGGCGTCGTTCACTACGATATCCGACATTTGGTTTGTCCGATTCATTAGCTGCAGCGTATAAATCATCAAACCAGCATGATAAGCATAGTTTTCGGTGGTATAGGCTTTAATCGCTTCGCCATCTTGTTTCGCCCAATCGCTTTGGTAGCGCAAGAATACTTGCTTGGCGTGATCGATTATTTGTTGTTCGTTCCATACTGGATCGGCAGCGCTAGCTTGCATAAGTTTATCGCGCAAGAACTTGCTTTGCTTAATCTTATTAAACGCCTCGTAAAGTCCAGTAACCATACCGACGAGCGCGCCAAAAGCAATAGTTATACCCAGCCAGCCTCTAGCAATCAGCGCAAAGGTTATTATTATCAAGACAAAACCAATCACGTTCGCAGCCACAAACCGCGTACCCTCTTGGCCTATGTGTTTGCGCAGCGCCGAACCGATACAATAAGCTGGCACGAAGCCAATCATCGCTATACCGGCCAGCAAACCGCCGCCTCCGCCGCCGCCAGATCCACCGCCCGAGCCGCCAGATCCACCGCCGCCAGCACGAGCAAAGAGCTCGATACTTGTCAAAAATAAATGTTCCATCGAGCTCCTTACTTTTAATTTATTATTTTATAAACAATTTTAGAATTAAAATTTGACTTCAACTGGCTTTTCAATTGCTGCCCGTTCGCTT
>JABZJV010000064.1 GCA_015257605.1 Nanosynbacter sp. | reverse complement strand
CGCATGTCAGCTATGTCGGCTGGATGGGTTGGGCAAAAAATGGCGAGCCAGCCGGCATAACTGGCGGACCTGGAAATAATATAGAGGCCCTAGAAATCCGGCTTGTTCACAAAGGATCTAGCGCTCCGGAAGATTCAGGCCAAGCCTTCAAAAATGTTAATACAAAGGGAGATTCTTCACTGCTAGCAGCCTCGATTAGCGCGCACGTTGGCATGGTTGGCTGGCAACCAGCAGTCACTGATGAAATGATTAGCGGCACTACCGGCCAAAGCCGTCGGATTGAAGCCGTCAAAGCTTCTCTTATTAATAAAACTGGCATTTCTGGCAATCTTCGTTACTCGTCTCACGTCTCATGGGTTGGCTGGCAAGACTGGAAAAACGCAAACGAAATATCAGGCACTACTGGTCAGTTCAAATCAGTCGAAGCAATTCGTTTTATGCTCACTAGCGACCTTGCAAAATCATACGATATCTGGTATCGTGCTTATTCGCAGTATGTCGGCTGGATGGGTTGGGCAAAAAATGGCGAGCCAGCCGGATCAACTGGTGCAACCAGACAGCTTGAGGCCATCCAGATTCGTATAGCGCCAAAAAATTCAATCGCCCTACCTAGCGGTGCATTCTACAACCCAGCCAATACGCCTGTCCCAGATTTGTATGATCTCAGCTATTCAACCCACGTCAGCTATGTTGGCTGGATGCCGAACGTCTCTCAGGGTGTCATGTCTGGTACAACGGGGCGATCGTTCGCCGTTGAAGCACTGCGCATTGCCAAAGCTATATCACAACGCGACGGATCGACCATCGCCATCCGCTGCTCATCAAAATCGGCTAACGACCCTTGGTCGGCAGATATACCTGTGACCGAACAACAAATCTGCGGCACTACCGGCCAAACAAAAGCGCTCAATGGCATAAAACTATCCCTCAGTGAAACCGACGCCAAGAAATATGATATTTACTACCAAACTCACCTATCATGGATTGGTTGGCAAGAGTGGAAAAAGAACGGTGAGGTCGCCGGCGATAAACCAGGATCACACATTGAAGCTGTTAGAATAAAGCTTGTTGAAAAATAAAATTTCTATTTATATATATCAACAATCCGCTGCTCAAGCTTACTCCACTGATAAGCTTGAGCAGTTTTTTGACCATTTTTAATGATTTTATCGCGCAGTTTTTTATCGTTTAGCAACTTTTCGACAGCTGCAACGCCCGCATCGATATCGCCTTGGCGATAAAATAGGCAGTTGTAATTGTCTTTCAGATATTCAACATTGCCGCCGTTTGGTACCACAACAGATACGCCGCCAGTCGCCATCATTTCAAGCGGTGGATATGAAAAGCTCTCAACGATACTAGTTTTAATCAAAATATCGCAATTTGCGTACACTTCTCCAACTTTTTCTGGAGCAATACGATTATAAAACCTATCGACTCGGTACCAATCTTTTGGTTCCTTGCGGTATGATAAATACGAAATCTCAAATTTATCAGGGTCAAGCCTCTCAACGATACGAAAAGCTTCGTCAGTATTTTTATACTCACTTTTACTGTCGCCTTCAATAAGTATCTTTATTTTGCCCGTAAAATCCCGTTCGCGATATGGGTACAATTCAAGATCAATTCCATTTGAGACATACTCGGATTCTTTATGAAAGACATCTTTCAACCACTTCTGACACCATAGTGACATCGTAATATACCGTATACCAGATTGATCGCAGTAAGAAGCGTTCGCTAAAAAGCGCGGTTCACCAGTGCCTGGTATATAAAAATCCGTTTCAAAGTTTTGCACAAAATAAAGCCGATTACGAACATTAGGCTGCTTCTTAACTAGCTCGACAGTTGACCACAATGTTGCAACCTGAGTGTCGAAAAACGCTTTTATTTTAGTTTTGTGCGTAGCAACGACATTAAATCCAGGCAACTCATATCTATAGATATAGGTTTTCTTAGCGATTTTTAGAGCGTGCTTACTGACTGCATCAATTAGCGTCACGTCCCAGCCATGTCTTCTTAGTACATCAGCATGCTTTAAGGCGACAATTACTCCTCCTGAAATATCAGTTGAAGGCAGAACAAAACCGATATTTCGCGCCAAATGCTTTCTAACAAACGAAGCTAGGTTATAGCCAGTGTACACCGTCGAATAGTTATGAATTATCTCCTCGTGAGCTTTATCTGCAAGTTTACCGCGCAAAACCGAGTCTGATACTAGTAAGTCAAGCGCCTTAAACCACTCTGCGTCAGTATTGTTTACTAGTATGCCTGTTTCGTTATTCTGAATTTTCTCTGCAAAAGCGCCAATATTGCTGGCTATGGTTGGAATCTTTACAAGAGCCGCCTCAACCCATTTATTCTCAGATTTTGCGCGGTTAAAAATCGTATCAACCAGCGGCGCTAAAACAATATCGCACTCCGCCATAACAGCTGGCAATTCTCGCCAATCAACAAATCCTGACGTAATAAGACGCTCTTTATACGGATCAAGGGCGTCTGGAACATCCAGAATGCCAGCAATCTTAAGGTAAATTTGTGGATACTTTTCGAATATTTTAATAAGACTAGGAATAACGAGATCGAAATCTTCATTATGGGTAATGCTACCACTGAAATATCCAATAATAATTTTGTTATTATCTTTGCTAACCGCCTCTAGCGCTAAATTAGATAGCTTAATCATTTCATCAGATGCGACATTACGGTTGATCAACACACTACCCTTCGTGTAATGCTGTAGCTCCTCTTGCAGTTGAGCGGTCGTGGTAACAACATGATCGCACAACTCCAGCGTTTCGCGCATCCGATTAACACCATCATCGTAGAGCCGCTTATCATCAGCGCTCATTCGTTGAACATATTTAATTGAATCAGTATATTTCTGGTCAATTACCAAATCATCGAT
>JABZJV010000014.1 GCA_015257605.1 Nanosynbacter sp. | reverse complement strand
ATTTTAGAATTAAAATTTGACTTCAACTGGCTTTTCAATTGCTGCCCGTTCGCTTTCGCTAACGTCGAAGAATTCTTTATCAGCGTTAAATCCTAGCATTCCAGCGAAAATATTAGTCGGGAAGACTTTGCGCTTGGTGTTGAATTGGGTGACGTTAGCATTGTAAAAGCGGCGCGAGGCAGCAATTTTATCCTCGGTGTCGGTAATTTGCGCTTGCAGCTCCATAAAGTTGCTAGAAGCTTTCAGCTCCGGGTAATTTTCGGATACCGCGAACAAGCTCTTGAGCGCCATAGTTAATTCGCCGTCGGCCTTGGCTGCTTCAGCCGGGTGTGTTGCTGACATGATAGCCGAGCGCGCCTCGGTGACTTTTTCGAAAACGCCGCTCTCGTGCGCCGCGTAGCCTTTAACAGTTTCAACGAGGTTCGGGATCAAGTCGGCGCGGCGCTTCAACTGCACCGAAATACCACTCCACGATTCGTCAGTTTTGATATTTAGCTTGACCAAGCTATTATACATGCTGATTACCGCGCCGGTCACGACAACCAGCAGGATAACCACCACCGCTACGATTATTAGTACAGCAGCCATACTCCAATCCTTTCCTTTATACTTATGATTATACCGCTAAGAGCTTGCTTGCGCAATAATAATATAGCGCTGGCGGCCTTCGCCCTCAGAGTAAGTGCGAATATCACTGTATTCAGCCGCTATCCGGTGAACAATCCGGCGATCAGCAGCGTTAATATGAGCAACATGCGAATCGCCGGTGCGGCGCACTTCTTCGATCCAACCGCGAGCCTTTTCGGCAATTTTTTCTTCGCGCTGCTTCTTATAACCGGCAATATCGACAATTACGCGAGTAACCGCCGCATTATTATTGCGCAGCACTGTCGATACCATGTACTGCAAGCTGCGTAGCGTCTCGGCATTACGGCCAATCAAAATACTATTGAGGTCGCTGCTAGCAATGTCAATCGATAAAATATCATCCTGATAGCTAGTCTCGACCTCTATATTTTCGCCAAAAAACGACAAAATATCCTCGACAAATTTCTTGGCATAGGCAATTGACTGTTCTTTATCCATACTTCTCCTTTCCTACTTCGCCTTAATCCGCGTGATGTGCGCTTCTTTAGCTTTTTTCTCGCGGGTTTTGGCTTTTTTCGATTTTTTGGGAGCGCTAGCCTCTTCGGCAATTTCGTGCATTTCTTCAGCATCTTTTCGCAGCAAGAAATGCTGCTGAGCGGCCGCCACCAAGTTAGACGCCGTATAGTAAAGCGCCAATGCTCCTGGCAGCCCCACCATAATCAAAAACATCATTATCGGCATAACCTTCATCATGCCGCGCGTCATAATACCGCTCATCTCGGTCGGATCGGCCTCTTTGCCTTCGGCCGCTTCTTTCATCAGATCGCGGAAACGCTTTTGGTTTTTACCAGCAGTTGGCGCGGTTTGCTTAGTGATAATATACTGAGTAATTGCCGATACGGCCGCCAAAGCCAGCAAGAAAAAGTCAATGCCGTGGTTGCTAAAAGTTGTCTTGGTCAAATCAATAAACCCAAGCATTGTATGATTGAAATTAGCTGGATTTTGGATAATCGACTGAATAACATCAATATTTTTGATTGGCTCATAAAGGTATTGGCTAATCACTTCGCTTTTGAGAGAGATAATGACTCTAATCACCTGGTAAAGTCCAATAAATACCGGCAACTGGATAATCAACACTAATACCGAACGCATTGGCTTAATACCGTAGCGTTTATATAGTTCCATTTGCTGCATAGCCTCGGCCTGGCGGTCGCCTTTGGTGTTTTTCTTGATCTTAGCCAACTCCGGCTGCATTTTGCGCATCAGCTTGGTTTGGTTGAGCTGGCTTTTGATCAGCGGATACATCACAAACCGCAGAATAATCGTAAAGATAATAATCGCCAGCCCGAAATCGTGCCACGGAATGATACTATACAATAACATTAGCGCGTTAAAAATCGGCTGGACAATCAATAATTGGAATAAATCATGCATAAAAGCCTCGTATTCTCCTCTCGGCAAGTACTTATCTATACCATTATATCATCTCTTTGGCTGACAACTACCGAATCAAGCGATGATTTGCGCAAAAATAGCATCAAGCGATGATTTCAGATCGCCAGGCGCCAAACTTAACGCTTCGCCGTTGGTAACAATCACTGCGACATCGACGTTTTTAACGCGAGGTAAAACATCAATCCGTAAGCGTTCATAAACCTGGCGGCGGATACGATTGCGCCCAACTGCTGATTTATGAACTTTTTTACTAATTACTACCGCAAAGCGCGGCTGCTGGCGGCGGGGATTGGTAATATATCTGACCGTGAAATAACGCGACCTAACCGCTTGGCCGTTTTTGTATAAAAATTTCAAGCTGCCATGCCCGTGAAATCGATATTTTGACGCAATCATACAACAAATTCCATTATAGCAAAATAGCGCCGAAAATTAGCGCTATTTACCTGTAGTTACCTCGACTAGTTAGAGTGCGATACGAGCACGGCCTTTAGCCTGGCGGCGCTTGAGTACAGCCCGGCCAGCTTTGGTTGCCCGACGGGCACGGTAGCCGTGCGTCTTGACGCGGTGTCGAGTATGCGGTTGAAAAGTTCGCTTTGGCATAATGACAGCTATTATAGCAATTTTACGATCAATAATCAATATTTGATTGCTAATCTGTCGAGATTATACTATCGCTATATAAATTATCCACATTTTTGGCTGGTTTGTCCACAAATTTAACAGAGGTGGCGCTAAATTGTGGAAAAACTCACCTCTGTTTAGCCGCCTACATAACTATCAATGAACGTAACGTTCTTATAGTTGTGGAAAACTCGTGAATCAGCTATCATAGAGATAAGTTATTAACAGCTTGTGAGGGTATAAGTTTTAGATGAATAATTCATTATGGCAAAGTGTCCTGGGGGAAATCGAGCTTTCAGTATCGCATGCGAACTTCAAAACCTGGTTTCGCGATACTGAGCTACTATCTTACGATAATGGCACGGCGACTATCGGTGTTGTTAATGTCTTTGCTAAATCACAGCTCGAAAAGCGTTTCGATACGCAAATCCGCGAGATCCTCAAGAAAAATAACCCTAATATCAAAGATGTTAGTTACAAAGTCAAAAATACTAAGAAAAAAATCACTAGCCGTGAAACTACTGCTTCGCTGCGCGATCGCGCTAACGAGTTAATTAGCCGCGCGCCAGTTAACGCCAAAACACCCACCGCCAACACCACCCTTAACCCGCGCTACACTTTTGATAATTTCGTGGTTGGTTCGTGCAACGACCTCGCCTACACTGCTTGCCAGGCAGCCGCCGCCAATCCTGGCGCCAAGTATAACCCGCTTTTCATCTACGGCGGCGTCGGCTTGGGCAAAACTCACTTGATTCAAGCTGTCGGCAACGCCATCATCAAGCGCGATCCCAAAATGAAAGTTGCCTATGTTAGCTCTGAAACTTTCATGAAAGAATTTCTCGACAGTATTCGTTTCAAAATCGCTGGCTTCAGCGATAAATATCGCAACGTTGACGTCTTGATCGTCGATGATATGCAATTCATCGCCGGCAAAGAAAAAACTCAAGAAGAATTCTTTCATACTTTTAATGCCCTACATCAAGCTAATAAGCAAATTATCATCAGCAGCGACAAGCCGCCGCGCAGTATTCCAACCTTAACCGAGAGGCTGCGCAGCCGCTTTGAATGGGGTATGGCGATTGACATTCAAATGCCTGATTTCGAGACTCGCTGCGTCATTATCGAGACCAAAGCTAGCATGTCCGGCGTGACACTGGAGCGCCAGACGGTCGAATATTTAGCGCAAAATATCAAAACTAATGTCCGCGAGCTAGAGGGCGCGCTTAATCAGCTGCTGGCTTATTCGGAAATGCGCGGCACCACGCCAGATGCTGCCACCGCCGAAGGACTGCTCGGCAACGTTCGATCAACCAGGCCGCAGCATCTAACCGCCAAGCAAATCATCGACAAAACCGCCCGCCACTTCCAAATTGACAGCAAAGAAATGTGCAGCAGTAAGCGCGACAAATACATTGCTACACCGCGGCAAATTGCTATGTATTTACTGCGTAGCGAACTACACATGAGCTTCCCGCGCATCGCTCAAGAGCTCGGCCGCAAAGATCACACCACGGCTATTCATTCGGTCAACAAAATTGAAAAGGCTATCAAGCTTGACCTCACTATCCGCGAACAAGTCGCCGAAATCCGGGAGAAACTTTATGCTTAAATACTGTGGAAATTTTGTGTACAGCTGGTTTAAAGCCCTGGGTAAAAATTGTGTTCATTTATCCACTGCTTGGCAAGAGTTCTGGCTATCGTTGTCATCAAAGTGGACAAACTGCCTAGTTTTACTATGTGAAACTCACTCTTTTTCCGCTAGATTTTCTCAGGCTAAAATTCGTCAATTACCTCTGTTAATCAGCTACTTTTCCCCATTGTCCACAGCACCTACTATATACATCACTAATTATAAAAAGAAAGATAGGTAATAATTATGGAATTATCGGTTACACAAGAAAACTTTGCGCGAGCACTGGCAATCGTTGGCCGGATCGCTAGCAGCCGCGCCGGACTACCAATACTTGGCAATGTGTTGCTGCGAACCGAAGCTAACCGGTTATTGGTCGCTGCGACTAACTTAGAGATAGCAGCGACTTGCTATGTTGGTGCCAAAATTACTAAACCGGGCGAGTTGACCTTGCCAGCCAAACTAATTAGCGAATTTATAGCTAGTCTGCCGCGCGGTACGGTTGATATAGCTAGCAAAGGAACGTCGATGACGATTTCGTCGGGCAATTATTCATCAATTATGTCAGGCGTTGAAGCTGGTGAATTTCCAGAATTACCATCAATTGATGAGAATCAAGCTGTCACCTACACTATCGCAGTAGCTGATTTCAAGCAAGCTGTCAGCCAGACGATTATCACTACTAGCAATGATACCTCGCGTCCAGTACTAACCGGCGTTTATTGGCACACTGACGGCGGTAAATTGTATCTAGCGGGCACTGACGGCTATCGCTTGGCGCAGCGCCGCCTATTCGATACTACTAGCGAGATTGCGGCAATCGTACCGACGTCGAGCCTGCAGGAGGTGCTGCGAACAATTTCGGATGGCACTGACCAAGTCGAAGTACTGTTTGACGACGAGCAAGTCCGCTTCCGGGTCGATGACTCCGAGATTACCAGCCGTTTAATCGAAGGTAGCTATCCGAAATATCAGCAGTTGATACCAGCGACCTCCGAAACCCAAGCGCGAGTCAAGATGGATGATTTTTCGCGAATTGTGAAGATCGCTGGATTGTTTGCGCGCAATTCTGGCGGCAGCGTGACAGTGACGGTTGATGGCGAAAAGAATAATATTAGTATTCACTCGATTGCTAGCGAACTTGGCGAGAATACTAGCTCGGCTGATGCCGAGGTTACTGGCGGCGGTGTCCTTACGTTAAATTCACGCTATATCACCGACGCGCTTGGGGTTATCGATGGCGATAGCGTTGATTTCCGGTTTAGCGGCAAACTGTCGCCATGCGTTTTGTCGCCGGCAAGCGAAAATTCGGATTATATCCATATAATTATGCCTCTGAAGAGTTAATATGAAGATTTTGCGATTGGCGGTGCAGAATGTTCGCGTTCATTCGCTGAAAATGCTTGATTTGGAGCTGGGAACGACGCTAATATCTGGCCCGAACGGTTGCGGCAAGACGTCGCTTATCGAGGCCTTATATATCGCTTTGCGCGGCAAGTCCTTTCGCGGCAGCGACGAATCGATTTGTTCGTACGGCGCTCAAATGTACCAGATAGACGTAGCTACCGATGAACTGCAATATCGGGTGACTTATCAAAATCAAGAAGGCGCCAAGCGTAAACAGTTCGTGGTTGCTGGCAAAAAACACGGCCGCTTGCCTTATGCTCTCAAATATCCGATTGTGTTGTTTGAGCCGGATACGCTGCGGATTGTTAATGGCTCGCCGCAGCGTCGACGCGATTTTTTGGACGGGTTGATCCAGCAATATGACCAGTCGTATTCGCATGAGTTGAGCCGCTATAATCGCGCTCTATTGCAGCGTAATAAGCTTCTCAAGGATCCGCTAATTAACGACGACGAATTATTCTCTTGGAATCTGATACTGAGCGATTATGGCGCTAAAATTATTAGTAAGCGCCAAGCGGTTTTGAATGATTTTAATAGTAAAATAACTGCAATCTATCAGAGTATTGCTGGCACGAGCGACACGGTTAGCTTGCAATACTCCCACGAAAGCCGCGTGTCGGCGCAAAAACTGCTCAAGGAATATGAAGAAAAAATCACTTATGACAAGGCGGTTGGCGCGACCAGCACTGGGCCGCACCGGCACGATATAGCGATTGGATTTGGCGATAAACCCGCTGCCAAAGTTGCCTCTCGCGGCGAGACGCGGACGATTGTTTTGGCGCTGAAATTTCTCGAGGCAGCTTATATTGAGCAGCAAACTGGTAAAAGGCCGTTAATTTTGCTAGATGACGTCTTTGGCGAGCTTGATCGACACCGCCAAAAGCGGCTGATGAGCGAGTTCGTTGATAACCAGATCGTGATGACGAGTGCTGGCTAGCTGGTCTACATGTCTAGACGTCGGGCGTACCCTTTTTTTTGTTCAGATTATAATTCGGCATGAGCGGCAGCTGTGTAGTGATGTCTATAGTGTTAGCTTTATTGAGAGTACTTTGCGGCGCCGAGCAGTCGTATTTGCTGATCGAGATCATCGGCTTGCATTTAACTACCCATTTCGAATCTTTCTTCTCGAGAACGACTTTCAGAGTGTCTCGATTTAAGTCGGTGCCGGAGCCGTTAAATACCAAGGCGGCAATCGCCCAATCGCCTTTTTCTAGTACAGCTTCGTTTTTGATAGTATAAAAGGTGCTTATTTTGCTATTGCTGCCTAGGATAGCACTATCTATAGCTTTTTTGTTCTCGTTTGTCAGTTTTTGTAAGTACGAATTAGTATATTTGTAGTCGAGAGAAACGCTTTTTTTGTCCGAGCCCAACAATATTCCTCGTTGTAAAATTGACACGATATTATCTTTACTCTTAGCTACTAAAAAGTAAGTGCCTTTCGGCAAGAAATACTCTTTACCGGATTCAACGGATTTATTGACAATTGTTTTGGTAGGAGCGATGGTATTTTCGGTCTTGGTATCGGTGCCTTTGTATAGTGTAACGTTAGAATATTTTGATGAATCAAACGAAATTGTCAAATACTGGTGAGAAGTAATTACTGCTAATATGATCATCAAAATGGTAAATGCAGAAAAAGCGGCGGCAATTATAATGATTTTCTTCTTCGGCGTCATAAGTTATTCTCCTAGGTGACTTTTGTAGTCGGCATATTCTATCTGATAATCGCTTAATTTGATACCCATAGATACTAACCGCAGCGTAGCTTTGTAGCGGTATTGCGGCGATTCGGTACGGATAACAATTATTGGCCGATCGTCTTTCTTGTAGTAACCAACCGAATAGTAAGGATCTTTGATTGGTAATTTAGCGACTACTGGATATTTTTCGGTGAATTTTTTGCCAGCCTCGCGGATTTGCTGGCCAGCAGTACCTTCAACTTTATCGTATTGATCCATGTGCTTTTTCTGCCATTGGCGAGCTTGATCTGATTGCGGCATGAGCTCAATGATGATAATATGTTGCGGTTTACTGTTGGCGTTGACCTCTATCTGGCTGCTGCGGAAGCCGTCTTTGGCAGCCGTGATTGAATAATCGCCTGGCGGCAGGTAATTGGTACCGTTTCTGGCAGCATACTCGACCTTAGTTTTTTTGTCTTTGAAAGTGATTTTCGCATCGTTAGGGGCGGCAGCAACTTCGACCGGGATTTTCCCCGACCGGTCGATAGCGGTGTAAATTTGATAAATTAGCGCACCAACGATCGCAATGATAGTGAAAATGATAGTGATAATAATAGTTTTGCGTTTATTCATGCTGATATCCCTGATGATGTTGTTGATGATGATTTCTTTCTAAACCATACTGCTCCAGCCCAATCAAACCCTTCGCCGCCAGCACTCGGAGCCTTTTCTCCTTGGCTGGCTGAGGCGTATTTACTTTCGAAACCGTTGATTTCACCTACGTATATCCAGGTATGCCCTGGTGAGAAAGCCACGTCGCCTGGCTGTAATTTGTCGTCTGTAAATTTACTGCCGTCTGGCTCGTATGTACCATTAGCGCTACCAAGATATTGCCAATTAAGGGTAGCCCATAGTCTTTGCACAACAGTGTTACCACCCTTAGCATCAAAATTGTATGTCTTATCGAAACCGCTATCATAAATTAATGTTGTAACAAAGCCGCCGCAATCAACACCGTAATGACTTCCAAAAAAACGCCCCTCATCTGTAGCTTTATAGATTGCTTCAATGTATTCATCTTTTCGTTGAATGCGCGGTTCGTGATGTATCTGCGGCCAGGCGTATTTCAGAGTATACTCTTGTAAGGATGAACTAGCTCCGCCGCCGCTACTACATGAGGCAGAAGTTCCCGGATCAGAGGTTCCAGACGAGCCTAGTGTCGGACTATCTTTATATTTTTCATAAAGGGCTTTGGCATAGGCCTGACGTTTTTCCATCGCACTGCCGCCACTTCCCTCAAAATTTGCTTCAAAAACTTCGGTGGCCTGCTCAGCGCTGGTTGTAGCCCTAACGGCATCAGCAGTGCCACCGCGACCTGGCGTGTGATCTTTCCACTCATCAGTAAGACCCATTTCCCAAGCTAGATATCGTAATTGAATTGAGAAATCATATGGATCACTTCCCATATCAGCTGCAAATTTAACTAACCCATTATTCCAGCGATTAGCTTCATCCCACTGGGCAATACCAATGTGCGATCCGTTAGATGCTCTAGGATCTAGGGTTGGTCCTGACTCTTGTTGAAGGTTGCCGACGATACCGGCAGCTTGAGCTAAGGTTAATTTGGTACCATTGCCAGCGCTCATCAGATAACCTAGGGCAGTTTCTGGATTATCTGATAGCATCTTAACCACGCTACCGCCTGTTTTTGGTTTAACACAGCAATTAGAGGAGCTACTACTAGATGAAGTGGTTGATGTTGTAGATGTAGTAGCGACTGAAGCTCCAGCGTAGCCAGCCATTTCGTCGAGAGCGCCTTGCATAAAGTTTATATATCCCTCAGTATCGTTGCCATCGTCGGGCGGAGCGTATCTATTAGCATAGGCTGTCATACCTTGGTCGATTTCGTCAGAAAACACTGCTCTGTCGTACGAAAACCAGTCGCCGCTATCGACGTTTTTGTTTTCTTCAGCATCAGCGTCAACACTAGCCTCGAAAGATGTCCACATATACCAATTTCGACTAGCCTCTACGACGTGTGGTTGAGAGTCGGTTGCGGTACGTCCAAAGGCGTTATGCCCTTGATGAACTTTTATCTGGGCACCTGGTACGTCTGTAGTGGCTAATGTTGATTCCATCATAGCGTGCGCATACGCCAAAAATGGGCTGAGGTTGGCTTTTTTGGCGCTCGCCACAGCTTTTTGACTGGTACCTTTTAATGGGCTGTCTGGTGCGTGAGTTTCAATGTATTTTTCGATTGCGTCTGCCATTTTTGTGGCATCTAGATTAGGATAGGTCATACCGTTTGGTGCGCCGCTGCCAGGGCTGACTGACGATAAATCGGTACCCGACGACTCTGTCGAGCAGGTAGCATTGGTATCGTAAAATTCTATATTATTAGTAGCTGAATTAATATACAATCTCTCTGGTGCAGCCAAGGCGGTTTGACTATATATACTTACTAATGTAATTACAGAAAGTATAATGCATGCTATTTTTTTTGGCATTATTAATTAGCTACCCTTCTGGCATATTCCCAATGCCATGCCTCAGGTTTACTGCCGTCGCGTTCTGCCCATTTTGGATGAACGAAACCGTATTTGTGAGCATTAGCGGTTAGCCAATTGTATACTGGTGTATCAAAGCCACCAACACTAATATCGGCAGCTAATCCCCAACCATGGTTAGAGCTGCACGGTGGGGCTGGCTTAGCTAGACCACCTTGATAACGTGAACTATTGGGGTCGGCGTATGCTATTTGAGTCTCGCAATCACGGTATGCTTCGTTAATACCTAGATCGCTGCCTGTTTCGGCCTTGTAAGCCTTATTCATTTCTTCCATAGCAGCAGCAGCCTGTTTATGCATTTTTTCACTAGAAAATGATAGAGTAACAAGCTCGCTGTCCGGAAGAGCTCCATTGTTGAGACCTTTCCAAACAGATACATCATCACCGCCTTCTGCTGCAGGTTGAGCTTGGTTAAACTCTGGTTCACCTACAGCGCTACCGACACTAGTACTGGTAGATGCTGTTGAAGTTGATGTCGGTTTCGTTGTTTTATCTGGATCCTCATCCATACCATCGACAGTGCGTTTGTCGATTTGGTATAGGTTATATAGGGCGCGCTGCCGGCTGTCGACGGTGCATTCTTTGGTGTTTATGATGCTAGCTTGGTTGCAAGTGTCTATCCAGTCTTGCAGCTCGCTATTACTCTTTACTTTGCCGTCTTCGTCGATATCGCCGGAAGCGCTTAATTCACTAGCTACTTGATCAGGTTCTATGCCCATATAATCAGTTGGTACGCCGTATTGAACGTCGCAGGCTGGACCGACAGCGATGTCTTTTTCGTTGGCTAGCACCGAGTTTTGCGTGCATTTGTTCTCGTCAATGATATTTTTGGCATAAGCCGACGGATTAAATAAATTAAACAGCGACGAAGTAGATATCGACGAGATGGCCGATACGAATGCTAATGGACTCGATGCCATACCTAAATATGGTACGAATCGTATAGCGATTGACCCCAGGAAAGTATTCGGACTAGAAATGTCGAATGGGTTGTGTGTCAAGCGGTCTTCTTCGGCTAGGGCAATACGTTCGGGCTGAACAATTTGCTCGTCGAAGGCAACTTTTTGCTGGACGGTTAGCGGTGCATTGCCAGTGTAGCTGGCTTGGTCGGCCATGCTGTTTGATAAGCCCACGCCAGTGATGTCGCCGACATCAGTGCCAGTTGCTCCCTTGGTTTTGTCACCTAGGAAGTATTCGGCTAATGCTTTCATATCTACCCATTTGGTGAATGCGTCAATAGAGGTCTGCACAATAGTTCCCATGACTGAGCTTAGTTTTTCTTGTACGGTGTCAAATGTCAATAAACCCTCAATTAGGAGTTCTCCCCCTACCCAAGCCCAGCCAATCGGCCCTAGTCCAGCTCTGATGCCGTCAAAAACTTCGACACCGACTTCGGCTGCTGTCGAGCCGATCAGGTCGCATCCCATTTTGACAGGTTCGCTATTGACAACGCCTAGATAGGTGGCTAGAGTGCCGCCAACTCCTGGTATATACGACGACGAGCTGCCAGCGGTGCCGAGACCCATAGTATATTTCATCAGTTTAGCGTCGGTAGCGGGTTTTTTGATAGTACCGTCGAACTTAGTGTATGATTGAGTGAGGATAGTCGCTACGTTGTTGACCATTTCTGGGGTGGCTTCGCCCTTTTTGATGGCATCAGCGGCTGTCAAAAAGGTATAACCTAGTTTAGCGTACTGGGCGATTCGAAAAGCCTTATTGATATTGACTGCCACATTTGGCGCCTTGGCTGCCGCGCAGATTCCTTGAGCCATCATTAGCTTGACGTCGTTCCCTTTCTTTTTGGTAGCTTTTTTGGCTTCTTTTGTAGCGTAATCACCAGCTTGTTCGGCGATTTCTTTATTTAGTTTATCAGCCGCTTTGTCCTCGATTTTCGTTAATTCGTCTGTGGCTTCGGTTAGAGCTTTTCTGGTTTTTTTGGAGTTTAACTTTTCTGCTACTTTTTTGGTGACGCCTATTTTCTTGAGGAACTTGACCGCGGCGTCGTCAACCCAGTTCACCCAGCGCGGGTTAAAAGCGCGCCGGAAAGCGTTGCGAAGTTTAGGATTATTGCGTAATGCTTTTTTGAAGTCTTTGGCGGATATCTTCTCGCCGTCTATCAGATAGTGAGCTGGCCGTTTGCCGCCGATTAGCTTGCCTTTTTCGATAACTTCGCCGGCTTCGTCGAGAGCCTTGACGCCAGCCTTATCAAGCTGTTTTAGCTGGTAATCGGTCGGTTTATGAAAACGGCAGGCGATTTTGACCAGAGTACAAGATCCAGATGTGGCGTCATCGGCTAGGCGCCGTGCTAAAATTCGGTTTGATCGCGACGATGACGTATATTGCTGCTGATCGATATTGGTGACAATTGACTCTTTGATGGATACTAGCAACGAGCCCATGATGCTAGTCGACGAACCGATACCAACAGCACCGACCAGTAGCATGCTGGCTATCGCGCCAGTCGGGCCAAATCGTTTGAGCTTATTCATAGCCGAAAAGCCGCCTGATTTACCCTTGCCCTTCTTAGGCTTGTTTAGGTCTCTCGAGGTGTTATCGCGCCAGCCGTCTTGCTGCTGCGACTGCTTCTCTTTGTTATTGATATTGCCGCCGGCGTCGCCACTGCTATTACCGCTACTGCTAGCCGCTTCGTTGCCGCGTTTGGCTGGTTTTTTGTTCTCCATCCTCGACAAATTTCGGCTGACAGTATCATCCCAGTGCGCCTGGCTCGGCGACATTTCGCGCTCCCAGGCGTCGAAATCGTCAGCATGGCCTTGGCCTGCGGATGGCTGCATCTGACGCTCCCACTGGTCAAAGTCGTCGGCGTTGTCTTGGCTGGTGTCTGGTCTTTCTCTTGTACCTAGCGGCATAATCTTATTATAACCTTTTTAAGCTATTATGTCTGCTCCTCGGCAGCAGCTGCGGCGGCTTGTTGTAGCGTTGCCTGCGGGTTGGTGGTAATCAAGCCAGTTTCGGTGTCGCTGGCGACAATCTGGATATGAACGTGATTCTGCCCGGCAAAGAATAACCCCTGCCCGACCGGAAAGTTAGCTAGGCGCTTGCGTTCTTCTTCGGTTAATTTGAAAACGTCGCCAAGCACATCAACGGCGCTCGATGATTGCTTTAATAGCAGCTGCATTGACGAGTTGGAGACGATAGCGCGGCCCATTTTGCTGCCCATGAAGTCCTCGACGTCCTGAGTGATAGTCGTCAGGCCCAGGTAATATTTACGAGCGCGCTTGGCTAAACTAAACATAAAGTTCGCCGAGTCGTCATATTTCATCAGCTGCCAAGCCTCATCGACGATTAACATGCGCTTTTTCTGCTGGGTACGGACAATATTCCAAATGTGGCTAAGGACGATATACATCGCCACCGGCCGCAATTCGTCCTCGAGGTCGCGAATATTAAAGACTACCATATTGTTGTTGATATCAATATTGCTCTGCTGGCTAAAGATACCAGCAAACGTGCCAGTGGTATATTTGCGCAGGCGCTGCGCCAACTGCGGGCCGGTACCGCCCATGTGTAACAGAGTGTCATATAAATCGCCCATTGTCGGCGGTACTGAGGTGTGCGTCAATGGATCGCTAGTGATGCCGACGCGAGCGTAAGTATCAATCAAGCCTTGGTCGAGGTCGGCCTCTTCGGATGGCGATAAGCCAATACCAGCGCTATTAGCCGAAGCTCCGCCCAGCATCAGCCGCAGCAACCCGTGCAGCGTCACTAGATTAGCGCGCAGGGCGTCGTCGGCTTCTTCGTTATCGATAACTTTTGGCAGATCAAAAGGATTAATTCGCGTGTCGCTGCTGAGGCTGAGCCGAATATAGCTGCCGCCAACAGCGTCGCTTAGCCGCTGGTACTCGTTTTCTGGGTCGATAATCAGGATATCGGCGCCCATCATCATGCTGCGAAGAGCCTCTAGCTTGACAGTAAACGACTTGCCGGCGCCAGATTTAGCGAATACTACCATGTTGGCGTTCTCTAGGGTGTAGCGGTCGAAAATCACTAGGCCGTTGTTATGCATATTGATACCGTACAAAATACCGTTTTCTTGGGTTAAATCAGCGCTTGTGAATGGGAAGCTGGTGCTGACGGCGCCAGTGTTCATATTGCGGCGAATTTGTAGTTGGTCGCTCATTTGCGGCACCGTACTGTTGAGGCCTTGTTCTTGCTGGCTAGAGGCGGTTTTGCTGTAAACCAGCATCTGCCCGAAGAATGTCTCGATCGAGTGCTGTACATAGCCTAATTCCTCTAAGCTATCGCCGTAAATCGTTACGTACAGGCCATAGCGGAAAAAGCGCTCTGATCCTACCTGCAGCTCGTCGCGCAGCTCTTCGGCGTCCTGCAGGGCGGCTTCTTTGGCTGGGTCGCGCGTCTTGCCTTTTTCGGCATTAATCGCCATATCGGCCTCTAGCTGAGTAACTTTTTTGCGCAAATTTTTGAGGACAATCGCTGTATCGACAGGATAAATAAACATGCTGATATCGAGGACTTGATCAATGTTAATTAATCCCGATAGCCAGCCCGTATACAACCGGCGCGGATAGCCATAGACATACATAGTACGGCCGTATTTGGTGCCGATACGGAAATAAGCTGAATGGATTTCGAGGCTACTCGGCGCGATTAAATCGCGCAGCGTGGTCATACCCTTGAGGAAAGCTTGTTCGACCTCTGCCTGCTCGCGCTCGCGCTGCTGGGCAGCGATATCTAGCGGATCCATCTTTTTCTTACGGGCCATCACTTAACCTCCTCGTGGGTGTACGGATTATTACCTTCGCCCTTGCGGACGTATAGCGACGCTACATCGCCAAAGTCGTCAAGCGGCTCTCGTACAGCTGTGTCTGGATTATATATATTGTAATATAATTCGCCCAGCTGCTTGGTATTGAGCTGAATAGAATAAACGCCGACGCGCATTAGCCCGCCAATCACCGAATCGACGCGGTTTTTGATTTCTTCTTTGGCTTTGGCGTAGGTTTGGGTGTCGATTTTGGTGACGTTTTCTTTCTTGCTGCCAAATAATATCGAGAATATACCCTTGCTCTGCTGGACGATATTGGTAACGTCGCCAGTCGGAAAATACGGAATGACCACAAAAAAGCTTTTGTCCATGATGTTAGCTTCTTGCGATAAAACATCAATAAAGTTGATATAATCGTCCATCAATACGCCCAGCAGCATGTTGTCCTGGTCGCGCCGCAGAGCGTCGAGCTTATCGAGATACGGGCCGATATCAACCCGCTGCGAGCGAATGAATATTTGAATTGGAAAATATAAAGCGTTGAGGAAGTCTTGATAGCTTAGCTCGACGCCGTCGCGTTCGCGCGAGCTCATCAGGTCGAAGTTGATCGATTTGCAAGCAACAATAGCGCGAAACGATCCGTCGTTCATCACCACCATACTGTCGCGTAATTCTGAAAAAATCAGGGAATTTTGGGTGCTAGTAGCCTTTGGCTGTTCTTTACCTTTGCCCTTTTTCGGGTCGGTCGATGATGGTGCGCCAGGATTGCCAGCGGGGTCGCCTGGTGCCGCGATATTTTGCCCAGAACCAGCAATAGCCGGCGGCATCGGCGCTGGCATTGGTGCTTGATTCGGCGGTAAATTGTTTGGCGGCACCCCCACTCCTTTCTTTGCCTAGCGCAGCGAAATGAATACTTCGCTGTCTTCTTTCTTCTGTTTGACTCGATCTACTTCGTGCTGCAGGGCGGCGATCGACAAGCCGCTATTATTAGCTAAACTAATTATATCATCTGAAGCCGCTGTTGCGCTAGTGTTTGCTGTTGGTTCGGCTGGCTTGGTTGGCTCTGTTGAGCTAGCTTGAATAGGATTGTTGGCGGTTGTGTTACTTTGCTGGCTTGTAGGCTGGATAACTGATTGGTGAATGGTCGGGTAAGGGTTGAACTTTGGCAAATGTTCATCGTTTTGCGCGGCCGTATCACCGACGTCATCATTATCAAAGGCTTGAGGCGCCTGAGGCGGTGCCGTCTGGTTGGTCATCGGCTGTGGTGTTGGCGCTTGCGTCTGCGCTTGATAATACATATTTTGGATAATTCGGTCGTGGCGCTCTTGGTCTGCCCGCGAAATCATAGCGTCGAACTTTCTGGCGACACTGCCGTCTTCGTCGAGCATACCAACTGTCTGCTGAGCTGCGTAATATTGGTCTGACACCATCGAACTGTTCGGGGTTGGTTCGGTGGTATGGCGGATTGACCAACCCTTGGTGTCGGCGATATCTGCTAGGTATGACAGGCGCTTTTCGGTCTCCATCTGCGATAAGTCTTTTGTCAGATGCTCATCGACGGCTTTTGGTACGGTTATCTCGATCAGCGATTCGATACCGTCAGGCGACCAGACGCGCTTGCGCGGCTTCAGCCTATAAGATATAATAGCTGCTACATAGATCTCCATCGGCTGATCCTTGCGCAGCGGCAGCGCCAACACAGTAAAAAATATGATAACTGGCAAAGGAATAACTGCCAAACCGATAAATATCTGGCCCAATCCCCAGGCCAAGGCAACAGCAACAGCAGCAATTATCAGGTAGATAAACTGTCGGAAGCTAAACGGTCCGATCAGCTTGTCTTCTGCCTCGACGTCTTGTGCGACTTTATATTCTGCCATACTGCTTATTATAGCGCATAAAA
>JABZJV010000063.1 GCA_015257605.1 Nanosynbacter sp. | reverse complement strand
ATATGTTTGAAAACTACGGTGCCGCTCTTAGCTGCGTGGATAGTGTAGTTGCGGCTGATGTAAGTACCCGGGCCGGCAACTTTGGTGCTGCCAGTCTGGCGAACTAGCACCTCGCCCTGGTTGACTTTTTGCCCGCCGAAACGCTTGACGCCATTGCGCCTACCAGCACTTTTGTGGGTATTATCGCTCGAACCGCCAGCTTTAACGTGTGACATAAAACTCCTTTAATTTAATATAAGACAATCTATGCTATTGTACGCGAAGCTATCGGAAATGTCAAGCTTCTGAGAATTAATAATGAAACAGGCGCGGGCTTGGTGAGCGGGCTGCTTTTAATTTTCATCGAGAGGTTTAAGCAGTAAGATTTCTCGTGCTACTACCTGGTTTTCGCGGTAGTAGAGTAGCTGCTCGTCGCTGACTAAGTTTAGATGTAGGCGTCGGTAGCCTAAATCTGCTAACTGATCAATAAGCGGTAAATGTGTAAATTTACCGCTATGGTCGCGCCAGGCGGGCGCAGCGACGACTAGCGTTGTACTCGGATTGATTTGCGGGCGGATGTTTGCTAAAAATTGGCTGATGATGTGATTGCAATTACCGCGGACTGCGGTGAGCTTGGCGGGCTTTGGTGGGGCTGAGAAGGGCTGGCCGAGGTAGGCCTCGCAGACGATGCGGGTGATTTCAGATTTTTGAGCGGCGTTGAGCTTGACAGCGGTGGCGTCAGCTTGGAAGATCTGCCACTGGGGGTTGATTTGGTATTTATTATCGAGCCACTGCATGTTTTCTGTGGCATAATCAACCATTTTTTGGCTTAAGTCGCTGCCGTAGACGTCTATTCCCTTGAGCCGCGCTTCTTGGAGAACAGTGCCAGTACCGCAAAAAGGGTCCCAGAGGCGGCCAGGCTTTGTCTCGCCAGATAGATTTATCATCATCCGCGCTAATTTCGGCGGCAGCATACCTACGAAAGCATCGGTGCGCGGGCGAGCTTGGTCGCGGGCAGCCAGCGCGGTGATGTTTTGGGCGCCGACGCTTTCAGCGATAATGAGGCGATTATTTGGTGCTCGGACAACTAGCAGTTCAACTTTCGTTGGCGATAGCCCAAGCTTGTTGTGATGGCTAGTAGCGGTGTTAAGGGCGATTTCTGGGTTCGGGATAAGGCGTAAGCTAGTGCCGCTGTCGCGTAATTTTTTCTTGATGAGCAAGCCGGTTTTTTGGACATCGCGCGGCGAGATTTTGAAGCCGTAAGCGCTGATGCCAAGAGTTATTTTATGCTCGCTGGCGCGCCATTTGGCGGCGTAGTGCTGAACGATTTGGCGGCTGGCGGTTAGCCAATTGCCGCGGTCGAGTTCGAGAACGACCCGGCCGGCTTTTTGGCTGCCGCCGAGGGTCTCGAAGTCAAAATCAGGCGAATCTACAAGCGCTGTTTGCTCCGAAAACCACCGGACATTGTCAGCACCGTAGAGCTGTTCTAGCTCGGCTACTCCAAGTGCTGGCTGGCGGCCAAGTATTGTGATATGCATAAATATAGTATACTAGATTGTATGAAAAGGAGACTGTCTTTTCGATTGTGGTTGAGTATTGCCACGTTGCTGTTGATTGCTTTGATACTTTTTCTAGCTAGAAGCGAACTGGTATATGCTTGGGGTTTGCTAGGTAAAATTGACCTTGGCAAGCTTGTGTGGATGTTGCCAATTATTGCGGCCGGATATTTGGCGACTGGCGAGATGATTTTTTCGTATTTGCGTCAGAAAGGCTTCGTGAAGAATATTAATCCGGCAACTCTGGCACGCATATCGCTAGAGCTAAATTTTGTTAATCATGCTTTTCCTAGCGGCGGTGTCAGTGGTATTTCGTATGCTAATTGGCGCTTAGGCAAGTACGGTGTGCCAATCGGACGGGCGACGATGGCGCAATTTGTGCGTTATGTGGTGGGGTTTATGGCGATTGTGGTCTTTTTGGTAGTTTCTGTTTTGATGGTGACGATTGACGGCCGTGTTAACCGCTGGATAATTTTGATGAGCTCAACGCTGGTATTTTTGCTGGTGATGGCGACGCTGCTGGGTGCCTACTTTTTGAATAGCGTCCACCGGATGAAAAAATTAGCCAAGAGGATTACGACGATAACTAACGGTACGGCGTCATTTTTTGCGCGGCGGCCGCAGGTGGTGTTGAAGCGGGAGTCGATAGAGAAGTTTTTCTATGATATGCATGACGATTTTAACGAGCTAAAGAGTGACAAGCGCGTGCTGCTGAAGCCGTTTTTGTGGGCGATGTTATTTACCGCTACCGAGATCGCGCCAATCTGGATTACTTTTCAGGCGCTGGGAATGAGTGTCAACCCGGCGTCGATTTTGATTGCTTATGGCATAGCGACAATTGCTGGATTCATTGTGGTAACGCCGGGCGGAACGGGCGCCTACGAGGCAATCATGGTTAGTGTCTTGGCTTTATCAGGTATAGGTGGCGGCCAGTCGATTGCAGCGATTGTACTTTACCGGGTAATTGTACTGCTGACGGCGCTGCTACTAGGCTATGTATTTTACCAGCTAACAATAGTGAAATATGGAAGAAAATCCGATTCCAAGGTTCGGCGTTAGCGGTTTCGTCGAGCTGATTAATCAAGTGCTGGAGTTTTCGTGCAGCGCTGTTGAGATTGAAGGCGAGGTCGCCAGCTTCAAAGTAAACCAGGGCAAATGGGTGTTTTTTGACTTGAAAGACGAGGAAGCGAGCGTCGGTTGCTTTATGCCAGTTTATCAACTGCGAACGCCGATTGAAGACGGCATGAAGTTAGTGGTGCGGGCGCAGCCCAAAGTGACGAAGTGGGGCAAATTTAGTGTGACCGTGCAAAATTATCGTCCGCTAGGCGAGGGCAGCTTGCGCAAAAGTTTCCAGCTGTTACACGCTAAACTCGAGAAGGAAGGAATATTTGCTACGGAGCGCAAGCGTTCTTTGCCACAAATTCCAGCGCGTATCGGCGTGATAAGCAGCACTCAGGCGGCAGGTTACGCGGACTTTATCAAAATCGTAAA
>JABZJV010000062.1 GCA_015257605.1 Nanosynbacter sp. | reverse complement strand
TCTAAAGCGGTGCGGCTTTTCTCGTCTTGATCGAAATTTGTCATGACGACGATACGCGACTTCTCGGTACTATTTTCTTCGAATTTGCGGATAGCGGTCATGATTTCGGTGCCGCGCATCTCTGGTAGCATGATGTCGAGCAAAATTAAATCGTAATGCTGATTGGTGGCCATAACCAAACCATCGTGGCCGTCCACCGCCCACTCGACGTTATAGCCAGCCATTTTGAGGCTGCGAACATACATCTCGCCGATGAAACGATCGTCTTCGATGACTAAGATTGTGGAAATTGCCATAATACTCTCCTGATTATCCTGTGTATTTAGTATGATTTTTAATCCAGCTGTTGCCTGCTGAGATGATTTCGGTGTTGGAATTGTCGGCGTTATGCAGTTTGTCAGAAACGGCGGCGTAGATTGGTAGAGTGAAGGTAAAAGTTGCTCCCTGCCCTTCGGTGCTTGATACGCCGATAGTACCGCCGTGGCTTTCGATGATAGCTTTGCTGAGATATAAGCCGATGCCTGTGCCAGCGACTGTCTCGCGGCTGCGGTGGCTGCGGTAGAACTTGTGAAAGAGGTTGTTGATGACGCTGGCTGGAATACCGATACCATTGTCGGCGACCGAAACTTCAACATGTTTATCCTTGACTTTAGCAGTGACGCGCACAGCGCCGCCCTCGTCGGAGTATTTGATAGCATTGTCGATAAGGTTGGATAGCACTTCGGAAATGCTAGAGCGGTCGGCGGCAACGGTTGGCAAATCGCTCGGAATATCAACGGACAGTGAACGATGCTGCGAGCGGGCACGTAGCTCCATATCATCGCGGATAGTCTCGTAGATTGTCGCCAACGAATCTTCGTGCAGTTGGAGTTTGAGGTGGCGGCGGTCGTAGCGGCTAGTGTTGAGGATATTGTTGATGTAACCAGATAAGCGATTGCCGCTAACGATTAATCTCTGGAAAAGCTCTTTTTGATCGGGTTCGAGTTTACTATCGAGTTCGAGCGCTAGCACATCGAGGTAACCGCGGATAACAGTGATTGGCCCGCGCAACTCATGAGCTGCGAACGAGATGAAGTCAAGGTCGTCGTCCTCTGGCTGGTAGATTTCAGTCTCGTCGTAGGCGGTAATGATAGCGTCCGCGGTGTTGCCTTGCTCAAAATCAACTGTGATATTGAAAATACGGCGGTCTTCCTGCCCGATGACCTTGTTGGGAACTCGCAGCCAAATTTTGCGGGCGCGAACATTGTCGGTACGGTGTTGATTGAGCCATTCAATCAGGTCGGTGCCGTCGTCAAATAATAAGTCAAAATGATAAGCGCCTTTGGCGTCGAGCGAGATTGGCGCGGCGCGGTTAGCGAAAATTACGCCATTGTTCTTGTCAAGGATAATTATGCCAGTGCTTGTCAGATTGAGGGCGCTGGCTAATTCGTCAGTTGCGCTAGTTTTGTCTGGGCTGGTTTCGGTATGTTCTTTGTAGATAGACAGCAGCATATCGCTAAAGCCGGTAGCTTTGTACTCTTTATTGCTAGGGTTTGGTAACTTTTGGTCAATTTTTTGTCCGGCAGCATTAACTAGCGCGGTCGAGAGGTCGCGCAGCGGAATCATCGCAAAAGACAACACTGCGAAATTTGTTGCAGTAGAAATAATTAACAGCGAAATGACAATTGTTGCAATAAGAAAGACATCCAAACGAACCTGCAGGATGATCATTATTGCAATAACCGATAAAGCGACCAATAATTGAACGAGAACAGATATTATTGCAACCTTGTTGCGATGAATACGCCAAAAATCACGCATTTCTGGTGTACGTTTGACTACTGGCTTGGCGTCGCTTACTGCCACGAAACACCTCCTCCGCCGCTGTTTGGTACGGCAGCGATCCAGGTTTGTCCGCGATTTAGTGCGACTGGTTTGCCGGCAGCGTCGATGAGCTCGAGCGGGCTAAATCGGTCATTCTTGCGCCAAGTACATTCAGCGGCCGTGCCGTTCTGAAACACTGTTGCAGTACCGGTACCATTAGTAACTATACTTTGCCGCCAGCCGTCTTCCATGACAGTAGTCTCATTGACATGCAGCGCGATGACGACGCTCGGTGCTAGCCTGCCCTCTTCGCGGTCGTTGCTGGCCTGCCCGCCGATACTGCGCAGATAGGTGTTGCTAGCCCTGTCATAGTCGTAATGGGTGTTGTACCAACTGCTAGAGAAATTGATGTCGATACTGACGGCGTTTGGTTTGTCGCTGGCCTTGCCGTCAGCGCGAGCGAAGCTGGTGAATTGCGATGATTTATAGCCTTTACTAGCGTTGAGCGCGTCTAACTTCTCGAAGCTGGTATAGACATTATGCGGCGGCCGCCGATCATTAGCGCGCCAGTACGAACTGCCGTTGAAGAACTGATCGATATCGCGATATTTACCGTTGCGAACCTCTTGCAGTGAAGCGTGGCTGCCGCCGACATGAGCGACGCTAGCCTGATATGGCGCTAGCCAATCAACGTAATACATACGCAGGCTGCGGACCGGGCCGATGAGCTGAGGTTTGTGCTGTTGAAATAGTGTCAGAAAGCGTGTGATGCCGCCTTCGGCGATGGCTTCGTAGACGACTTCGGCCTGCTTGAGTCCGGAATGCGGCCGGGCATCAGGCGAATTTTCGATCATGATGGCAGTGACTGGTTTGGATAGGTCGGCCTTAGAGGCAACTTCAATGCCATTGAGGTGGGAATAGTATTTTTCGGTAGGTTTAGGAGCTTTTTTGGCAGGAGCATGATATGCAGTGTCGGCAACTGGCGCGCGATATGTCAATACGAAGGCCACCGCCCCGCCGATAGCGATCAGGATTGCGCCGCAAATGCACATTGTTGCAATACGATGACGATTAATGAAATCGCGCAGTCGTTGCAGGCGTGACTGCTTGCTATCAACCGCGTAGTGTTGTGCTACGAGCGGGCTCGGTTGTCTGTTTCGTCTGCGTATTTTTTGCTTTTGCATCTCGGTAAAATTATAGCATAATTGGCATGAATTGGTTATGGTTTGCGC
>JABZJV010000013.1 GCA_015257605.1 Nanosynbacter sp. | reverse complement strand
TTTGCATCTCGGTAAAATTATAGCATAATTGGCATGAATTGGTTATGGTTTGCGCAGTTCGCTACAGATGCTAAAATTTAACAGACGATGATATCTGGGGTGGCATGACTCCAAGCGAGCGTCGAGAACTTAATAATCAAAATAATCAGTAGAATTTTTGGCTAAAACGAGGATTTAAGTAGTAAATTATTAGAAAGGGACGCTTAGACTAGTAGGATCCTTGTAGTACAGATTGAACAATTTTGCATTAAAATTAAGAAATGGAGTTTATGTGAGAAAAGCTGGTGATGATTTTGGCCACATACGAAGAGAGCTCAGTGAGCTAGCAGCGACAGAGCTAGAGGTTTTGGATGACGCTAATCTTACAAAAAAGCTAGGAGATCTCGCAGGTAGAGCTGATAAGCTGAGGCGTGAGCGAGAAATAGCCGCTGCCGATCGAGAACGGCAGGAGTCTGGCGAGATATATGATGAATTCGGTAATGCAATAGTTGTCTTTCTAAAAGCTCATAAAGGTCATTCTGTAATTTGGCAGGTAATTGATAGTTATATGGAGCGCAACCCAGAAGTATTTGGTTTGCGTTATAGAGCGGGATTTAATCGGTGGATCGAGCAAGCAGAGAATGATCCGAACGTTGTCTATCATTACGATCCTGACACGCGAGTTGAGTCTTGGGCGTGGCGGCCAGCTAGCGAAAATGGTGCAGTTAGCGATGCGATAATGGGATCTGATCTGTCAAAAGTATCCTCGGTTGATTTAACAGAATCCACCGAGTCATCTACAGAGCCAGAGCCGCCGAAGAAACTGAAAAAACCAGAAAAGTCAGAAAAACCGAAAAGGCCAAAGAAACCGGAGAAGCTTACCTCGTTACCTCGCAGACAGGTAGCTGATAGTAATCATACGTTGTATAGTGGTGATCCAGGTTGCAGTCATGTGACTACAGATATGCCAACTTCGGTTCTTCAATGTGGGCGACCCTCCTATTCAGAAAAAGAAGACTTAATAAAAGGCTTATGTTCGCCTGTTGAAGAGTCTGCAGATCCAGTAGTAGCGCAGCTGACCGATTGGGGATTGCAAATTATTGAATATACAGATGGTGGAGCGGCATTTTCAATCGAGTCAGATCCTGAAGGACGTAGCGAGAAAGCTTTGTATCCAGTAATAATTGGTATTTTAGGACGGAGCAAAAAACCAATGACCATCGAGGATATGTGTCGGGCGTTTGCAGAAAAAGAAGGGCTAGAGTACAGTTCATTTATCGCTGGAAGCGATGAAAGGACAGCAGATGCGAAGCTCGTACAAGAAGCTATAAGGTCGGTAGTTCATAAGGCTATTAGGATATTAAAGACTAAACTTTCTGAGAATTATTTATCCGAAAAACTGTACGAAGATGTAACTTATGTTGATGGTAATATGAGAAAAAAGCGAGTGACGTATCAGTTAGATGGTGTGCTGGGGTAGAAAATTAAGAATTATTGCAATTCTTATACTGCTAGTTGATACTCAGAAAGCTCTGTAATCGCGCTAGCGTGCGCTCGCGGCCAATCAGTGCCAGCGTATCGTTCAGCTGCGGGCTGAACGGCGCCCAGGTGACGGCGATGCGGATCAGACTGAAGAGGATGCCAGGCTTTTGGCTGGTAGTTTCCAATAGTTCGTTTAGGCAATTTTGGATTGATTCTGGCGTCCAGTCGGCGAGTTTGGCGAGCTCAGCGCGGGCGGTTTCTAAAAGTTCGCGTCGCTCGCTGTCAGACAGTTTCTTTAGCTGTTTATTGCCGTCAATAAGTTCCAGGTTAATTTCAGGCTCCGCGAAAAAGTAGCCAAATCCGCGTAAATCTTCAAACATTTTCAGACGGTCTTGCGCTAAAGCCAGCACCTTCATGCGGTACTCCTTAGTTATATTTGGAGCGTAAGCAGATTCCGGCCAGAAACCAGTCTGTCCCCCGTCTTTTTGCGGGTTATTATCCCATGGCGACACGTACTCGTAAAGCTTATCGACAGGAATATTGCGTATATGAGCGCCGTTAAGCCATAACAAGCGTTTTTCATCAAATCGCGCGCCTGATTTTTGGACGCGTTTCAAGCTGAACTTTTCGATCAATTCGTCTCTGGTGAAAACTTCCTGTTCGGTGCCGTCGTTCCATCCCAGGCTGGCGAGGAAATTGAGCATGGCGTCTGGCAGATAGCCCTCTTCTCTGTAGGCTAGGATATCTTTGGCGCCGTCACGTTTGGACAATTTCTTATTGCCCTGCTCGTTCATGATCGGCGGTACCGAGGCGAATATCGGCCGGGGTATACCCAGCGCATCGTAGAGATTAAGGTATTTGGGCGTGCTGGCAAGGAATTCTTGTCCGCGGATAACGTGGGTGATTCCCATTTTGGCGTCATCGACAATGTGCGCAAAGTTGTACGTCGGAAAGCTGTCGGATTTGATTAATATAAAATCATCAATTACCTCTGGGCCGGCGTGCATTTCGCCCATGACTTCGTCGTGCCAGGTGTAAGCTTTCGGCTCTGAACGAAAGCGCAGCGGCTGGCTGCCATCCCAGGTTGGCGGGTTTTCCGGACGGTAATCACGGTACAAAAAAGGCTTTTTATGGGCTTTGGCTTCTTCGCGAAAAGCGTCTAGTTGCTCCGGTGTATACGGATCGGCATAAGCGCGGCCAGCATCAATGAGTTTTTGCGCATATTTCCGGTAAATATCAAGTCTCTCTGATTGCTTGTACGGTCCAAATTCACCGCCAAAATTGCCGGGACCTTCGTCTGGTATAAGGTCGAGCCACCTTAAGCATTCATAAATATGCGCTACGCTGCCAGATACTTCCCTTTTTTGGTCGGTATCTTCTATGCGCAGGATGAATTTTCCATTTGACTGCCGGGCGATGAGCCAAGCAAACAGCGCGGTACGCATACCGCCGACGTGCATATAGCCAGTTGGGCTAGGCGCGAAGCGAGTACGCGTGGTCATGAGACACTCTCTTCTAGTTTGGTGACGCGCCAGTCAAGTAATTCTAGCTCGTGCCGAGTGGTTTTGTCGTTATCAACGACAGCTCGTTTGATGGTTCTGACGTCGGTCTTGAGGCTATCGAACTCCTCGCGTAAATTATTGAATTCCTCGCGTGTTGGTTGGTTTGATACAATCTCTAATACCGCGCGCATCTGCGAACGGATTTCTTCAAGAATGACGTTGGTGTAATTTTTGTCGTCGCCCATGGCCTAATTATAGCAAAAAGCACCCGGCAGGTGCAAAAGTTAAGAGTTATCTCCATATCGCCAAAAACAAGGCCTATCTTTATATTATACCACAAATATGCATAAATTACAAACTGGCGGCTATCTTTTGGATCTGTTCTGGCGCTAGCTCGGCGTTGCCGTCGACGGTGTAAAGAATACCAGCATTAACCCAAGCGGCATGAGTACCGTAGGAATAGATGGTTAGGCCATTGGCAGCGGTCGTGGTGTACTTATCATGAGATTTCGGCTTGATGTAATTTTCGAGCACGGCCGATGAGTCCCATTCGGAGCGAGTTTGCGCTAAGGTGAAATTCTCGTTGCTGCCGTTAGCGGCAAACTTCATGATTACGCTGCCCTGCTGGTAAGCAACTGGACCGTTGAGGCTATAGCCAGACGGCTGATAATTCGGATAAGAAGCGTTAATACCAGCCTGCGAGGCGGCTATACGGGTGCTCAAAGCGGGCATATTGATATATGTGAAGTAGGCGCCTAGCAGTAGGACAGCTATAGCTGTGCTGCCAACGCTAACCAGGCGGCGCCAAAGCGAGGTATTTTTTGCTGGCTTGACTTCTTTGCGCTGTTGGCGCGTCAACATCTTGTCGGTAGCTTCCTGAATGGCTTGCTGCTTGATAACTTGCGATGGCAAGACGCTGCGCGTTTGCTGCTGCTTGATGATTGCTTGTCGCTGGCGAGCAGTCTGTTCAAGCTGATTGGTGGTAGGCGCTATGTCTGGTGTTTCTGGGGTGGCTGGATGCTTGACGGACGGCTTGGTAGTAGTTATAGCTTTGGCAAAATGCGCAATATTAGACGATCGGCGGATATCTTGGACGCGGCGAGTTCTCTTGCTGCGGCGAATGATTTGCGGCGGCGTACTGCGCTCGGCCGCTAAGCGCTGCGAACTGCGAACGGCAGAATTTTCTTTAATACCCGCTGTGGTGGCGGCTCGCACTGGCGCTACTGAATCAATGGTACGCGGTTGTTTCTTGATATATTTGCGCTGCAGAGTGTGGGATTTTTGGGTGCCGCTATGAAAATTGCTAGCCGCGGCTGCTGGCGTGCGTGCCGATCGCTGGGCATCGAGAATATTGCCAGTTTCGGCGTCGTAGACATTACCCTTGATGGTTATGTTGTTGTTTGTCATTTCCCTTACCTATGTTTGCGATACTACTCGTGCTTAACTATTATCATAGCCTAATTTGCTATTACACGCAATAGCAAGTGGTATAATACGTACTATGAATCAGCAAAAAAATCGGCGCAAGCAGCGTATTAAATTAACCTTTACTTATGCTGTGATGACCCTGGCAGTTCTAGCGTTGGCAGTGGTTTGTTTGATGCTAGTACAAGGCTATCGTTTAGACTTTGATCGAGGCACGGTTAGACAAGGCGGCATGATGCAGTTTGACTCGCGGCCTGATGGCGCAACGATTCAGATAGATGCCGCCACCCTTGCCAACCGGACGGCGACGCGTATTGTAGCGACTGCCGGGCAGCACACGGTAACGGTATCGAAAGACGGCTTTGTGCCTTGGCAAAAACAAGTTAACGTCAAGGCCGGCTCAATCCTTTGGTTAAATTACGTCAAGCTAGTGCCGACGAGCATTGAGGCTAAAGATGCGATGGAACTCGCTAGCCTCGACAGCGCAGCGGCAGCGCCTGATAAATCGCGCTTTGCGGTTATCCAAAACAAGCAGCAGCCAGCAGTTGATTTTCTCAAAGTTGATAACGACCAGATCGAACATAAGCAGCGTGTTCTATCTGCTGATAGTTACACGGCCGACGGCGCTAATCACAGTTTTGCAATTGAATCGTGGAGCAAGGATAGCAAACGAGTGTTAATCAGCCACTCTTTCGATGATTCAAAAGAATATCTAATCGTTGACCTCGATGGCAAGGCACAGAATATCACTCGCGATATCGGCGTGCAAATCAGCAAATTAGCTTTCGATAAAAGCGACTCGCAGAATGTGTATGTGTTGACGGCCGACAGCGATGTTCGCCGGATTAGACTGTCGGATAAAACGTTGTCGGGTCCGCTAATTAGCGATGCTAGTGATTTTTATGTTTCTAGAAACGGTTGGATTAGCTATACTACCAAGCCGAATAATAGCGGCGAGCGGACGATTGGCTATTTGTCGAAAGGCGCTTCGAAACCGCGGGCCTTGCAAACTTTCAAGGATATGTCCGGGCGCAGTCTTAATCTAGCGATTGAGGAGTATTATTATGATAATTTTGCGCTCATCACTCACGGCAAAATGGTTGCTGTCAAGAAGGTAAAATTGTCAGCAAGCGATTCGACAGAAGAACTGCAGCAAGAATTGCTGGCGACACTGCCGTTAGCTACTGACGTTTCGCATGCGGGCTTCTCGCCCAACGAGCATCTGTATGTTTATGCGCAGGCTGGGGCTAGCTTGGTGACTTATAATTTAGAGCTGCGGTCGATTGCTAACGTCTCGATGAAGACTACCGCTACGAGTGAAATCGCTTGGCTGGATAATTCGCATATTATGCGGGTGTCTGGTGGCACTTTTGAGTTCGGTGATTATGACGGTACTAATATGCACACCATGGCGACCGATGCAGTTGGCTCGTCGGCAATGCAATCATCGAATAACCGTTTTCTGTATTATTTCCGCAAGCATAGCTCTGGTAAAATCACCGCTTCCTATATCAAAATGTATGACTAAGCTAAGTTCGTTAATTACCGATGCCAAATATTCGTTGCAAGAATGTCGGCGAGTTGGCTGGCATTTTCTTGGTCGAGGCGGCGGTATTGCTGTTTTGCTCGGCGGTTTTGGCTTCGTTCGGATTCGGGCTGATTTGCTCGCCAAAAACTAGCAGGCGGTTTTGTGCTGTGCCTAGCGGCGTACAAGTGATTAGCGTAATGTAAGGCTTGTCGTTGCCGATTTGCAGCGACGCAACGTCGGTTGGCTTTACTACCTTGGTGCCAGTGATTTTATAAGTATAGCGCGTGCCGTTGTAATTAGCGTAAACCACATCGCCAGCGGCCATCTTCTCTAGCCGAGCAAAAATAAATTTATAATCGCCGCTGTCAGTCCAGTCGTTGGAGGAATGACCGGAAACAACGAAATTACCCTTTTCGCCGGGCTTGGCATTGGCGCCTTGGATATTGAACCAGACGATGCCTTTGTCCATAGCTTGATTAAGAGAGTTGGTGTCGGCGGCATTAGCGTCCCAAACGATTGGCACATCAACGGCAATCTTCGGGATAAGCAGCCGCGACTCGTTGGTAGCGACTTTGGTGGTGTTTGGCGAGACGATAATTGATTCGGGGTCAGCGGCGCCTGGCGAGACATACGCCTCGACGTAGGCGAACAAAACGCGGTTATACTGCAAAAATAGAAAAACAATCATCACCGCGCAAGCTGCCATAATCGGCATAAAATGGCGGCTGCCGCGGACCTTCTTGGCTTTGTCGTTGATTTTGCGGCGAATGGAACTGCGCAAGTCGTTGACGGCTTCCTCTTGCGATACGGTGCCGTTGTTTGGCATCGAGTTTTGGTTTTTTTGCGCTTGCTGAGCGGCTTGCTTTTTGAGCGACTTGCGAGTGGCGTCAATCTGCGAAACATAGTAGCGCTCGTAATACTGCTGATAATATGTTTGCCAGGCGGTGTGGTATTTTTGCCAAGAAGCATCATGCGCAGCAGGCGTGGAGCTCTGGTTCATGGTGCGGGTATACGGGTTTTTGTCTGGGTCGACGGCGCCAGGGCCGGCCGTAACGCTGTTAGACTGCGCACTATCAGCGACGGTGCCAGATGGCTGCGGATAGGCGTTTGTTTGCGGCGAGTGCGAGTTCTTTTGGGGTTCCTCGGCCTGTTTAGTTTTTTTCGCGTTAGAAGAATTTGGCTGCTGGCCAGTTGCAGCAGTGACATGCGGATCGTTTTGAATAATCGAATTGATCTGTTGGCGGACAATATCAGCCGCTGCCGACCGGTGCTGGTCGGTTAGCGTGCTGTGATGAGGCGCTCCGTCTCTGGGCGGAACGGTTAATGATGAACGATCGTCTGGCTTCATACTTTCTATGCTAATTATAGCGTAATTAGCGGTTATTTACTAGTTAGCGCTGGTCTGTTACAATAAAAAATGTACCTTTTCTGCCGCGGTGATGGAATTGGTAGACATGAGAGACTCAAAATCTCTTGAGCATTAGCTCGTGCCGGTTCAAGTCCGGCCCGCGGTACCATAAGATAGACGTATGTGGGCGTCTTTTTTTGATGCGCTTACCCCTGTTATGGTAGCGGCGTAAAGCATAAGTAACAATATTATGCAAAAGTGTTGACATAATTAAAAGTTTATGCTACAATGACATCATAAGCGTGGAATAATGCACGCAGGGAGGAAATCAATGAAACTATCAATTAAGAATCTGGCGATTGTCGGCGCGGTTATAGCTGCTATCGCTGGTGGAATCTGGTTGGCCAAGCCATCAGAAGCATCTGTCTGTGACGGATGGATTAACGTGATTACTTGCGGTACGCCAAGTCATCAAGACCTTAAAAATGTTTACTACGGACGCAACGACATCAAAGCGCTGTATCAGTGGAACAACATAAATGATGCCATGATTGAAGGCAAAGGCATGAAGAACGGTACCGTTTACAAGGACGGCCGGATCGTTGTCGACGGCCAAGTCGTAGCAACTAACGCCAAGACCGTTCAGCGTAATACGCGCTACCCAGGCTCGTCATACGGCCGCGAGGCGGTTGGCGGACATTCGTTCTACAAGTTTACGACTCAGAACAGTTTTGTCTACAATCAGTTTGACGCTTTCGTCTGGTTCGATGAAAATGGCAAGTTTATCGCAGCCATTATCAAGGATTGCGGTAACCCAGTCTGGGGTGATGCAACCTGGAAACCGAAAGATATCCAAGTCTGCGATCTTACCAGCAAGAAAATCATCACTATCAAAGAGACTGAATTCAATAGCAGCAAACATTCCAAAGATATCAACGATTGTAAAGAAATCAAGGTCTGCGACCTGACTAGCAAGCAAATCGTAACTATCAAGGAAAAAGAGTTCAATAGCAGCAAGCACTCGAAAGACATTAACGACTGTAAGGAAATCCAAGTCTGCGACCTTTCAACCGATACTATCATTACTATCAAAGAGAAAGAATTTGACAGCAAGAAGCACTCTAAGAATTTCGCTGACTGTAATAAGGTAAAGGTTTGCGAACTCGAGACTGGTAACATCATCACCATCAAAGAGACCGAGTTTGACAGCAAGAAGCATTCCAAGAATGAAGCAGACTGCGACAAGGTGAAAGTTTGCCGCATCGCTGACAAGAAAATCGTCGAAGTTACCCGCAAAGAGTCAAGTGACAGCCAGTACACCACTGACATGAGCAAATGCGAGGAAACTCCAGCGACTCCACCGGAAACTCCAAAAACGCCAACCCCATCAAATCCAGTTGAATTGCCAAAGACTGGTACCGGCGAAGTAGTCGCCTCGGTGGTCGGCCTCGGCGGTCTAACCGCAGCAGCCAGCGCTTACATCGCTAGCCGCAAACGCCTCTAGTTAATCCCCCCAGCTAGAAACAATCCGCTCTGAAATATCAGGGCGGATTTGTTATTGCTGGGTTTTTTAGATCAAACTGGCAGTGATTGCTTCAAGCGGCCGCGATGGGTTCCAGATATAGTAGACGCTGGCGCGCGCCGCTACTGTACCGCGCCAGATGCGCATCGGATCGTTCCATGGCATGGTGGTGACCTCCCCGCTGTGAGCAGTAACGAGCGTGTCTTGATGCAAGGTGGTAATGGTAATTGGGTATGTCACGGTGAATTTGTGCAAAGCTTCGACTAACTGCAGCAACTGCATACTGAAAGTCAAAATTTTGGGATAATAAAGCGTGCGAAAAAGTTTTTGCAGCTGCGCGAAACTCAAAATTAACACGGTGTTTGGGCGTGCTGCTAGTGTAGCGGAGTCGTTGCGTATTAGATCTACGGCGTCGCGGGTGATAACTGCTGGTCCTTGATAGTCGCGCAGCAGCTGGCTATAGACAATCGCTGTTTGGCTGTTGCGCCCGGCATCGCCTATTAGTAGCAAGCCGTCGCTCCACGCGCTAAGCGCACGTAGCTCACTGATAGACTCTTGAGCTAAACCGCCGCTAGGATTACTAGGCGCGTAAGTGACGCCAGCCATGGTGTGCGGCAAGGTGTTTTTGATGACATCCGGTAGCAAGGCGCGGGCTTCCCCTACTCCGCTAGCGAGCGCTGTCGAGTAAGCTTCGGCGACACCAGCAAAGCCAAGTTTGTTGCCGCCAATGATACCGAGTTTGCCGGCGCGCGAACGCTGTTCGGGCTTATTCCACTCAATATCGGGAAAGAGCGGCTGCTCGGGCGTTTGGCGCTGCCAATATGCTAATTCCATGAATGTATTGTAGCGCGAAAAGTGCGGACATACCAGTTCAAGCGCTTGCCGCAGTCGCCGGGCTAGCGTACAATTTAAGCTATGGAAAAACATATCGCCGAGCATTATCAAACTATATCGCAGCGCCTAGCGGCGGCCAAGTCGAAAACTGATCTGACGGAATTGGCGCACTATCACCGCACGCGCGTGCAAGAATTTCAGCACGAGCGACTAATTCACTTGCTGGTGACATTTTTCTTCGCCGGGCTATTTTTAGCGTCCCTGGCGGCATTTTTGGCGACCGCGGCGATGGGGTCGGCAATGAACTACTTGCTGGGGTTGCTGGCGCTAATTTTGTTTGTGTTAGAATTGGCGTACATCCGGCATTATTACCAACTAGAGAACGGCGTGCAGCGGCTGTACGAGTTAACGGTAGCGATCGAAGAAAAACGTTTTGCCAAAGACCGGATTTGATCAAGCTGGCGAGTCAGTTGCATTTGCTTGCCGGACGATTTTTTCGATAATATAACTATCTCTTGGCTCGAAATCGTATTCTTTTACAGTTGCAATGCCGTTTTTGATAGCGATATCTGGCAGCGTAACTCGCCCCTCTGGATAGCCGCGGACTTTATCTTGATCGATTCTAAATGCGCCTTGATTATTCTTTGCAATCATTAATTTAACGGCCTGAGCGAAAATGTCAATGTGTGACGGCTTGAATTTGCTGAATAAGTTGTTGAACGTAACTTCGCCTAGGATTTCGTCTGATTCTTTATCAATGCCGAATCCTAGTTCTCCAATCTCGAATAAGATAGGCTCGAATATGTCGATATTTTCCATCAGATAGCGGTTATTGGCGAATATTCTGCCATCGGCATAGACTTTAGTTGTATCTCCGCCGCTTCTGGTTATATTCCAAATATAGACAAGTTTGTCGTACGAGCCGATAGACGTGTTGCTTGGCAACGATGATTTGATTTCGTTAAGATTGGCGGCATTCATCTCAACTTTGCAGTCAAGGTAATGATAATATAGAGTACGCTGTCCGTTCGCTGTTTTGTTTTTCTCTGATTTCTCTAGTACTCTAGCTGAAATTTTGGCTTTGAAATTAGACTCTTTAAGCTTATCGAATAGCGCCGGGAGTTTTTCGGGAATTTTGTAAAACACGTTAGCTTCCGAGTCGGTGTTGATTGCGCCGTCGCCCTGCTTCTGAGTTATTGCAATGAAGTTTTGTTGCGGCCATTCTCGGATCGGCGAGATAACGTCGGCGATTTTCTTTACTGCGATGACGGTTTGATCTTTAGGGTAATCCGGCTGAAGCGTTATTTTGTAAGTACCTTTTTTGTTGCCAAAAAAGTCCTCTACGATGTCTGATAGTTTGAGATCGACTTTCTCTACGCCTGGTATTTGGCGTATTTGTTCAGCGCAATCATTCAGCTGTCCGAAAGAGCTTACTGGATTTTGCGAAAATGTTTCGGATAGCCCGTAAATGATGCCAATAGATATTAGTATTACGAATAGTATTGCGAGTGGCGAAACGATCAAAGCAATCGTCAGGAGTATTTTGTTTGGTTTCTGTGAAGAATACTGCTGATATTGCGGCTGTGGTGAAGCGTATTGAGGTTGGTTTTGCGGCGGATACTGCTGCGGGTATTGTTGATATTGCGGTTGCTGCGGATATTGCGTTTGTTGAAGTGGTTGCTGCGAGTTGTTTTCTGGAGGCATAAGACTACCTTACTATTTATATTATTTCAATGCTCACTGGGCAGTGGTCGCTACCCATTTGTTCGGGGTGGATTTGCGGATTTTTGACACACCCAGCGATTTCGCGCGATGCCAGCCAATAGTCAATCCGCCAGCCAACATTGCGCGCCCGGGCGTTGGCCCAGTGCGTCCACCAGGTGTAGGCGTCGGTTTTTTCAGGAAACGCCGCCCGGAAGGTATCAGTAAATCCAGCGTCTAGGTAATTCTGAAAGCCCTCGCGCTCCTCGTCGGTGAAGCCATGCTTGCCGACATTAGGCTTTGGATTTGCCAGGTCAATTTCTGCATGCGCCACGTTCATATCGCCGCAGTATAATACTGGCTTGACTAGCTCCAATTCCTCCAGATACGCCAGCACTGCCGGATCCCACTGTTCATGGCGTAATTTCAGCCGGCTCAAGTCGCCTTTCGAATTTGGCGTGTAGCAGGTCACCACCCAAAAATCGTCGAACTCGGCAGTGATGATGCGTCCCTCGTCCGCCGGGTTGCCATACTGATCGCCGGTCAGATTGAACCGCTCGATGATAGCTGGCGGCAGCCCGTCGCGCCAATGCAGCGGCCGGATTTTCGACAAAATCGCCGTGCCGGAATAGCCCTTTTTGGCGGCTGAATAGAAATGCTCGTGGTACTCTGGCAGATCAATTTCCACCTGGTCGCGGGCGGCCTTGGTTTCTTGCAGGCATAAGATATCCGGATCGTAGGTTTGCAGGAAGCTGGCAAACTCACCCTTATTGATGACGGCGCGGATGCCATTGACGTTCCAGGAAAATAGCTTCATATAGTTATTATAACGTAAAATTGTCGCTGTGCTATTGACAAAACTGCCTGGTTTTGGGTATATGTCTAAGTAGGGCTTGATAAGCCCTCGCTCTCGTCGAGAGCATCTCGGGGCGGGCTGTTGTGCTATGCGTACAGTTCATGGTGCAATTGCCTGCTCCGGGATGCGCATGCCCGGGCAGAGGAGGACGGAGATGATTTCTCTCATTGTTGGTACTATGGCTGTTGTTGTTATAATTGTTGGCTTGATTGCGGCCATTGAGATGATTCTGGTTATTGTTTGCTTGTTTACGGGCAAAGATATGACGTTTATCATCTCCCCTAGGTCGTGGCAGGTGCCGCGGCCGCCTGGCGCCGACGACCTCTATAAAGGAATCTATGAATCCTTTATAGAGAAAGGAAAAGACGGCAGAGACTGAGAGCACATCCACGGTGCTAGCGGCGAGATATTTTGTCTCGCTGCTAACACCGCTCACTCATTTCGTAGAGTGTTAGATCTGGAAATGTGCAGTCAACTAGCGGATGTGTTAATATTTATAGGTATGAAGGTCCTGATAGTAAGCGAAGTATATCGGCCTGGTGTTGGAGGCGTGCAGACAGCGCTGGATACTCTGATTGCTGGTCTGAAGGAGGCTGGCGACGAGGTGACGGTGTTAACTGGCTCGCCGGACGGTTTATTTAGCTATTTCACAGAGGTAGATGAAATAAACGGTGCGAAAGTATTGCGGTTGCCAGCAGTAAAATGGATTGCTAATCGCGACAACAACCGGGTGGCATTCTTACCAAAAAGATTCGTGCGGCGGTATTTTCGACAGAATCAGCCCGATATTATTCATCTGATGACGCCGATTTCGTGGCTGCACCAGGCGGTCATTCGCCAGGCTAGGCGGCGGCAGATTCCGATCGTCACGACTAATCACACCATGGCGCTGAATCTCGTGATGAATGCCAAAAACAAAACTATTGCCCGCTGGTTTGTCCGAGTGGTCGAAGGTAAAATGTGCAAGCTAGTCAATCAAACCGCCTATATGACGGCGCCGACGCGTGCGGCATTAGCGACTACGCCAGCGATTCATATACCAACGAAAGCAGTTTCTAACGGTGTCAATGCAGCATTCTATACACCAGGTAATGCTGACGAGAAGCTCTTGCAGCGTTTTGCGATTGATGCGTTGCGGCCGGTGGTGGCCTATGTTGGGCGGCTTGATGGCGAGAAGCGGATTGACTTGCTGATTGCCGCGATGGAGCGCTTGAAAACTGATGCGCAGTTGGTGATTATTGGTAAAGGCTTAATAGAAAAGCAACTGCGAAGTCAAGCAGCTAGCCTGGGTGATCGCTGTATTTTTACCGGTTTTGTTAGCGACGAGGAAAAGCGCGCTTTATTGCGGCGATCAGATATACTCGCGATGGCTAGTCCTGCCGAGCTGCAATGCATTGCGGCGCTAGAAGCGCTGGCTTGCGGTACGCCAGTGGTGGTGTCTGATCAGGTTGCTCTGCCCGAGCTATTGGACGGCGGCAAGAATGGAGTCAGCTTCCATTATCCAGACGTCAACAATCTAGCGCGTAAAATCGATGAACTGCTGAATGATGAGCCGCGCCGGCGCCAGATGGGTCGGGCTGCTCGCCAGTGGATTATTGATAACCATACTTATGAACGCACCGTTGATCAGTACCGCGAACTGTATGCCGAAATCGTGAAAACTTACTTGTAGGCTTGTAAATTGTGGATAGAATAAACAGTTAGGCGAGCTTATTTTGTTGCCTTTTTCTGCTTGCCGCCCATTTCGTATTCGTAGATAGGCTTTGTGACGCGCAGTCCGTGCGTGTAGCGGTAGAGTTCGCCGTATATTCCTTTGAGAGCTTGGCGCAGCGAGTTGTTTTGGTAACGGCGATCTGAAGTGAGGTAGGCTATTTTGATAACGCCATTTTTATACTTAGCTCGTTTTGCCTTGAGGATGAGATCATAATCTTCCATGATGAAGAGAGATGTGTCAAAGCCATTCACTGAGTCAAAAACTTCACGGGTGACATACAGGCAGCCAAAGCCGATCGGCCACGGCGTATGTTGCATTAGACGCGCATAGGCATTCATTAAGTATGCTCCAGCTCGAATACCGAATTTGTTTGACTGCATCCGCTGAAGGAAACTGCCTACTTGAAGGTGCTTTTTGTTAATTTGTTCTTCAAATTTTTGCAAAAAATATTCCGGAAGGATTAAGTCAGCATCCGCAAAGATGAGCATGTCGCCTGTTGCCTTGCTGGCACCGCGGTTGCGAGCGTGCGCAGGGCCTACTTGGGTTGCGGCAGCGGTTTTTAACGGGAGTTTTTTGGTGTATGTCTTGGCTCGAGCTATGGTGTCGTCGGTGCAATTCGAGTCTACTACGATCACCTCGTCTGCCGGGCGCGTTTGTCGGACTAGCGAGTCCAAGAGATTCTCGACGACGCCAGATTCGTTCTTGCAAGGAATAATAATGCTAATTTTCATAAAACTAGTATAATGGTATTATGTCCGAAATTCCAACTTTGAGAGAATTATACGATGAATTAGGCTGCCGGGACCAGACAGTCGACGGAGTTTGCTGGCTTGAGTGTAATACTGGCGCCGATAAAACTGCGATTCTGCTCCACGGCGTGACTGGTGGCAAAATAGACATGATGCCGCTAGCCAAGCGGTACGTTAATTTTGGCTATGCCGTGTACGCGATAGATTTACCAGGGCATGGCGGGTCGGTGCGCCCGTCCCTGGAAAGTTATGAAGATCTGGGCGATTGGTTTACTAAAGTTCTGGCGCAAATCGGCCGAACGCCAGATTTGATTGTCAGTAATTCGTTTTCGTCATCGATAATTTATCATGCACTGCGCACTGGCAGAGTTCCGGCGGCGGCGAAAATTGTTATGGCTTGTCCGACGCCAGACACTACTCATCTTGCAAATATGTTGCAAAGGTTGTCTAATAATTTTCCTGAAAAGCCTGGTTGGTACATCTACAACAGCAAGCCTATCCAAAATATTCGCACTGTGCTTGCGTTGAAAACCCGCCGGCAGGAAGCTTGGCAGTGGCTGCGTGAATCAGAGAGCTACAAGAAGGATTATTTGACTTTGCGTGATTCTGAAATTTTGACTACTATGCTGTACGAGCAAAATCCTTTCGTCGAAGGTGTGCCGCTTGATAGCCAGCGGCGCGTAACGGTGATTCTGGGCGGTAAAGACAATATCATTACTTCGAAAACACCTGGAATTATCCGCCAGTTATTGCCTGAAACGCAGATTATTAGCGCCCCGTCAGCTGGCCATATTTTGCAGTTCGAAGCAGTTGAATCCTATCCGGATAGCTAAAGAGCTGTGCTCTACCTCTTGTCTCTGGGGTTGGCGCGTGTGGTATAATAAGGAGAGTTATGAGAATCGCTTTCTTTATTGACGATTACCTGCCATCGGTCCATGGCGTGGCAACATCGACGTTGAACTATAAACAGGCTTTGGAATCGCTTGGGCATGAGGTTTTCGTGGTAGCGCCAAAATGCGAAGGCTACGAAGACCACGACGATCACGTCATCCGCTTGCCATCAGCCAAGAATTATGTTTTTGATAAGCGTGAAATGGCGGTTATTTACCCTGGCCTAGCCAGGAAGCTTGATGAATACCAGTTCGATATCGTGCATAGCCAAATGCAATTTTATATGGGCGTACTGGCGCATAGCGTGGCTAAGCGGCAGAATATACCGCATGTGACGACCATTCACACGCTTTATGTTGAATTAGTTAATGATTATCCGTTTATGGTGACTTCTGGCTTGATTGCGGCGACAGCGGCGTTTCCGGTAGTGTTGCGAACAAGGCCAATTTTGCCAAAAGCCTCGCGCGAGCAGCTACGCTCAATGAGTAAAAGTACTATCAAAGACATCATGTCGCGCCAGGGCTGGCGGCTGATGGCGGCGTTTGCTAATAAGTGCGATGCTTGTATTGCGCCGTCGAAACACCTCGAGCGGATGCTGATCGAAGATGGCGGCTTGACGGTGCCATGCTACGTTTTCCCGAACGGTATTGACACCAAGCGCTATAAGAAAGCGTCGGCGGCTGATTCGCCAATTGAAAAGCGTCCGGGTGAAAAGTTCATCATTTCGGTGGCGCGGCTAAGCCCAGAGAAGCGCCAGCGAACTTTGATTGAGGCTATGCCGCATATCCGCGATAAAAAAGTCAAGCTGGTCTTGGTTGGCGGCGGCCCGTATGAAGAGGAGCTTAGGCAGCGCGTTGAGGAGTTGGGCGTCGGCGATCGAGTAATTTTCGCTGGCATGCGTTCGGGCGACGAGGTAGCGGCAATGCTCAAGCAGGCCGACGTATTCTCGCTGGCGTCGTATCATTTTGATAACCAGCCAATGACTTTCTTGGAGGCGGCGGCTAGCGGTTTGCCGATTGTTTACTGCGACGAACGGATGACCGAGGCTTTGACTGAGCGCAACGCTGTCTTGACTGAAGGTATTGAGGGCGAAGATTTCGCAAAAGTATTTAATGATTTGTTTGCGCACCCAGAGAAAATCGAGGAGTTGTCGCGCGGCGCGTTGAGCGTTGCCAAGAAGTTTGATTCGACGGCGATGGCTAAAAAGATGGTTGAATTATACGAAAGTTTGATTTCGTCACATCAAGTACTTGAAGAAGAATAGTGGCGGTTCAGGGCGCGAGACTCGGTGTATTCGGCGCAGCTAAAATTTGCGCAAAATGCGGCTGTGTTCGCGTTCTAGATCGCGCTGTTTGATAGCTTGGCGTTTGTCGTAGCGTTTTTTACCCTTGCCTAGAGCAATGACTAATTTGATATAGCGTCCGCTAGTAAGCAGTTTGGTTGGAACGATAGTAAAGCCTTCTTTTTTGCGAGCAGCTAATTGATCGATTTGGCGCCGGCTGGCTAGCAATTTGCGTGCACTGGTGTCGACAGTTCGCGCATTTGGTTGGCCGCGCTCGTTTTGCCGCAGCGAAAAACTGGCGTTGTTAAGCCACAGCTCGCCGCCGCGAATAGTGACGTAAGCGCCTTTGAGCTGGACGCGGCCTTCCCTGGCTGCTCGCACTTCGAGTCCGGTTAAACTTAGGCCTGCTACGATTTCATCGCCAAGCTCATAATCAAACCGCGCTCGCCGGTTAACAATCGTTTGAGCAGCTAGCTTTTTTGTCTTAGCGCTAGATTTCTTAGACATATGTTAATTATAACAGGTTTAAGGCTTATATTATACAACATTTATGATTAAAATACAATAAGTGCCCGGGGTTGCTCTCTGTTACAATAGAATGAATGATAGCTGATGTTCACAT
>JABZJV010000061.1 GCA_015257605.1 Nanosynbacter sp. | reverse complement strand
AGCGCTGGATTGTGGCTCCGGAGGCCGTGGGTTCGAATCCCATCTTTCGCCCCAAATAAAACACCCGGTTTTCTTCATTAGTCTCGGGTGTTTTATTTGACTCTAAATCATAAATACTATCGGTTGAACGGGTCGCGCGACGGCTTGATCGGCTCGGTGAAAGTACGCGACGGAACAGTCGGTTCGGTCGTAGGTGTAATGAGCGACGATTTATTTGTTTGCGTGGTTCCTGCGCTTCGCGAGTTTGCGTCAGAAACCCGCGAGCTTTGCGACTGGCGACTGTCGGTTATTTGCGTTCCATTGGTATTGGCTGCGGCGATTTTCTGGTCTTGCCACGCTTTGCGATAAGCGTTTCTGACTCCAGAATCCTTGTATGCGCCGATATATTGCCGGTTAGTGTTGGTGCTTTGGCGCTGTTGAAAGCTATTTTTGGCAATCCTGCCACCAATCTGTGGCTTGTTATTGGTTAATCCGCTTGAATGCATAGCATCGCTCTGTGTGCTATTAGTTGAGAAGCGGTCAAATAAACGTCCCATGCTTTTATTATACACTAACGTAATGATATAATGTATAGCGCGCGGGTGTAGTACAGCGGTTAGTATGCGAGTTTTCCAAACTCGAGATCGGAGTTCGATTCTCCGCACCCGCACCAAAATATTTGCCCCGATAGCTCAGCTGGTGAGCCCTCAGCGACAAAAATCGCATAGCTCTATCCAGCTTCTGTCTAAGCGAATCGGGCGACTAAATACATTTTCAGAGTGCCCCGATAGCTCAGCTGGTGAGCCCTCAGCGACAAAAATCGCATAGCTCTATCCAGCTTCTGTCTAAGCGAATCGGGCGACTAAATACATTTTCAGAGTGCCCCGATAGCTCAGCTGGATAGAGCAGGAGACTTCTAAGCTCAAGGCCGCAGGTTCGAACCCTGCTCGGGGTACCATTATTCAACTAACCGATAATAAAAACTCATCGCAATGATGAGTTTTTTACATGGAGTTTCGTGGAGGGCCAGGAGGGGCTCGAACCCTCGACACCCTGCTTAAGAGGCAGGTGCTCTAACCAGCTGAGCTACTGGCCCTTATCTTTTCATTATAGCATAGATAGAGGTAAAAGTAAATATGAACGCTAGGAGTTTTCGGTATGTTGGGTAGTTGAATGATGACGCTTACTCTTGCTAATTCTGTGAAAATCGACGATAATATACGAATAATGCCAGAGTTGAATCAAATTGGCGCCCACTTGCGGGCAGGTGTTATATGTGCACAGCGGCAGTCTGATGAGCGGCAGCAAATACTTAGTCAGGCTGATAAAATTAATGTCGTTGGTGCTGGCGGCATGTTGACGGCGGCTTACGAGCAGCTGCGCAACGCCGCTGAAAATACCGAGGAGCACTTGCTGCTACAAAATGCTATCCGGCGGTTTTTCAAACAATCGTTTATTGTTCGCGATGAGGCGTTGGTCCGCAAAAGCGGCGAAGAATTGGTGGTTGAATTGACTTTTGCGGGATATTTGCCCAACGATAGCGTGTCGCGCAGCCAAATCAAAGAGATTTCAAAACTAGCAACAGCGCACTATAAAGCGTATGAAAAGCTGATTGCTGATCGTTCAATCAATTTGGATCGTTCTTCGGCATGGCTGTTAGAAACTCTGTCGGTATTGGCGGCGAATGTATTGGTTGATCACGCTGGCGATCATGCGTTTATTGATTTTGCGTATGAATATTTCGAGACAGCAATTCCGCGGGATGCGCTGCAATCGACTTCGGCTGATGAATACGGAGCCGCACTTTATGTGGCTATTCAGCAGGCGCTGATGAAGAGCGATGTAGCCACGGTGCGCGCAGGGCTATTGGTGCGTTATGGAACGAGTATTGAATCGCTTGAGGCTTTTGTTGAATTTAATCGTAAAATTGATAAGATGCTGCGCAGCACGTCGGTCGAAGAGTTGCGCCGCGTGGTTGATCGGCAGGGGGCGCCGCTGCGTGTTATTCGCCATATGATGGAGACGCAAGACGATTTCCCGGTGTTGTTGCAAAAACGCGAGGCATTTCTCGACGAATTTGAGCGGCAAGTGAACCGTGAATATTCTAGCATGATGGCGCGAATTAACCGGGCTATTATGCGCAGCGTGGTCTTCTTGGTAATTACTAAGTTTTTGATTGGCATCGCTATTGAAGTACCGTATGACCTGTGGGCGCACGGACAAATTGAGTGGTTGGTGCTGATGATCAATTTGTTCTTCCCGCCGATATACATGGTGTTGCTGCGCTTAACGCTGAATGTGCCGGGATACGCAAATACCGAAGCGCTGATTAAACGAGTCGATCAGATGCTCTACGGCGGCGATAATACTGTACTGATGCGGCGGCAATTAGCGGGACGGACGTATAGCTCGATGTTTTCGATTATGTACGGCGTAATGAGTCTGGCGGTGTTCGCGCTGGCGACTTGGCTGCTGACGTTGATTGGTTTTTCACCAGTGCATATTATTATTTTCTTTGTATTTTTCTCGGCGGCGAGCTTCCTAGGCTTTCGCTTGAGCCGGTTGATTCGCGATCTCGAGATTGTGCGCAGTGCTAGCAATGGCTTTACCTTTGTACGCGATACGCTGTATTTGCCGTTTGTAGTCGCTGGCCGGTGGATGAGTGATAAATACGCGCAGGTTAATATTGTGTCGATGGTGTTGGATATGTTAATCGAATTACCGCTCAAAACCATCTTGCGCAAGATCCGGCAATGGGCAGCTTTTATTGATGATAGAAAGGACAGTATATCATGAAAGAGTTAAATGGCAAGGAACTGCAAGGTTTTATTAAGCAGCGCCAAGCGCGTCAAGTACGAAACTTGCGCCAAGAATATGGTGTGGTACCAAAACTAGTTATTATAATGAGCAAAAACGCTAGCCAAGCGATTCAAACGTATGTTCGGATGAAAACACGTTACGCAGCAGATATTCTGATTGATGTTGACGTACAAGCAGTCGCGCAAGCTGATATGATGGCGGCGATTGACCAAGCTAATAACGACTCAGCGGTGCAGGGGATAATTTTGCAATTGCCGATTGATGACGTGTCGCAGACCGAAAAGCTGTGCCAATTAATCGCGCCAGAGAAAGATGTTGATGGCTTAGGGGCTAGTAGTATCTATCCGAGCGCTACTGCGCAAGCAATCGATTGGCTATTGGCTGGGTATAATATCGAGCTATCGGATAAGCAAATTGCTATCGTGGGCC
>JABZJV010000060.1 GCA_015257605.1 Nanosynbacter sp. | reverse complement strand
AAAATCAATCTGCACCCGCGTCGACCGATCCGGCAGCTCACCAATCAAGCTATCGTTTGGGTGACCGCCAGCGAAGTTAGGCACCTTGTCATCCTCGAGTATCATCGGAAAACAATCCGGGTCCCGGTGACAAGCACGCCCAGATTTTTTCCGACGATACATCGCAGGATGACAACTGCGAAACACCAACTGCCCCGTCATCTTCAAATGCACCACCAGCGAGTAGCGAGTATCCAAATCAATCATCAGCACCTTTGCCCGCCGCCGCACCGCCATCACGCGAGCACCATGCAAAAATTGTTCGACATCAGCCGGCGCATTCGGGAAGCTTTTTGGCGAATCAAACACCACTGTTCGTGCCACCACTCGACCTGGCAGTAGCTCCGCCAATCCGCGGCGAACCGTCTCGACTTCAGGAAGTTCTGGCATTTATGCCTCCAACAGAGCGTTCAAACGCTTAATAAGCAGCTCATTATCGGTGTACTGCAACGCCATCATTCCCGCCACCTCGGCGCCTTCGCAATTTTCGACACGATCATCAATCATCACACAGTCGCTAGCTGCGACACCTAAGCGGTCAGCTGTCAGCGTGAAAATTTCTGGGTTTGGTTTGGCCAAGCTTTCCTCGTACGACAACACGCGCACATCAAACATTTTTTCTAATTCGCCTGGCGCAAATAGATATTCCAGCGTACCACCGCCAACATTACTCAACATCGCCATCTTCAAATTAGCGTACTGCTGGCGTAAATTCACGATATAGTTTATCAATTCCTCGTTGCGAATCCGCTTGTGCATCAAGAAATCATGCGTCTGCTGCCGTGTCCAGCCAAACAACTCAGCGATTCCCGATTCATACTCGCTGCCGCTAATAAAACCGTAATCGTGCTGTTTACTGAGGTCGCGCAGCATTACCTTGCCCTCTGGCTTGGCCATTCTTATTAGCGTATCAATACTGCCTCCGTACAGTACGCCAAAACAATCGAAAATAACTGCTTTTATCGCCATAATTAGAAAATATTATTAAATGACGGTTTGAAATCTGGAATCTGATTGACAAAAAGAGCTTGGAGCTTCAGAGTATCAGCGTTAAGCGTACCAGGCGAGTCCTTGCAAGTTGAAGTCCACAAATTGGTATCGGTATTGTCGCCATCGCGCGTCTCGAATACGTAAGCCAGCCCTTTAGTAGCGCATACGCCGCGAATATCATCGTTTGATTTGTTATCAGAGGCCTGAATGTTGACCTTGACTAGCGCATAAGTAAACTGTTCATAAGCATTACTGTTATTAGCATATTCCTTCTTGTCCAAAACTCTATCCAGATAACCCGAATAAATAACGTATTTACGCGATGTTGGACTAACTGTAATCTGGTAGCTCTTGAATTCTTCATCGGCAACAATCGGACCGCGCACTGTCCAGCGCACGCTGCGAATTGGGTCTTGATTTTTGATTTTGCTCTCTAACGATTGTTCGGGGGTTTGCGGCTGCTCAGTCTTTTTGTCCGGATTCAGCAATGATCGCACAAGTGTTACCAAAATGGCAATAACAACCACCACAGTGATAATAGTAATGATTATCGGTAAAATTCTCGGTCGGGATCCTCTGTACATGTTTGTATTTTAACACACTTATTACGCAGCGACGTGTACCACATCAGAAACAGCCGCAGCACCTAATTCTTCTGCGGCAGCACCCAAACCTTCTTCTACGTCTGCGAGAGAAGACTCGACGATTTCTTTAAAACGTCTATTCGTATTGTCACCGTTATTACCAGCTGTTGTTTCTTCAGAGGATTTATCAGTATCATCCTCTTTAGCGGTTATTTCGTCAAGCGGTAAAAGCTCTCTGCCAAGACTATCTGCTACTACCAACTCGCCGCCATCTTTCCAAAAAACATTAATACTGCGTCTACGAGCAAAATGAAGCGTATCGATAGCTTTAACGCCTTCCGGCATAACAAACGGCATATACTGTTCTTCCGTACAGCCGTTTTCAGTGATTTCTTGTACCCTCGCCTCTGGAGTATTGCTGTCGTTTTCGGCATTGGGGTCGCAGCAAAGTACCAGCCAACCATAAGGGTTTCCTTTATTTTTATAAGTATTGTAGATTTGCCAAACAGTACCGTCTGCGTCTACAAACCTACCAACACGAAAGTCACAACCACTTTCTTCGCCAAGGTTTTCATAAAGCTTGTCCGCGGCAGCCGCTTGCTCGCGAAGACGAGACTCTCTTAGTTTTAGCTGCGCTATACGCTCTTGCCTAGACAAAAGCCTAGCCTCTTCAGGTTTAGGGTTGCTATTTTCTGGTAACATTTTCCGTTCCACAACATCCGCCTTTTTGCTTAAGCTAACTGTAATTAGATTATACCACAGTTGCAGTTATTTGTCCATATTTGTCCGGGTTTTCGCTAATTTTCAACAAATTTTAATTTTTTACACTTCGCCCCAGTTATTGCCGATTTTAACGTCGACTTTAAGCTTAATACCGAGCTGCGGGTAGATATTTTCCATAGTCTCTACCAGCATCTTGCTGACCACTTCAGCGTTTTGGCGCGGACATTCAACCATAATACTGTCATGGATTTGCAAAATTTGGTAGCCGAGCGAGGTATTTTTATGTACAAGCCCAGACTTGCTGCCTGAAGAGACTTGCCTTTCCGGCAAGGCGAATTCGTTCTTTTCGAATTTGCCGGTCTCTGAAGGTAGCAAATCTGGGCTTGTCATTATCGTCAGTCGCTTCTCTACCGCCAGCATCGCCAACTTCATCAAATCCGCCTCGGTACCTTGTATCGGCATATTAGCTGCTGCGCGCTCGGCAGCCGAACGAACAGCAAAATTATTCGATCTAACATCGGGCGTCGGCCGGCGGCGGCCAAACAATGTCTGCACAAAGCCATCTTCGTATGCTTGACGGATTGTTTGTTCCATGAACTCTTTGATGTGCGGACGGATACGATAATATTCGTCGATGAAATGCTGCGCCTCGCCGTAACTCATATTAGCAGCCGCTGCCAAGCCGTACTGGCTCATGCCGTATAATACGCCGAAATTCACCACTTTAGCGCGGCGGCGCTGTGCTGGTGTCACTTCATTAATCGGTACGTTATAAACTTCTGCTGCCGTCTTGGCGTGAATATCAACATCTGCATTAAAGTCTTCAATCATCTGTTTTTCGCCAGCCATCACCGCCGCCAGGCGCAGCTCAAATTGCGAATAATCAGCATTTACGAAAACATTGCCAGGCGCTGGCACAAAGGCATCGCGAATCTGCCG
>JABZJV010000012.1 GCA_015257605.1 Nanosynbacter sp. | reverse complement strand
AGTGCCCGGGGTTGCTCTCTGTTACAATAGAATGAATGATAGCTGATGTTCACATTACCGATAAAAGTTTTGGCGACAAGCAGTTGATGAGCGACGTTAAGTTCAGCGTCAATGACGGCGAGAAAGTCGGGCTGATTGGTCGTAATGGCGTTGGCAAATCGACGCTATTTGGTATGTTGGCGGGGACGGATAGCGACTACAGAGGATCGGTTGTTTTTCGGCGCGGCAGCACGATTGTAGCGACAGCGCAGGAACACCATAGTTTGGGTGATATCACAGTGCTAGAATATATCTTACGCGGGCTGCCGGAATATGCGCGGCTGCGGCACATTTTGACGACTTATCCAGCGGCGATGGGTAGCGATATGCGCAAGATCGAAGAGTACAGCCAGGCGTTGGAACGCTTTGGACAGAAGGATTTTTACCGCGTTGAAGAACTGGTGGCTGAGGAATTGAAAAATTTCCAGATGGAAGGTTTTGGCGAGCGCCAATTGGCGGCTTTGAGCGGCGGGCAGAAACGCTTGGTCGAAGTTGTGAAAATCATGCATGCGCAAGCGGATCTAGCATTGATTGACGAGCCGACTAATCATATGGATTATGTTGCCAAGAAGCAGTTTATCGATTGGATGAAGAGCGCCCGCCAAGCGATGTTGATCATCACCCATGACCGCGATGTGCTGGCAGAGGTTGATCGAATTGTTGAGCTGCGCGATGGCGCATCAGTGAGTTATCGCGGCAATTATGATGATTATTTGCGCCAAAATGCTTCAGCGACAGGCAATGCCATGCAGGATTATGAGCAAACCAAACGGCGGATTGCTAATTTGCGCGACAAAGTTCTGCAATTTCGCCGCCTGAAAGAAAAAGCCCGCGATCCTGGCACGATTGCGCAATTCAAGCGGCGCGAGAACCAAGCGGCGGCCGAGCTAGAGAAACTGGAGAAAATCGACAAGCCGACTTTTTGGATTGACAGAGAGAATGTGGCACAATTGGATTATAAAGTAGCTGATCGCTATCAAAAATTCAAAGCTCGCAACATTCGTTTGAATATGCGAGACGGCGCTATGCGTTCGCAGCGCAAGCTTGTCGAGGCTCGCGATTTGGCGCTAGGTTTCGATGAGCGGATTTTGTTTGAAGGTGTTAATATCGATTTGCGCGAGGGCGAAGCTATTGAACTGCGCGGCCGCAATGGTGCTGGCAAGACGACGTTGATTCGAGCGTTGATGGCAAACGCGTCTTCTAGCGCCGCTTCCTCTGGCCGGCTTCGTAAAACGGCTCAAGTCACGCCCCAGCTAACTCAGGCTTTGATTAAGAATACTGTTCAATCTGCTCCAATCGTTTATGCTGGCTTTCTCTATCTCGATCCGCAAATTCGCGTTGGTATTTACGAGCAAGAGATAGCGGCGACTTATCTGAACTTGCCGCTGGCGCGAGCGATTGAGCAGATGTATCTCGATCGCGGGCTGAAAATTAATGATACCAAAATCCGCCAGCTGATGGGCGATTACCTTTTTGTTGAGAGCGACGGCGCGGTGCCCTTGGCTAGCTTGAGCGGCGGGCAAAAAGCTCGGTTTCAGCTCATTAGTATGCTAGCGAACGAGCCGCAATTACTGATTCTGGACGAGCCGACCAATCACCTGGATTTGCCCTCAATTGAGGAGCTGGAAGCGGCGCTCGAGCGCTACGCTGGCGCAATTTTGTATGTTAGCCACGACGATTATTTTCGGCGCAAAATTGGCGGATCGGTTGTTCAGATTGGCAGATAACGGACTGCTTTTTCTGAACGCGCTCTTGTTGTGGTACGGCACGTATCAGGGCTAGAATGTATTTACGTAAAATTAATTTGAATAATCGCCGCCCGTAACATTGAAGTATTCCTCGAGAGTCTTGATCTCGCGCTTTTTCATGTCTTGAGCGGTTTCACGGCCGACGTAACGCCAGTGCCAAGCTTCGACGACATAGCCGGTGATATTTTTGGCGTTGTCAGGATAGCGCTGGATGAAACCGTACTCGGCGGCGTGCTCGGCCAGCCACTTGTATGTTGGCGTAGTGGCGAAGCACTGCAGGACACAATTGTCAGCCTTGAGGTCGACGGCTAAGCCAGTTTGATGTTCACTGCAGCCTGGTCGGGCGCTAGACGAGTCGGCTTCTTTCTGATTACTATGTTTGACCCAATAGTCATAAGTTTCGACTTGGTCGTTGTAAGATCGGTAGCCGCTAGTCGAGGCTAACGGCATTTTTGCTTGCGCTGCAGCGGCTTTCATGGCGTTGTATTGGGTGGCGGCTTCTTTGCGTAAGGATATCCCCTTTTCGATAGGCGCCAAATCATTCGGCTGCCAAGTTTTTGGCTCGAAGCAGTGTTTTTTGTTAATAACAATGATCGTGCTATTGTAGTCTTTTAAGACTTTCTTGCGGAGGGCAGCTTTTTCGGCCCAAGCTTTTTGCTGGGCGGCAGCGAGCTTGTCGGCGGTTTCCTGCTCTTTGGCTCTGATGTCTTTAGCGGTTTTGTAATAATCTAGCCCAGTGAAGGTAGCTAGACCTAATATCGCTGAAAAAGCTAGCGTAATCACAAGCACGCTAAACTTATGCTTATTCAAAAATTCACCCTTCATAATTTATAATTCTATTCTACCACAACTAAGCGCCAGCGGTATAGAAATCTTTGTGAGTTGATTGGTTAAAGCCGTGATGATGGTCGAGTAGTATCAATGATGCTGCGTTTATGATTTCCTATAGCAACACCGCCGCCAGCAAAAGCTAAAGCAACGAGCGTATATACAACTTTGGTGATAAACATAACGCCATAGTAGTTGCGCAGCGTAAAATACCATCCTAATCCAGCAAGGATGAGAATCGCTCCTGTTGTACGCCATGAACGGTATTTCATACCAAATGAAACCAAGTAAGACCCCAGCCCAAAAAGCACAAGAAACAAAATGGTATTTATTGCGCAGACAGGCACGTCGAGATATATTTTAGACGCCCTAGAGCCGATTTGGATATATATAGGAAACTCTTGGACAACCGCCGGGTATTGTTTGACTGGAGTTAACAACCATCCCAGAAAACCAGCTTGATGAATAACATTCCAGTCTGGCGAATGAGCAAAGAAGCGAAAAGAATTATACATTTTGCCTCCAACTATAGCACTGCTGAGTGATGCAAAGCAAGTATGAGACAAACAAAACCCGCGCCACGGGTTCACCATGACGCGGGTTTGAATACGGGCTCAATGGTCGGGGTGACTGGATTTGAACCAGCGACCTCACCGTCCCGAACGGTGCGCGCTACCAAGCTGCGCCACACCCCGACACTTAGCCTATTATATCCTAGGCGCCGGAGTGTGTAAACTATTTAGTTAGTCAACAACTTCTACGCCCATGCTGCGAGCGGTACCAGCAACTACCTTGACGGCGCCATCTAAGTCAATAGCGTTAAGTTGATCCATCTTGGTTTTGGCGATTTCTTCTAGCTGGGCGCGAGTGATTTTGCCGACTTTATCGACGTGCGGCTTGCCGCTGCCCTTTTGGATGCCGATAGCACTGCGGATCATGTCGTCGACTGGCTGGCCCAAGCAGTTCCAGGTGAAAGTGCGGTCTTCGTAGACTTGAATGTGCACGATGACATCCTTGCCCATCATACCTTTGGTGGCTTCGTTGAATGGATTGATAAAGTCCATCATGTTCAAGCCCCACTGGCCGAGCGTCGAGCCAACTGGAGGTCCGGCAGTCGCACGGCCAGCCGGAATACGTAACTTCAAGTTACCGATAATTTTCTTTGCCATAATTTTCCTTTACTAAATATATTGAGAAGCTGATATTTAGTGCGTAACTGCTATAGTATAGCGTGTTTTACGAGATTACGCAAGCTAAAGCTCTGCGAGTTGTACGGTTTTGCAGGGCGGCAACTCTCTTGCTGTGATAAGAATTTTGCTTGGCGGCCTAGACTTTTTTGACCTGCAAAGCGTCAAGCTCAACTGGCGTGTCGCGGCCGAACATGCTGACCATGACTTTAAGAGTGCCTTTGGCAGCGTCAATCTCGCTAACGGCGCCGTCGAAACCTTTGAAGGGCCCGTCGATGATATTAACTACTTCTCCTTCTGTAAAGTCAATTTGGTGTTTTGGATCCTCGATGTTCATACGCTTTTTAATTTTGGTAATTTCTGCTTCGGAAACTGGAGTTGGCGAGGTGCCGCTGCCGACAAAGCCAGTAACGCCTGGCGTGTTGCGGACGATATACCAGGTCTCGTCGGTTAATTTCATCTCAACCAAGACGTAACCCTGAAAGATGATGGCATTGATGATTTTGCGCTTGCCATTTTTGATTTGAACTTGCTTTTCTTTCGGCACAATGGCGTCAAAAATTTTATCAGCCATGTCGATAGTTTGAGCGCGCTGACGGATGCTTTCAGCGACTTTTTCCTCGTAGCCGCTGTAAGTATGGATGGCATACCATTGCCGCGAGCTGTCATAACGATTTGATTTTGCCATAAGATCCTTTCTACTTTGTTCCCATGATTAGTTTGAATAGCCAAGCGAAGCCGTAATCTAGCAAGATAATGACCAGAAACAGCGCTGCGGTAAAAACGATCAGCGCGCCGACCATACCCCAAGTCGAGCGGCGGTCTGGCCAGCGGACTTGCTTGATTTCTTGCCAGGCGCCGCGGAAATAGCCAGCGACAGCGTTGAGCGGATTGCGGCGGCTTTTTGAGTTTTTTGATTTGCTGGCGGTTTTGGTTTTGGCGCCAGACGGCCTAGTGGTCTTGATGTTAGATTTCTCGGCTTGTGTGCGGCCAGCTAATTCTTTGGCGGTCGCTAGGATACTCGGCTTCTTTGGCTTTGCAGCTTTGTCGCCAGCAGTAATGCGAGTGATGCGGTTTTGTGATTTTTGCTTTGATTTACCTTTTGCGGATTTTGCCACGATAGTGTTTCCTCCCAAATTAAATAGCCTGGTATGTCCCAGACTGTCAAGCTAATTATACGACTGCCGAGCGAAAATAGCAAGCGATTTCGCGTATTTTCTAAAGCGTTAAGATTTATTCTTTTTCACGGCGGGCAGCGAAAAGCTAAATGTCGATCCGTGATTGAGGCGGCTTTTGAGTTTGATCTCGGTTTTGAGTTTGAGGGCTAGTTTGGCGACAACGTAAAGTCCTAGGCCGGTGCCGCTAGTTTCGCGGGTGCGATAATCTTCGCTGCGCCAGAATTTTTGGTATAAGTGTGCTTGGTCGCTGCGGCTAATACCGATGCCAGTGTCTTTGACGGCAAAATTGATGGTGTCGTTTTCGCCTGGCTTGACGATGATGGTGACGCCGCCCTTTTCGGTGTAGCGGATGGCGTTGGTGATGAAGTTTTGTAGGATTTCTTTGAGGTAGAGGCGGCTTTGGCTAACTTGGCCGATTTGCGGCGCAATATCAATGTCAAAGGTTAGTGATTTATCGGCGGCTTGCGGTGCGTATTCGGCGTACAGTTCGTCGATTAGCGATTGGACATCAATATTCTCTGGCTCGTCGGCGACACCGCGTTCAGCACGGCTCAAGGTCGAGAGATCGTTGACCATTCGCGCCAAAAATATAATTTGCTCGTGAGCAGTGCTGATGCCATTGATTAATCTTTCTTTTGGAATGTCGGGGCGTTTAATCATCAGCGAGACATTGCTCAGCGATCCTTCGGCGATAGTTATCGGAGTGCGCAGTTCGTGGCTGACAACCGAAATAAACTCGTCGCGCTCGTCGTCGAGAGATTTCTGCTTGGTGATGTCGCGCAAGATGATTACATAGCCATCATCGCTGACGCTGTTGGTGCTGCGAATTGGCGAGTATGTTGCGCCGAGGCGAATGCTTTCGTTGGATATTTTGGCAGTTAGATCATCGCGGTATTGCGTAGTTTTGGCGGAATGCAGCTTGTCAGCGAACTTGAATGGCTGTTTATTCTTATCGACGATCGAAATAAAATCGTCAATACATTTGCCAGCGAGATCGGTATTAGTATCAAATAGGTTTAGCGCCGAGGCGTTGTATAGCGAAATGATGCCGTTTCTATCGGTGCTAATAATAGCGTCAGAGAGGTTGTTGACGATAGTAACTATGCGATCGCGCTGCAAGCGCTCGGCGGTTTGGCTGCGCAAGAGTTCGGCTTGATCAATCGCCTGGGCTGAAATGACCATCTTGACCATGTAGCTGATGATGAGCGTACCCAAAAAGTGGATGACGATAGACACAACTTGTTTGTCGTCGCTAGCATGAATAATGACACTGCCCGAGGCAGCCGCAAACAATGTTGCAATACTAATATTAATGCCTGACTGGCCCAGGTAAACAGAGCTGGCTAGCAATAGCGCCGACCATGTATAAATTAGCGGCATATCGAAACCAGAAACCGTTAATACGTAAGTTAACGCTAAAATATGATAACCGATGAGCCCGGCAATATGGCCAATAGGTTGCCGCGGCGCTGCGAAAAATTGCCAAAAGCCGATAATGACCCAACAGACGTTAACCGCGTAAAAAGCGTACATATTCACTGCTGTCGGCTTGCCGAGCGGCGAGAATTGCATGAAGACGCTGTACGCCACTAATAGCAGCGGAATCAAAAGCGCTATCCAGCGAATGATCTTCATGCGATGCGTCGATGGATCGATGTTTATATAGTCTTTGATTTGGCCACCCATAGCTATTATTAGTATAACCGCAAAGGCAATTTATGAAAAGACTCAGACGATTGGAGTTTGGTGCTTGAGCTGTTGCCGGTGGAGTCGGTAGCGCGGGTCGTAGCGTTCAACTTCGCGCCAAAAGGCTGCGGAATGATTCATGTGGCGAGTGTGGCAAAGTTCGTGGATCAATACATATCGGATCAATTCATCGGGTAGTTTCATCAAAGCAATGTTGAGGCTAATCGTTCCGTTGGAGCTGCAACTACCCCATCGGCTGCCAGCGTGGCTGAAGCGAACGCGCTGGTAAGCGAAACCATGAGTGCCAGCTAATTTTTCTAGTAGCGGCGGTAAGTATTTTTTGGCATCGCGGCGCAGGATCTTGATTGCTTCGTCGCGGATTTGCTGCTGAAGTTCTTGATCTTCGAGTGAAAATTCGGGCGGCAGCTTGACTAGAAGCTTGCTGCGCATAGTGCGAATTTCTGGCTGTTTGATCATCTGTGTCGGTACGATAGCTAATTGATGGGTTTTGCCGATGAGCTGCCCGTCGCGATACGGCTGGGCGATGGACGAATCTTTGGCTATTTTGCGCAAGTCTTCGCGCGACCGTTCAATAAACGAGCGAATAAACGCCAGCGGTACTAGCCGGCCGCTAGTAACGACAAAGCGCCCGTCGGTGCCGAGCTTGATGCGGGTGTAGCGAGTAGCGCGGCGCATGATAGCAATCTCGCCGAACTCCGGATCATCGATAGTCTGGGATTTGGCAGGCATATTATTGGATGCTAATGCCGCGGCGGCGAACTTCTGGCCGTTGCCTGGCTAAGCTAGTCATTGGCCGGCTAGGACGATTGCTATCGCCGAGACGAGCTAATACGGTGCGCGCTTGGGTTTTGTATGTGTGCTTGCCACTGATAACGACTGGTTTCTCGATGGCGTTTGGTTCGGTGAAACTTTTGACGGCGGCATCAAAGTTTATAGTATCTAGCGAGTGGCCTTTTTGAATGCGGCGCCGGCAAGTTGCTTCATCGGTCTGCACCCAAATAATAAGCGGCTTATAACCATGCCCCTTGGCCCAGCGCGCAAATTCGGCGCGGCGGACGCGGCTTAAGTTGCTGTCTTCATAAATAAAAGTTTGCTTGGTGCGTGCTATCTCGGCTAAAAATCGCTGGCAAACCTCCTCGCTGGCGTTGCTATCTAGGCTGTGCTCGCTAATAAATTGCGAATCAACAAACGGCGCATTAAACATCTCAGAAAATTGCTGCGCAAAAAATGTTTTGCCGCTGCCTGGCAAGCCAACCATCATGATAGCGTGCGGATGAGAGATAGAACTAGGATTCATAAAATTATTATAGGTAATGGAACTTAAAACTGCAATTATGCACTTATGTGGTTTGTGGCAGGGGCATGAGGAATCGAACCTCAATCTACGGTTTTGGAGACCGTTATACTAGCCGTTGTACTATGCCCCTTTACGCTTTCCTATTATAGCATAGCGAAATGCTTTTTAGATATCATCAATGGCGATATCTTTAGGCTGATCTTTTTTGACGCGGACGGCACGCTTGAAGCGGCGGTTAGCGGTTTCATCAGCAGCATGCGGAATTGGCGGCAGCGACAGTAAGCGTTCGGATTTTTCTTTGTCGTCGTCGAGGCTAGCAACAGCTTCGACGAAAAATTTATCAATTAGCCATTCGCGCCCTGGCGGAGTTTGCCCGGTGACAGTAATACGCCAGCGCTCGTCGCCCCATTTATCGATATTGGTAATTCGCAATGGGTGCGCTAGCATCATCGTGCCCTTTGGAATGGCGGCGATAATTCGGCGGATAGCAGCGACGCCAGCTCGCTTGTCGCGAACGAAAATATCAACAGCGATGGTGCGTACACCATGCGGCGTGACGCGGGCGCCAGTGATGTTTTGGTTGTGGACGGTGATGACTTCGCCATTGAGAGCGCGGATACGCGTCGAGGTCAGCGTGAAGCGCTCGACAACGCCGCTCAAGTCCGTGAATGGATCGAGCTTGACGAAATCGCCTATCTTGTACCAGTTTTCTGAAATCATAATCGCGCTAGCAGTCAGGTCGCGCAATACGATACCGATAGTTTGTCCGGCCACCAAAGCAAACATAGCACCAGCACCAATAGCGGCTAGCCCGCCAGAGGTGCTAGAGTTAGCGGCGGTTGGGCTGAGGATTCGCCAAGCGATATAACCAACCGATACTACCACTAGTGTGCGAATGATGGCAATAGACACGCTCAGGTATGTTTCGGTTTGCCGCAACCGAGTGACGCGCGCTTCGTCTGATTCATTGTCGCTGCGGCGGCCGATACGTTGTGCTATGAAAATCAAGCCGCGCGCTAGGAACTTACTCAACCAATAAGCAGCAATCATCGACAAAACTAGCACTAGCAGCGAGCGAAAAGCATTCGGCGATACTAGCAGGCTCTTTAGATCGTTAATTACCGAAGTTGATATTGCGCTATCCATGCTTACTATCATGCACCGTTTGCCGCAAAAAATCTATATATTTTCACGATAATTTTTCACAAAATTTCACAAAATGCTTATTTTTGTTGCAATCATAAGCAAAAAAGCGCTATACTGTTAAATGAACAACATAAGGGAATGGTTAGGCTACGGCATGACCGAGTAGAATTTTTATGAAGATATTAATGTTAGGGTGGGAACTCCCGCCGCACAACAGCGGAGGTCTCGGTGTCGCGTGTTATCACTTGTCTAAGGCGCTTGCTCAGCGGGGCGCGTCGATTGATTTCGTGCTCCCCTACACTGCAAAGTACGATGATATTGATTTCTTGAATATTTACTCGGCGACCGAGCTGCCGCCGTTCCATGGCGATAAGGCGTTGAATTCTTATGGCGGCGGCGCAGTAACGGCGCGTAATCTCGATGAAGTCCCGGCTGGCGATTTGACGACCATGCGGGGCGTGCAAAAGCAATATGTCGGCTATGTCGAGCAGCTAGTCGATCGGATTGACAAGCCGGATGCTATCCATGTCCACGATTGGCTAACGATGGAAGCTGGCATGCGCGCCAAACAATTAACCGACGCGCCGCTAATCGTTCATGTTCACGCTACGGAATTTGACCGCGCTGGTGCTAGCGAATTTGGCAATCCTGTCATTCACGAGATTGAATATAACGGTCTAATGATGGCTGACCGAATCATTGCTGTTAGCAATATTACTAAGGGAATTATCGTTCATAAATACCATATTCCAGCTGACAAAATTGAGGTCGTACACAACGCAATTGATGCTAGCTCGCTGATTAACTACGACTATGACCGGCGGACTTACAAGTACTTAGAATTACTTAAGGATGAAGGCTATACGGTGGTATCGACAGTGACGCGCTTTACAGCGCAGAAGGGCCTGGTGCAGCTGATGCGCGGTTTTGCCAAGGCCTGCCAGCAGCACGACCGCTTTGCTTTTTTGCTAGCTGGCGACGGCGAGCAGCGCGACGAGCTGATTCGGATTGCTGCTGACCATGGGGTTGCTGATAAAGTATATTTCACAGGTTTTGTCCGCGGCAAGCAGTGGCGCGACGCTTATCGCGTGTCGGACGTCTTCGTGATGAGCTCGGTTAGCGAGCCGTTTGGCTTGGCCGCACTAGAGGCGGCACATTATGATACAGCGCTAATCGTGACCAACCAGTCTGGTGTTGGCGAAGTTCTCGATACGGTTTTTCGTTATGACTTTTGGGATACGCATAAGTTGGCTGATCAGCTAGTGGCTTTGGCTAAATCGCCGCAATTACTAAACGATATGAAGCGCGGCATCAAATCGGAATATGCTCGTATCAGCTGGGATGACGTTGCTAGCAAGTGCTTATCAATTTATAGCCGCACTCAGAAAGGAGTCAAATGACGAGCAAAAAACGCGGAGTGGTTTTGTATCTGCATATGCATCAGCCGTGGCGCGTACGCGAATATTCGGTGTTTGATATCGCGGATCGGCATGATTATTTCGATAATTTCGATGATAAATATCGCAGCAACCGCTTTATTTTTGAGAAAGTTGCCGATAAATCGTACCGGCCGATGCTGGCATTACTGCGCAAATTACTGGCTGTGTATCCAGATTTTTGCGTGTCGCTATCGGTGACTGGTACATTGCTGGACCAGGCTGAACGCTGGGCGCCAGACGTAATTGATTTGCTGCGCGATATTATCGCAACTGGCCGCGTCGAGATAGTCGGCGAGACATATTATCATAGCTTGGCGTTTTTCTATAGCCGCGACGAATTTCAGCGGCAAGTTGATATTCATCGCCAGAAGATTCGCGACTTGTTTGGCGTCGAAATCACCGCTTTCCGCAACACCGAGCTGAGTTACAATAACGAGCTAGCCGAATGGGCTGACCAGCAAGGTTACAAAGGTATCATCGCCGAGGGCTGGGATAAGGTTCTCGGTTGGCGCAACGCTAATTATATGTACCGGCCAGCTGGCGCGAAAAATGTCAAATTATTGTTGAAAAATTACCGTTTGAGCGATGATATCGCTTTTCGCTTTAGCAATCGCGACTGGGAATCGTATCCGCTGACTTCCCCGACCTATGTCGATTGGGTTGACGCAAGCATGGGTCACGACGGCGAAATAATTAACCTGTTTATGGATTTCGAGACTTTTGGTGAAAATATTTGGGCGGACACAGGCATTTTCGAGTTCTTTGCTGACTTTGTTGAGCGTTGGCTGGGGCGTTACAACCATACTTTCTACACGATTAGCGGCGCCTGTCAAGCGCTAGAAGCGCACGACGAGATTGACTGCCCGCAGACGACTACTTGGGCTGATACCGAGCGCGACTTGTCAGCGTGGCTGGGTAATGGTATGCAGCATGAAGCAATGCGCGACCTCTACGCTATGGAAAATGACGTGCTTGGTTCCGGCGATCTTGACTTGATAGCTGACTGGCGGCAGTTGACGACCAGCGACCATCCGTACTACATGTGTACTAAGTATTTTAATGACGGCGACGTGCATGCGTATTTTAGTCCGTATGATTCGCCGTACGACGCGTTCTTGTATTTCATGAATGCGCTGCGCGATGTGCGCTACCGATTGCATGAACATAATATTGCGGGATATTGATGGCGCGACCGATAATTCTTAGCAATAACGAACTGCAAGTTGGACTGAGCCGTTATGGCGAGGTTAGCGATGTTTATTTCCCTTACGTCGGTTTAGAAAACCATACAATTGGCGGCAATACTCGGCATCGTGTCGGTGTTTGGGCGGATGGCCGCGTATCGTGGCTGAGCGACGATGGCTGGTCATTCAAATTTAGCTATCACCACGAGGCGCTGATCGGCCATATCGTGGCTGTGAATGAGCAAATTGGCATTATGTTAGAGTTCGATGACGCGGTTGATACAGATTTTAACGTGCTTCTGCGGACGATTCATGTGGTTAATTTGCGGCCTGAGACGCGCGATGTTCGGTTATTTATGCATCAAGCTTTCATTATCGGTGATTCTGGTAGCAGTACTGATACCGTTCAAGTGTTGCCAGACGATAACGCTGTCATTCATTACCGTGGACGCCGAGTTTTTGCGGCGTCGGGCCAGGTTGACGGCGGCGAGTTCTTTGACCAATATGCAGTTGGCGTATTTGGCCGCGAGGGTCGCGAAGGTACTTATCGCGATGCTGACGACGGCGAGCTATCGAATTCGACTGCCGAGCATGGCCGCGTCGACTCGACGATCCGCTTCAAATTAGAATTAGCCGGCCACGGTTCGGCGCGAGTCAATTATTGGTTAGCTGCTGGTACTTCCCTGCGCGAAGTGCTTTACATACACAAAAATATTATTTCGCAGACGATCCATAAGCGCTTTGAAGCTACTGCTAAATGGTGGCGGCTGTGGCTGCGTCCGGCGAAGAAAGTGGCGCAGCGCATCAAGCCAGAATATCGCCAGGCGTTTATCAATAGTACGATGCTCCTCAAGGCGCATATTGATAAGCGCGGTGCCGTTATTGCTAGCGGTGATGGTGAGGCGCTTAATTATCAGCGCGATGCTTACGCGTACTGTTGGCCGCGTGATAGCGTGTACGTTCTCTGGCCGCTAATTCGTATGGGCTATACCGAGGAAGCTTACAATTTCTTTGATTTTTGCCGCCGGGCGTTGAGTCCGAAAGGTTATCTATCGCATAAATACCGCGCTGATGGTGCTTTAGGTAGTAGCTGGCATTCGTACGTACACCCAGATGGCACTGTCTCGGCGCCAATTCAAGAGGACGAGACGGCTTCGGTGCTGTTCTTATTCTGTCAATTTTATAATAAGACTGGCGACGACACGCTGCTGCAGCGGTTCTATACGTCGATGGTAGTACCGATGGCGAATTTTCTGGCCAGCTATGTTGATAATCGGACGCACTTGCCAAAACCAAGTTATGATCTCTGGGAAGAGCATTTCATGGTGACGACGTACACGACAGCGACTGTTCAAGCGGCACTGTTCGCGGCGGCTAATCTGGCCGATCAGCGTCGAGACGAGGTTGGAGCTGTCGCTTGGCGGACGGTTGCCGAGGATATCAAACAGTCCGCGCAAAAACGCTTGTACGATCCTCATCAGAAAGCTTTCCGCAAAGGTTTGCGCCGCAACAAAAACGGCACTTACACGCCTGATGATACGCTTGATATGTCGGCTATTTATGGTGCTTTTATTTATGGCCTATACGATAATCAAGAAGATTTGCATCAGGCCATACAAACAGCTCTCGACCGCTTTCATTTCAAGCTGGAAGCGCCAGGTCTGCCGCGCTACGAGGATGACGCCTATTACCGCAGCGCTCCAGATGCTCCGAGTAACTGGTGGTTTATCGTTTCGTTGTGGCTAGCTCAGTATTATTTGGAGTGCGGCGACGAAAATTCGGCGCAGCGGATAATATCGTGGGTATCTAGTCAAGCTTGGCCGACTGGTGTTTTATCCGAGCAGATTGACCCGGTCTCGGGGAGCGAGCGCTCAGTTGCGCCGCTTTGTTGGAGCCAGGCTGAATTTATATCGACGATTCTTGACACAATAAAAAGATGAGGACAACAGGGTGGGAATCAGTTCGAGAACAAAATTGAAAGCATCTAGAGCTCTTCGCCGACTTACGCCGCGGCATATTGCTAAGACTCGCGCTACGCGCCAAGCAATGCGCCGCTTCGCAGATCGCGCTGGCTTGGTGTATTTTGGTTACGCTAATCAGCATGACGACGACCATCGCTTGGTGCGCGGCCATACGGTTTCGCACACGCATATCGATGATTATCTTTGCATAGGTACAATTCGCGGCTACGATACGACAGTTCTGCAGCGGCGCGACACTATTCGCGTCCGCCAGGGTCAGTCGCACAAGTATAAGAATCAACGCTGCCATTGGCTAATCGCTACTGTCGATTTACACACTGAACGTCCGCTGCCACACATTTATATTGGCATGAAACGGACAGATCCGATTTATCAAGCGTCGTACAGTGCTCTACAGCCGCTAATTTTGGGGGCTACGGCGCGCTACCTGCAGGCTTTTCTTAATAAATATAATATTTATGGTGCTGCTACTCGGGCTATAGAAATTGAGTCAATTATATCGCCGCAGGCTGCTGAAGTGATAGTTTCGCATTTCGACAAAATTAATATCGAAATCGAGCGCAACACAGTGTATCTATATACCGAAAACGAGCGTCCAACCGAGGCGCAAATTGAGAAGCTAGTCTCGAACGCATTGTGGCTAGCCGAGGTAATTGACACCGCCGTACAGCAAAACAGCCCTCGCTAGAGGGCTGTCTGGCTTACCTAGAAAGGCTGCTATTTTAGCCTTTGCGCGGTTTAACTTCGTTACGGCCGAGTGATTTTTTGGTATTCTCGACGTATTTGACATGCCTACGCAGTTTTCGGTCGTATTTACGCAGAGTTATTTTACCTGGCGTATTTGCCGAGTTTTTGCTCGTAACATAAGTGCGGTCGTTGCTTAGTTGACTGACGAGTGCAATAGTCTTACGCTTAGTATTATTCTTCTTTGCCATAACTTCCCTTTAATGTTGTTATAAAACTTCAGTAATCAAGTATAACAGATTGGTGCAGCAATTTCAAGCTAGATATGTTATTATCGCTGACGCATAATTTTCTAGCGTAAATTTGCAGAAAGAGTTGTTTTAGCGCGGCTTGGATACTGTGCCGCTCATCTCAAAACATACTGCTGCAACCAGCAATACATCGCCACGGTGGCTGCTGCGCCGACATTGATGGAGCGGGTCGAGCCGAATTGCTCAATGGCGACAATTTTGTCCGCCGTTTGCGCCATATCTTCGGAAATTCCTGGGCCCTCTTGACCAAACACCAACACCGCTCGCTTTGGCAAAGTCGTCTCTGACATATTGACGCTGCCCGGGATATTGTCAATCGCGATGATTACTCTGTCCTCAGCCCGCATTAACTCGATAAACTCCGCCGTCGAACCGACATAATGCACGTGTAAATATTTATCCGTCATCATGGCGCCGCGCTTATTCCATTGCCGCCTACCAATCACATAAATCTGCCGTACACCAAACGCATTGGCGCTCCTGACAATCGTCCCTATATTAAAATCCCGCTCGGTGTTCTCCAGCGCAATCACCAAGCCATGATCTACAGCGTCCAGTTCTTTCACAATCTCAGCCTCGCTCCGGCCTTTGAATTTATCGATTACATTCCGCGTGTCTTCCATGTATGTTATTTTAGCAAATATTAAGCTAGCGGGACTGGCTGGCATAAGTCTGTTCGTCGTTGGTTTAATAATACCTGAAAAAGAAAGCGCGGCATTATCGCCAACGCACAATTTCGTCGAGCTGGCGGCGAGTTTTGGCTGGCACCTCGCGCTGGCTGCGATAACCTAGTGCCAGCATTACTACCGGCTTTTCTAGATTTGGATCTATTAGCTGGTGCTGCGACAAGACCTGGCTGAGCTTGCTAATCGAAAAGCCTTCAATCGGGCACGAGTCAATCCTGCGCCCAGCGGCAGCCAGCAGCACAAAGCCTAGTGCAATGTAAGCTTGCCGCGCCGCCCACTGATGAATCATTGCTGGTTGATTGAGTATCTCAAAATCCTTTTTAGCCCAATATCGCCAAAAAGTCTTGAAGCCGGCGGCCTTGATGGAACTTTGCTTCTTGATATCGTGCAGCATATGGTCGATATGTCCGCCTTTTTGCAACAAGCCTTCGCTGGTTTTGGCAGTAAATATCAAGATGTGGCTGGCGTCAAAACGAGCAGCGTTGGCGCCTGCGCAGCGTTTGGCATCGGCGCGTAGCTGTTCGTCTTCCTGCACGACGATAATATTCCACGGCTCAAAACCGTACGAACTTGGCGCTAGGCGGGCGGCTTCTAGGAGCAGTTCGATATTCTCTTGCGAGATTTTCTTGCTAGAGTCGAAAGCTTTGGTGGCGTAGCGAAATTCGAGCGCTTGCTTGATGTCGTCTATCGATATGATTGGCTTATTCATTTCATCATCCCCTCTTTAGCCGCCAAAATTTTGTTGGCGCAGATTAGCTTATATATACGATTTTAGCACTTCCCTAACTATCTTGAAAACTTGATAGTGTCCTAATGGTGAAAAATGCAAGCTGTCTGATAGCGGTAATTTAGGCAGCTCAATATAATTGCCAAGTTCTTTTTTGCGCTGCAGCAGTTTTTGGCGAAGCTGTTCGGACGCGTCGGTGAACTCATACCCCGAATCATCACTAGTGTCAAAACACGGCGGCAAAATGTAGATAATTGGAGTCTTGCCGGCGAGATTACGATATTCTAATAAGTCACGAACTATTTCCTCAGGTGTTCGTGCGAAACGCTGTTGCAGGTCGTTAGTGCCGAGGGCGATAATGATTAAGTCGAAGTTATCGGCCTTTTGTAGAGCCGCCGTAAATGCTGGTAAGCCGTTTTTGTCTGGTTTATCGGTGCGGAAATCGCCAGCAACTCTGCCGCGAACGCCGTCGGCGGTAACGCGCGCTTTACCGCGCAAAACTCGGCCGAGGCGGTTAACCCAGCGATCACTGTAGCGGATACGCTTGCTAGCAAAGTTAGCGCCCCAGACGTTTGAATCGCCGTAGATTAGAATGCGTTTTGCTGTTGTCGTCCGTTTTTTACTCAAGTTTGCGTCCTTTCTTCTTTGAAATAACCGCTCGCTGCTCGGGCGTAAATCGCCGCGATTCGCGCATTTTTTGGTAAGCTTTGTTGCGCGTCCAAGTGTCGATATGCTCGTTTTCTAATTCTGCCAGCGTCAGCTCAAAAAAGTGTACCGCCGCCGTCGCATACAGCCAGGCCAATGCCATTTTGACGTAATAACCGTCGTGTTTAACGTTTCGCAGCACTGCGAAAACCTGATCGATGTGTGCTTCGTCTAGGAAATTAGTCATCAAAGAAATCACGCCGTAGCGCACCGTGAACTCGTCTTCATTCTGTAAGCATTCTAGTGCAAAATCCCACCACACTTCGCCAGCAAAGCGTCGCTTTTTCTCGACAAACACATCAATGTGCGCCCACGAATCAACGTGCGGCAGATATTGCTTGGTTAGGTCAATCACCGTTTGATCATCGAGCCGAGCGTGCGTAATCAACAGCCCGCATAGCAGCACGTAGTCAAATGATTCGTTCTGTGCCGTTAATAATTCGCTAATGTCCGTCGCGCTCATATCAGGCGCCAATTTCCTCGCCAGCCGCCGCAAATCCGGCACGCGCACGCCGACAACCGGCATCTTGGTGTTGACGATACGCTTGTTAAAGGCGGCGTAGGTTTCGTTGCCTTGGGCGAGGTCTGTCAGTTGGGTTACGATGTCTTCGGGCATTTTAGCGTCAAACGCTCCTTTCATTATTGCCATTATAGCAAGAGACACAAGCTTAAATTTTACAAAAAATAAAAATCATTGTTGACATTGCATAGCCAAATAGAGCGCCAGTAATCACTCTCTTAGTATTGTTAGATTCGTATTTGGTGTAGAGCTGGGTAAAACCATCGATCAGCATTGGGACAATTAGAATAACTGAAATATACAGAGGTAAAGTTACGAAAATTCTAATAATAACACCCATAAAAAACGATAAATACATAGCGGTACAACGCGCGCACAGCGGAAACTTGCGAATGCCAAAATGGAATGATCTGCTATCTATCTGATGACATATTCTACTACCGACTATGAGAGATTTTGGATATATGAAATCCAAGAAGAAATTAGAACCTGCAGCCACAATTCAAACACATTCTGTGCGAATGCTCCTGCTTTTTGCCGCTACCGCACATGCCGCATAGAAGGCCGATTAGTCCGAATAGGCAGCAGCCGCTGCATGCTTTTGCGTCGCTGAATCCTTTATTTGTCGTACTATATACTGCTTGAATTCTTTCGCTGCCGCAGTTTGGACATTGACCGTTATTGGCTCGCTGTGATTGTTGTTGTGCTGTAGCGCTTACTCGTCTAGTATATTTTATTTTTTGTTGTGCTTTGTCGGTCATTTTATCGCCTTTCGTACCTAATGTTTTGATTATATTTTATCTAATGTAATAGTATGAATGAGAT
>JABZJV010000059.1 GCA_015257605.1 Nanosynbacter sp. | reverse complement strand
ATGCTCCAGCGGTGGAAGTCAAGCGCGCTTATAACGAAGCTAAGCATCGTTTGGCAGTTTGTCTTGGCGGACAGGCTAGCGAGCTGGTTGTGACGGCTGGTGCTACCGAATCTATTAATTTGATGATAAATAGCATTGACGGGCATATCGTATCAAGTGCCATTGAGCATGATGCCGTGTTGAAAACGCTTGGTGATAATGTAACGCTGGTGGCTCCATCTAAAAAAGGCAATATCGCGCCGCGCGATATTCAAGCAGCTATTAGGCCAGATACGCAGCTAGTGACTATCGCTATCGCCAATCACGAGCTTGGCACTATTCAACCGCTACGCGATATTGCTGAAGTTGTCCGTGCTGAGCGCCGCCGCCGGTTTGAAGCAGGCGAACCGACGCCGATCTATCTGCACACTGATGCTTCGCAAGGGGCTGGGCAGATTGACATCAATGTAGCACGGCTAGGCATTGATGCGCTGACGCTAAATGCTGGTAAGATTTATGGCCCGAAACAAGTTGGTTTGCTTTGGTGTAATCGGATGATACGCTTGCAGTCGCTAGTTCGCGGCGGCGGGCAAGAGCGGGGCTTGCGCAGTGGTACCGAAAATGTTGCGGGCACTATTGGGTTTGCAGTAGCGCTAGAATTAGCGCAGCAACATCGTAATTCTGAGAATAATCGCTTGCGCCAGTTGCGCGACCAGCTGCAAAATCAGCTGACAGAAGCTTTTCCGTGGGCGATTGTCTCCGGCGATCAAAAACATCGCCTGGCAAGTCATTTGCATATATCATTCCCCGGAATTGATGCCGAACGGTTAGTTTTTATGCTAGAGCAAAAAGGGGTGCTGGTAGCAACTGGCAGTGCTTGTGCTGCGAATTCCGGGACGCGTTCGCACGTGCTAGAAGCGATTGGCTTAGCGCCAGAGGCGGCGGACGGCAGTTTGCGTCTGACACTGGGTCGCTTATCGGATGCTAAAACGTGCACGGTGGCTGCCCGAGAAATTATCGCTGCGATTAATACAGAAAAGGCCAGGTTAGCGTGAAAAGATTTTTAATAGCTATCGTTACGCTGGCCATTGTTTCGGCTGCAATAATCATTGGTATTACTTTGTTTTTATCAAAGAACGATTTACAAGGCTGTGGCGATATTCCAGATGCGGCACGCCAACAGTGCGCGGCAGCCGATGCGATCGTAGCGGTGAGCGGCGGCGATACCGGTGCTCGTACTGCTGAAGCAGTGCGATTGTACAAGAATAACTGGGCGCACAAATTAGTTTTCTCTGGTGCGGCAGCTGATAAAACTGGCCCGAGTAATGCTCGAGCAATGAAGAGACAAGCTATCGTTGCAGGCGTACCGGCTAGTGATATTCTGATAGAGGAAACCAGCGAAACGACTGCCGAGAATGCCTCGCAAACCGTCAGCCTGCTCAAACAAAAGCAGATATCATCGTTAATTTTGGTGACAAGCGCTTACCACTCGCGGCGAGTTTCAATTGAATTTACTAAAGCGGCGCCAAATATACTAACGCGTAGCCATCCAGTAGTTACAGATAATCAATGGTCGAATATGTGGTGGACAACTGTTATAGGCTGGCAGCTGGCGTTGCAAGAGCTGGTAAAGATTATGAGAGTTGCAGCGGAATGACCAGACCGCGTGTTTATGTTGGTATGAGTGGCGGCGTCGATAGTAGTGTCGCGACAGCATTATTACTTGACCAAGATTATGATGTTACTGGCGTCTATATGAAAAACTGGAGTCAAGATCTACCCGGTATGCAGTGTCCGTGGGCTGAGGACCTAGCTGATGCCAAGCGAGTGGCGGTGCAATTAGGAATTGATTTTAAAGTATTTGATTTCGAAACTCAGTACCGCCGAAAAGTTGTTGATTACATGCTTGACGAATATCGTGCCGGTAGAACGCCGAATCCAGATATCATGTGCAATCAAGAAGTTAAGTTTAAACTATTTTTAGAGACCTCGCTGGCGGCGGGGGCGGACTATATCGCAACTGGTCATTATGCGCGGGTTGAGCGTTTAGCAGATATTGCACGCTTGCTTCGTGCTCGCGACGATAACAAAGATCAAACTTATTTTTTATATCGCGTGACGTCTGAAGCATTAGCGAAAACCATATTCCCATTAGGAAATCTGACCAAACCTGAAGTGCGGCAAATCGCTAAGGAGCGCGGCCTATGGACAGCTCGCAAAAAAGAATCTATGGGTGTGTGCTTCGTTGGCAATGTCGGTATGCGCGAATTTCTTAGCCAGTATATTACGACGCGTCCGGGTGATATTATTGATAAAGAATCTGGTCGGGTGCTTGGCCGGCACGATGGTGCAATTTTTTACACTCTCGGGCAGAGGCATGGCTTGGATGTTGGCGGTGGGTTGCCGTATTACGTGGTTGGCAAAAACATGGATAAAAATGAAGTATATATTAGCCGTAATATCAATGACGAGCACATGTGGCGAACCGAGATTAAGCTGACAGATATTCACTGGATCAATCAACCTTTGACTGAAGGTGCGCGAATACAGGTCCGATTGCGCCACCGCGGGGCGCTCATTAACGCTATATATAGTGCCGACACGCTACATCTAGAGTCTGCCGAACGAGCTGTGTCGCCTGGCCAGTCGGCAGTGATCTATCGCGGTGAAGAGTGCTTGGGTGGCGGAATAATGTCGGATATATAAGGAATGCCAAATGTTCTGATAAAATATGCGAAGGTATTTATATTAAATGAAAATTGATAATAGCTTTCCAGTTGTTTTTTGGGGTAAAGACAAATCAACAAAGTCTCAATTCTATCCGTGTGAAGCCATTCCTGACTTTTCGCTTGTGACATCGTGTATGGTTTGTGTAGTTCATGAAAATAAAATACTTCTGGCCAAGCCACCACGTGGCTGGGGTTTGCCAGGTGGCCGTATGGAATTAGGAGAAACACCAGAAGATTGTGCGCGGCGCGAGGTGTATGAGGAAACATCCGTTGAACTAAATTCTCTAAAATTGATTGGTGCTTGGCATATTGAAAAGCTATTTCATTCTAAATATAACGGTAGATACCCTGATAGGGCATATCAGCTGCTTTTTCTGGCTGACGTAAAACGAATAGATGATTTTGTAGCTTCGCACGAATCGTCAGCCAGGGAGTTTGTAGAATTTGATAAAGTACAAGACTATCACCATGATTTTGCTAATTTTGCTGAGATTATGACATATATTAAGAGCTGTGTCCTTTAGGTCTTTAGTTTGTCGTAGAGATGGCGGGATGTTGGTCGCTAAGCAGGTGGTTTTCGTGCTATAATTACCTCTATGAACACACAAGAAATCCGCCAGAAATAT
>JABZJV010000058.1 GCA_015257605.1 Nanosynbacter sp. | reverse complement strand
ATGGCTAAGTTCATTGAACTTTACGGAGCGGACAAAATTCACGGATTCTACTTCGACGAGATATCATCCAGAAATAACAGCGCAACGGCTTACATGGCAGAATTATACAACTACACGAAAAGCACTTACGGCAACAAGTTGGTCGTCGCCAATCCTGGTACTCATATCACCGACGCAATTGCACCATACGCCGATATTTTCATGACTAACGAAGGCACTGCTGACGAATATATTAATAACTATAAGACCGCTGACTCTGCCTTTGAAAACGACCCAGCTAATTCCCATCGTATTTTCCATACGATTTATGCCGCAAAGGCCAGCGATTACCAGAAAATAATCAATTTATCGCGCCAACGCAATGCCGGCTGGGTATTCATCACTACCGATAGTACGATACCTGATGGCAGGCCGTACAATGATTTGGCAAAGAATTTCCCTAGCCTCGTTGATAGCGTCAACAATTTAGGCCGCCAACCGCTTGATCCAAATAGAGCCACGGAACAGCCTTTGCTATCCGGTGCGATAATCAGCGGATCATCTGTCACCACAACTATACTTAGCCAATAATCGCATCAGTATGCTACACTATGTTTATGGTTACCAAGGCAAATAAATCTCCCAAGAAGACTCGCAAGCAGCGTGTCAAACACATTACAAAAACAGACACTCACTTCATGGTGCGCCGAAGCTTACTGGTGTATGCGATATTGGTTTTTGTGCTTTTTTGGCTAACAGCTATGAGCGTATATCTAGTCGACAGAATGGTCGTAGAATACACCAACACTGCCCGCTATAACCAAATTCATAGTATATATAGCAATTTGAAGCTAGATGAATCGTATAGACTGGCGGTTTATAAAAGTAATATTTCAAATGATAAGTCTATCACTACAGAGTATGGGCATAATGCTTCCGTAAGTAAAACTCGTATGGATTTAACCAAAAAAATTAAAAAAGCTGGCTTCTCGCTTATCAATACAAAAGATAAAGATACTATCGTTCAAAGCGATACATTCAAAGATACTAACGGCCATATTTTATACCTGAGCGTTATACCGCAAGCGCTACATAAAGATTATGTATACGGCACCTCCGAGATAGCCAAGCCGTACACGAAGATGACCACTAGTGAATTCGACCATGATCAAACTAGCTACGTCACTATCAAAATAAGCCTTGGCGACTAGTGAGATAATTGCTGGCAAAAATACGAAACGCATACCTTGCATTAGGTAATTTTTCATGTTATAATATAGGTATGGAGACTAAAGGCGGCGAACTAAGTTCTGACGACTGTTCAAGATCGGCTGTACAAGCAATTCGCGATGGATCTTATTTTCTTGCCGCAACGCTAGCGACAATGGCGTACAATATGACGTCAGATCCATCCGAAAAGGCTCGGATGGCGCGCGACGTAGGTAACGCCTATAGTCATTTAGGTAACTACGAAGAAGCTGAAAAGTGGCTTACTGAGGCAGTTAATCAACATGAAACTTTAGCTGAACAAGAACCAAATCGCAGCACGCTGCGCGAGCTGGGAGCTAGCGCAGCCATGCTGGCAACCATGCAATTGTCGCGCATAGCAAGCGATGAAACTTTTGATACTCCAAAAAATAATACCAAGACTGTTGAAACTTTTCGTTACGGACTAGAGAAACTCAAGGATTCGCACGAACATGCCGACGGACTAAATCGTATTGATCAATATGATATTAATTTTACCGCTCGAGCCAGCTACGCCGAGACGCTTGCCGGCAATAAAAAGCGAGGCTTGGCACTCGGCGTCAGAGCGGTGCGGCTAGCATTCTGGTCCGAGTCGCCGCAGCTTGATACCACTAATACGTCCCTTAGCAAAAAAGAACGCTACAAAACCAAAGCACGGGCACTCGTGCGCGGTATTGGCGCGCTAGCCGTTGGTATTGTTGCACCAGTCAACCGCCGCGCCGCCAAAACTCTTGTTAGAAAACTTTCTTAAGCTTGGTTCTGCTGATTAGGCGTATCGCCTTGCAATGGAACTACTTGCGATTCAGACTCTTCAAAAATTCGCCGTACTTGCTCGGCATCAATGTTCACCGAATCGCCCGGATTGACCGCCCCCGATAGCATGAGCTTAGCGATAGTATTCTCCACCGCTTTCTGAACGACGCGGCGCATCGGCCGAGCGCCTAGCCGCGGGTCGTATCCTTGCTGAACGAGAAGCTGTTTCGCGTCGTCATCAACAGTCACTGACACTTTTTGCGGCAATAGAGTTTTGTTAACGCCAGCCAGAATCAGATCAAGCACTTGCACCAACTCGGCCGGCGTAAACGGACGAAAGAGCACAATTTCGTCGAAGCGATTGAGAAACTCTGGCCGAAACTGGTTCGAACTAATCAATTCGTTTATAAACTGCTGTTCAAACTGCTCAAGCCGATAGCCGCGCTCGATATATTCGCGGATCCTATCAGCGCCAGCATTGCTAGTAGCAATCACAATGGCGTCGCGAAAGCTGATCTCACGGTTCTTGGCGTCGCGCAAAATCCCTTCGTCGAGTAATTGCAGGAGTGTAGTTAGCACTTCTGGCGCGGCCTTCTCGATCTCGTCGAGCAACACCACGCTGAAGGGCTGCTTCATTACTTGTGCAGTCAAGCTCATCGGGTCATCCGCGCCATCAGCGATTAAGCGAGCGACATCCTCGGAGCGAACAAACTCATTCAAATCTAAGCGGATTAACTTACCTTCGCCGCCAAAGTATACGTCGGCTAGTGCTTTTGATAGCTCCGTCTTGCCGACACCAGTCGGTCCCAAAAATAGAAAAGTACCAATCGGTCGATTCTCATTACGCACACCCGCGCGAGCGCGGCGCAGAGCATCACTGACGACATTAACAGCGCGAACTTGATTAACCATTCGCTCATGAATTAAATCCTCCATATGCAGCAGCCGCTCGCGGTCTTCGGTCGTATTAGCTACGCTAACTTTAACGTCCATTGTCCGCTCGATTGCTTGCTGTACAGAATTCATAGTCACGATACCAGACTCGCTGAAACTAGCCGCCGACTCTAGCAATTTAAGCGCCCGGCCAGGCATGGCTATATCGTGAATGTAACGCTGGCTCAAGCGATAAGCTTCGTTAATCGCTTGGATCATATAAGTAACTTTGCGGTTGAATTCAATAGCAATCAACTGTTCTTGCAGAACCTTTTTAGTCTCTGCTTCGTTGGTTTCGGCGACATTAATACGGTTAAGCGAGTTAGCTAGCGACGGGTTGCGGCGGCTAATTTCGAGATAGCGCTGTTCGTCCATGCTTAAAATTAAGCGTAGCCTGCCAGCATCTAAAATCGGCTGCAAGACATTTGT
>JABZJV010000011.1 GCA_015257605.1 Nanosynbacter sp. | reverse complement strand
TTGTCCAAGGCAATGAGAGCGTGGTTGACAACGTCAGTTTGCCGCTGGAAATTGCGCGGCTGCCGCGCAAAAAGCGGGCGCACAAAATCAACGCGGCGCTTAAAGCGGTGGATTTGTACGATAAACGCAAAAACCGCGCTAAAGATCTGTCGGGCGGACAGAAGCAGCGCTTGGCGATTGCTCGGGCGATTGTCGGCGATCCGCAAATCATCTTTGCCGACGAGCCGACCGGCAACCTGGACAGCGAAACTGGCGCTAAGGTGGAAGGATTGCTATTTGATTATAATAAGCAAAAGGGTGTCACGCTGATTGTAGTGACACACGACGTCGACCTGGCGAAGAAATGCGATTATCAGATCATAATTAAAGATGGGCGGGTTGAGAAATCGACCGTGCCAGAGGAGAAAAAGCATGGACGTTAGTGCTTACGCCGAAAGCTTAGCGATTCAGCTGCGTAAAGGTTTTTTGGTCTACTGTGTGCTGCTGGTTTGTGCCAAACAACCGCAATATACCGGCGACATTGTGAAGCAATTGAGCGAGTCGGAGCTGATGGTGGTTGAAGGAACGATTTACCCGCTACTCAGCCGCTTGCAAAAATACGGCTATTTGCAGCACGAATGGCAGGAAAGCGAGCAAGGTCCGCCGCGCAAATATTATTCGCTGACTGACAATGGCAAGCAATTGGTGGATGAATTGAAAGATCGGATAAAACTGTTAAATAATTCGCTGAAAAATCTCGAGAAAGGAGCAAAGCGATGAAAGAAATAACCAGAATCCATTTGGCGAAAACGCCGTTTAGCGCGGAGATTGACGCCAAAAAATCATTGGAGAAATATCTTAATTTAATTCAGAAAAACATGCATGCCGAGCCGGAAGCCATGCAAGAAATTGAAGCGCGAATGGTGGAACTTTTAGCGGAGCGCGGCGTGGCAAAAGACGGCGTAATCGGTAACGATGATGTTCTGGCGATTCAGAAACAGATGGGCGAGCCGCGCGATTTTTCGGACGGTAGCGACAATGCGGAGATTGATGCTGACGTAGATGACGAGGTATTGGGCAATTCGTCTAAGCAGCTAATGCGCGATACTGAACATGGTTTGATCGGCGGCGTGTGTGCTGGCGTAGCAGCTTATTTTGGCGTTAATCCGTTGTGGATACGCTTGATCGCTATCTTTTCGCCGTTTATAACGTTTGGCACGGCGGTATTGATTTACATTGTGATGTGGTTGTCGATTCCTGAAGCGCGAACAGCTTCCGACAAGCTGCGGATGCGCGGCGAGCCGGTGACGCTGGATGCGCTCAAACGCTTGTCGATTGACGATAGTACTAAAAAGCAAGCAGCAAGCACCGCTGCCAATATTTTCCGCTTTTTGCTGGGAATTATATTGGCGATGATAGCGTTTGGACTGCTGGTGGCACTGCTAGTCGGCGGCGTGTTTGGCTTTGGCGCAGTGGCAGCGTTGAACGGATTTACCGCGCAAAGCTGGGCGTGGGGATTGCTATGCTGCTTGGTTTTGGGCGGCGCAGTTTTGTTCACCTTGACGTTGCTGGCTACCTGGAGTGTCTTCACCTGGAAGCTGAAGCGTCCGGCGATTATGGCAATGCTGGGTCTATTGATGGCTGGCGCGGTTTGTTTGTCGGGTGTGGCAATTTTCAGCGCTAATACTTATTCTAATCTAACTTACGATTACGAGAAAACTCTAAAAGTTAAAACTGTTGACGCCTCAGAAGTTGCTGCCGGCGCTAAAAGTATAGTAGTTGATGGCAACGGTGAATATGTTGCGATGGAATACGGCGGCTATGCCGAAAAGACTCGGTTGGAAGTAAAATATCACGACACGCAATATTCCAAAGTACCGGAAGTAAAATTGCGCCGCGACGGCGACAAACTCGTGGTTAATGTGAAAAGCCAGGTAGACGAAACGTGCAGTCATCGCGGTTTCACGGAGTCTATGCGCTGCCGCTACATGTACGGCCCGGTTTCCGTCAGGGTTTACGGCCCGGTGGATTTGCTGGCGCCTGGTCGCGATAATACGTTTGATTATAACGATTAAAACTTTAAGCAACTTTTCATGACGCGTCGATACAGTGGCGCTCATGAAAGCAGCTACAATCACTCAACCCTTGGCGTCGGCGGCTCCAGCAGTCGACGACCAGACTTTGCGACCGCTCAATCCGCGGACATTGACGATCGATATCGTATTGCCAGTTCTTAACGAAGCTCATGTGCTTGAGCGGTCGGTTACCAAACTGCATAGATATCTTGCCAGCAATCTGCCGTATAAATGGCGTATAATTATTGCCGATAATGACAGCACCGACGACACAGCGGCAATTGCTCGCCGGCTAGCCGAGAGATATCCAGAGATCTGCTTGCTGCAATTGCCAGAAAAAGGCCGCGGCCGCGCTCTTAAGCAGGCTTGGATGAGTAGCAAGGCGGACATTCTAGCCTATATGGATATTGATTTGTCGACGAATCTTGACAGTTTTAAACCGATGATTACGTCGCTGATTACCGGCGATGCCGGACTAGTGACCGGTTCGCGGTTAATGAAACAATCGCGAACGACGCGCGGCTTCAAGCGCGAGTTTATCTCACGCTGCTACAATCGAATTATTCGCACTACCATGAAGACTAAATTTGTTGATGCGCAGTGTGGTTTCAAAGCGCTACGCCGCGATGTAGCGCAAAAGCTGCTGCCTCACATTAAGGACATGGCTTGGTTTTTCGACACTGAGTTGCTAATTAAAGTTGAATATAACGGCTATAAAATTCACGAGGAACCAGTAGAATGGATTGAAGATACTGATTCCCGGGTTGATGTTGTTAAAACGGCAACAGAGGATATTAAGGGTTTGTCGCGAGTACGCCAAGAATATGGTCAGTCGAGTTTCGGCGAGATGGCAGCGTTTGGCGGTTTATTGCTTTTCACGGCGATATTTTATCTATGGAATTTGACCATTAATGGCATGGCCAACAGTTATTATGCGGCGGCTGCGCAAGCGGCAAGTACTAACTGGACGGCATGGCTATTCGGCAGCTTAGACGCGGCGAATTTCGTTAGCGTCGATAAGCCGCCAATTAGCATGATGATTATGGGGTTATCTGGTAGATTATTTGGTTTCTCCTCTTGGAGTATACTGTTGCCGCATGCACTAGCGGGAATCGCGACGGTGGTGCTAGTTTATCTGGTGGTCAGACGCTGGTATGGTGCTCGTGCCGGATTGATTGCCGGGGCGGTAATGGCGTTGACGCCAGCTGCTGCGCTAATGTTTCGTTTTAATAACCCAGATAGTTTCTTGACGCTATTTTTGACGGCCAGTGCTTATAGTTTTTTGCGGGCTTTCGAAGGAAGTAGGCCAGTGTTGTGGTTGAGTCTGGCTGGCTTATTTACGGGGTTTGCTTTTAATACTAAAATGTTACAAGGTTTACTTTTGTTGCCGATAATGACAATCGTTTACATTAGCTTTGCACCGCCAAAATTGGTTACTCGTTTGTGGCATCTCGGCGTAGCTGGCATGGTGACAATCGTATCGACGCTTTGGTGGAGTATTTTGGTGTGGCTAACGCCAGCGGTAAATCGACCTTGGGTTGGCAGCACGAGCAACAATAGTATATGGAGTTTGATATTCGGTTATAACGGTTTTGGGAGACTGTTGGGTAATGGTGGCGGTCCTGGAGGCCGGACAGGCGGTATGATGCAAATGGGTGCGCAGACTGCTGGCCAAACCGCTTCGCCAGCAGCGCAAGCAATGACGCCGCCGATTGGTATGATGGGCGGCAGTTTTGGTGCGGGTGGTCATGGTGGCGGTCCTGGCGGTGTTGGCTTTGGCGGCGAGACTGGCGCTGCGTATATTTAATGAGAGCTTTGGGCCGAATATTGCTTGGCTAATTCCGGTAGCCTTGATTAGCGCTGGGTTAGTAATCTGGTTGTTGCGCCGAGCACCGCGACATGATAAGGAGCGCATCGGTGTATTATTATGGCTGGGTTGGCTGCTGATGCATATAGTAATTTTCAGCATGACCAGCGGCACTATTCATCCGTATTACGTTGTAGCTATGGCGCCGGCGGTAGCAGCGCTGGTCGGTATCGGGGCGCCATACATATGGCAAGCTTACACGCGCTGCACCAAAGTAGCCTGGATACTGCCGCTGAGTATCGCGCTAACGACAATTCTTAGCATTATTATGCTCGGCTATAGCAACTATTGGCCTTGGCTGATGTGGCTAGTGATGATTGCCGGTGGTGTAGCAACTGTTTTGACGCTGCTGCCGTTATCACAGACGAAACGGCTTAAACAAATTATTCTTGGCTTAGCAATTACTGCTGGTATGGCGGCACCGATTGTCTTTAGTGTTAGCACGGTAGCTACAGCGCATAGCGGCAGTATTCCAACGGCTGGTCCAGGCGCTTCAGCGATGAGCAATACAAATAATGAGTCGGCGCGAGCTGAATCGACGCTCGTCTCGTTTTTGCTAGAAAACCGTCATGGCACGACATGGCTGGCGGCAGTTAATAGCGCTAACGAATCAGCGCCGATTCAATTATCAAGCGGTCAGCCAGTTATGGCCATCGGCGGCTTCAATGGTAGTGACTCGACGTTGACGCTATCGCAATTCAAACAACTTGTTAAACAGGGTAAAGTTCGCTATTACGTAGTAAACAGCGGACAAGGGAAATCTGGCGGCCCCGGCGGTATGGGTGGACCAGGTGGTAACTCCGAAATCTTATCATGGGTGAAAAGTGCTGGTAGCAAAGTTGATTACGGCGGTACGCAATATACAGTTTATGATCTTGCGGCGGCTGCTTAAGAATACTTTAAGCTCAACCGCGCATACTGTCATTACAAACCTAAATAAAGGAGTGAATATGACCAAGAATTTGAATTTGACAACTGATGAAGCGCTTGTTTTGCAGCAGATTAGCGAGAGTGGTGAGGAAGACCTGACAGGACTAACCGAAAGCTTGCAAATGAGCCGTCCGAAATTGATGACACAGCTGAGTCGCCTCAAAAACAAAGGTTTAATCAAAATTAAAACGACCGCTGGCGATTGGTGGATTTCGATGAGCCGCCGCGGCAAGCAGACGACTCGCTACTTGTGGCCAGAAATGTCCTTAAATTACTAAACCATTAAACAAAAGAAAGGTTATAATAAAATTATGAAGATTTTGGTTGTTGACGACGAGAAACGAATTGCTAAGTCGATCAAGCAAGGGCTCGAAATGGACGGCTACGCGGTTGATATCGAGCATGACGGCGAGGATGGCTATAATGCAGCGCGGGCTGATGATTACGATCTCATCATTCTCGACGTGATGATGCCGATTATGAATGGTTTTGAAGTCGCCAAAAAGCTGCGTGCTGACGGTAATAAAACGCCAATTTTGATGTTGACAGCCAAAGATCAGAATAAAGATATTGTGGAAGGCTTGGATAGCGGCGCCGATGACTATTTACCGAAGCCGTTTAGCTTCGAGGTTCTCGGCGCTCGCGTTCGGGCATTGCTGAGGCGGCCGCAGGATGTACTTGATAACATTTTGACAGTGCGTGATCTTGAACTTGATGTCGCTAATCACACTGCTGAACGGGCTGGTAAATATATCAAACTATCTAACAAAGAATTTGCCATTCTTGAATATTTGCTGCGCAACAAAAACCAAATTCTTAGCAAGCAAAACATCATGACGCACGTTTGGGACTTTGATGCCGATATTTTGCCAAATAATGTTGAAGTTTTTATTAACTATTTGCGCAACAAAATTGATAAGCCTTTTCCAGGCGCTGATCCGATTATCCAAACGGTACGAGGGTTTGGATATATCGTTAAGGACGAGATTAGAAAAGCATGAAAAATGTTGGTCAACGTGCCGTTGTTCGCTTAGCGGGGACCTATTTGGCGATCATCATGTCTATGTCGATCGCCTTTAGTTTGATAATTTATGGATTATCAAGCCAAGAATTTCATCGCCGGCCGCCAAATGATCAGCAAGCAACTTCTACGATTCGTTCCGCCGAGCCAGGTACGGTTATTTCAATTCACAGCTATCTTGATACGCGTGAAGATGAAGCGATGGCGGCGATTCGCTTAAACTTGCTGCTGGCAAATTTGACGGTGTTTTTGATAGGCGGGCTAGTCAGCTATCTGCTAGCTCAGCATACGCTGCAGCCAATCGAGGATAACATGGCGGCGCAATCGCGTTTTGTCAGCGATGCTAGCCACGAACTACGCACGCCGTTGACCGCACTACTGGCAGCTAATGAGGTGGCATCAATGAATCCGAAATTGACTCTCAAACAGGCTAAGCAAGTTATCGCCGACAACGTTGATGATGTTAAACGTTTACAAAAATTAACCAACTCAATGTTAGGGTTGCTCAAAGAAGACAAGCTGGAAATTCAGAAAGGCAAGGTCGGTTTGCAATCGGTGATTGCTCGGGCGATGAATCTAGTAGTAAATCAGGCGTTGGCAAAAGATATTGCTATCGATGATAAAACTAAAAATCTTTTGCTGCTTGGCGATCGACAAAGTTTAGAACAGCTTTTCACGATTTTGCTAGACAATGCTATTAAATATAGCAACAAAGGCGGTACCATTACTATTTCTAGCAGCAAAAAGGGTAAGCACGTCAGCGTTGCTGTAGCGGATGCTGGTATTGGCATGAGCGACGAAGTAAGGTCACAGATTTTTACGCGATTTTATAGAGCTGAAGAGTCGCGTACTACTGCTGGATACGGCTTAGGCTTGTCAATTGCCGAGCGGATTATTAAGGCGCATGGCGGACGAATTAACGTCGATAGCGAACAGAATGTTGGTTCGACTTTTACAGTCATTCTTCCCGCATACAACAAGAAAAAATAATTTTTTAAGGCGTCTTTAATAGCTCCTAGTTATATTTTAATCAATATTAATTAACAAAAGGAGATGAATAAATGCCAACTAAAATTGAAGATGGTTTTAAAATGCCTTCTAGTGGTACGCTGTCAACACAGCCAGTGGCGCAATGCTCGTCTATGACGCCAACTATGATTTTGGCCGTCATAGCAATTGTGTTGTTCGCTGGCGGGTTAGGTTTTGTCGGCGGCATGCAAATCAATAAATCGCCGCAGAGTAATGCAGTGAGCGGTGTGCCTAGCGGGCCAGTGCAACAACAAACTAATCCTAGTACAAATAATACCACCACGCCGCAAGGAATGCCTAGTTCATCAAACATAATCAACAAGCAGGTCCACAAACTAACGCAGGTACACCAAATACCAATATGAATAACAGCTAGTAGCTGATTCCAGCAGATTTCATTGCTGGCTGGATAACGAACTTTTCAAAATTATCAGCATTAGCCCAGACATAACTAGCGTTAGTATCGGTGTTTGTGCCGCTAACTAGCTTACCGTTAAGGACTTTTTGGCTGCCGACATCTTTGCCGTTAATGTACATAGCTGGCGTGCCGCCAACGCTGTCCTTTTTGACGAGCGCCATGTCGTAATCAATTTTTTTACGGATATTTGGATTTTCGAGATCAGCCTTGAATTTTTCTACATTCAAGCCCTTGATGTCGGAGGCTAACTTCACAAAGTTTTCGGTACGAGTTGACCCAGATAACTCCACCCAGCTAGCTCGATTTTCGAAAAGCGAGTTGTGCATTTCCCAGTACTTACCTTGTAGTCCAGCTGATTCGGCAGCAGCCGCCGCGGCCAGCGCGTTCGGGTGAGCGCTAGTTAGCGGATAGTTGCGGAAGATAAACCCGATCTTGTCTTTGTACTTTTCAATGACTTTTTTGGTGACCGGGTAAGATGAATTGCAGCCTGGACATTGAAAATCGGCATATTCAACTAGTAGTACTTTGCTGTTAGCGTTACCATAAACATGCTCGCTAATATTGCCGCTTTCGCTCGATGCTGGCTGCGCCTTCGTAGTATCGACGCTTGAAACATCAATTTGATTGCGCTGCTGTAAAAAAATCAAGCCGCCAATCAATCCTATGCACATCGCCGCAAAAATAATCCATGCCTTTTTGGTCATATTTCCTCCGCTTATTACTAGAGGATATTATACTGCTTATGAGCTCGCCAATCAAGCGGGCTTGCGGTACAATATGTGTATGCGGTTATTCTTAGCGATTTTGTTTGTGATGATTACCTTAGCTTTGATAGCGGTGACGTCAATTTCGCCGCGCCGAACAAAGCTGTCAATGTACGAGTTAGAACGCCGCCGTCGTAAGGGTGACACCGCAGCGGCTGACGAATTACGGCGAATACTACTGCTTGATGATATTGTATCGCTGCGTAAAGCAACCGAAGCCTTACTGCTGGTTCTGGCGGTGTTATCGGCAGTATCGGCGTTTGGTTTTTTTATCGGTGTGGCCATTAGCGTGATGACATCTTTAGTCTATAGTAGAATTGCTCATTTTGATTGGTTGGTGCAGATGGTTGATGGCTATTACCGGCGGATAGAGCCGAGATTGCTGACTTTCGTCGAGCGGCATCCGCGCTTGGGGCAAGTTTTGCGCAGTGTTAATGTGCAGAATGAACCGAATATTCTTAGCTCGCGGGAAGAACTTGAGCATTTGATACGCGAATCATCGGGAATATTGTCGCTTGAAGAGAAAAAATTAATCAATAATGCCCTGCATTTTCATGAAAAAACCGTCGAAGAGGTAATGACGCCGCGCGGCGTAATGAATACAGTAGCTAAGGAAGATGTGATTGGGCCGTTGCTGCTTGATGAACTGCATAAGACTGGCCATAGCCGTTTCCCGGTGACTGACGGTGATATTGACCACATTGTTGGTATTCTGCATATTCGTAGCTTACTGACGCTTGATAACGGTAAGAAAACTAGCCGCGTTGAAACGGCGATGGACAAGAAGATTTACTTTATCAACCAAAACCAGAAGCTGGAGCGTGCCTTGTCTGCCTTTATCAAAACGCGGCATCATATGTTTATTGTTGTTAATGACTATCGCGAGACAGCGGGTATTCTAACGCTAGAGGATGTGCTAGAGGCGTTGCTCGGCCGTAAAATCCTCGATGAATTTGATGTAGTTGACGATTTGCGCGTGCTAGCGGCGCGTAATCCGAACAAAAATAATAAGAGTCCATCGGCTACTGACGTCGAATAAGTTAGTAATTTTAGCACTCTTGCACTTCGAGTGCTAACGCGCTATACTATAGCAATATGGCAAAGCGCGACTATTATGAAGTACTAGGTATCAGCAAAAACGCCTCTGAAGACGAAGTTAAGAAAGCTTTTCGTAAGCTGGCTGTTAAGTATCACCCCGACAAAGAAGGCGGCAGTGAAGAGAAATTCAAAGAGATTAACGAAGCTTACGAAGTTCTCAAAGACAAGCAAAAACGCCAACGTTACGACCAGTTCGGTCATGCTGGCGTAGGCGGTTCTGGAGGCGGTGCTGGTTACAGCGGTAATCCTTTTGAAGGTTTTGGCGGTTTCGGCCAAGGTCAAAATATTAATTTCGATTTTGGCGAAGGCTTGGGCGATATTTTCAGTCAGTTTTTTGGCGGGCCGTCCGGGCAATCGCGCCGCAATAGCCGGCCGCGTGGGCGCGACGTTGAAACGCGTGTTACTTTGACTTTCGAAGAAGCGGTGTTTGGTAAAGATGTCGAGATTGCGTTAATGATTAACGATGAGTGCGAGCATTGCCACGGTACGACCGTCGAGCCGGGTTTCGAGATGAAAACTTGTCCAGATTGCCAAGGCGCCGGCCAGCGTGTCCGCACAATGAACACTATGTTTGGCCCGATCCAACAAGCGGTAGTTTGCGAAACCTGTAAAGGCCGCGGTAAAATACCCGAGAAAGAATGCACAGTTTGCCATGGCTCTGGTGTGCAACGCCGCGAGCAGAAAATCACTGTCAAAATTCCAGCAGGTATTGATGACGGTTCGACGATTCGTTTGCGCGAGCGCGGTGAAGCTATTGCCGACGGCGACCGTGGTGATTTATACATCAACATTCGTGTTAAAGCGCATAAGAAATTTACCCGCGAGGGCGATTTGATTCTTAGCCAAGAACATATCGGTATGGTTGATGCGGCACTTGGTACTGAAATTGACGTTGAGACAGTCGACGGCATAATTACCATGAAGGTACCGGCCGGTACGCAGTCGGGTACTGATTTTAAATTGTCTGGCCATGGCGTGCCGTACCCGCGCAGCGAACGGCGCGGCGCCCATATCGTTAGCATTATTGTCGACACGCCGACTAAACTGTCTAAAAAGCAGCGTGAACTGTTAGAGCAATTCGAAGCCTCTAAAAAACGCGGTATTTTCTCGTGAGGCACGGGCTTTTAACTTGCCGTCGTACATAGACGACATGATAAAATAAAAGCATGACTTTTACTATCGTTCTAGCAATAGTCTTTGGCGTGTTGTTTTTGTTGGCATATATGACGCGCCGGCGATTCGGCGTATTGACGCTAGCGCTAGCAGCTGGTTCAATCTTGGCTGATTTGTGGAGTAGCGAGGCAACGCCATACGTTGCTAATCTCGGCATTGTCATTATCCGTCCGCCGTTAGTAGATGTAGTAGCGGTGATATTAACTCTAGCACCTTCACTGATATTATTATTCAGCGGGCCAGCGGCTAGTAACAAATTTCAGCGAATTGGCGGGTCAGTGATATTTGCAGTGTTAGCTGTGGTATTAATGTTTGAGCCGCTAGAAAATGCGCTAGTGGTTGATGAGTTCGGCAAGCAAATCGTCAGCCGTATTAATGCGTCTTATGCCATTATCGTGACTGTGTGCCTGGTGCTGTCGATAATTGATGTGTTGCAAACTCATGTGCGGCGCAACGAATCAAAAAAGAAGAGTAAAGAATAAAGACAGCTAAAAAATAAAAGACCTTCACGCTGAGGAGGTCTTCTTGCTTTTGAAATGGAGGGCCCAGTGAGGCTTGAACTCACGACACCCTGCTTAAAAGGCAGGTGCTCTAACCAGCTGAGCTATGGGCCCGAGTAAATCTTACTATACAGTTTGCGGCGAGTCGTGTCAAGCTATGCTACTATCGAAATATGAGATGGTTGGGCGAGCGGCTTCATCCAATGTGGCATATTGCCGCTTTATGCTACGGGCTAGTTAGCGGCGTGGTATTGGCGCAATGGTGGAGTGGGGCTAGCTGGTGGCTAATTATTGCGTCAATTCCGCTGATTAGTTTAGTTTTTTGGCAGCGACGGCGGATTTTGTTAATTTTAACGCTAGGCGCGGGGCTGTTGATCGGACTGGCTCGCGGCTCTAGCGATCAAGCGCAGTTACAGTTATATAAACCGTTGTATGGCCAGTCAGTGCGATTAACTGGCATAGTGCGGGATGACGCAGATAACGTAGCTGGTAGTACTAGACTGCAAATAACTTATATCAAAATGGACGAGACATCTTTACCTGGCCAAATTTGGTTGTCGCTGCGCGGTAATCCAGCAATTAAACGTGGTGATGAACTTGCTTTGCGCGGTGTATTGAAGCCGGGTTTTGGCAATTTCGCGGCAGTATTAGCAAGGGCGAAGCTTGACAGTGTCAAACGAACAGCTGGCGGCGATCCAGCACTAGAGCTGCGCGATACTTTTGCTGATGGTGTACATAAAGCGGTTGATGATCCAGGAGCTAGTTTAGGGATTGGCTTTTTATTAGGTAAGAAAAGCATGCTGCCAGAGGATTTGCTAGAAGCTCTAAAGATTGCTGGTCTGACGCACATCATTGTAGCGAGCGGCTACAATTTAACAATTCTGGTACGTTTGGCGCGGCGGCTATTCGCAAAAATATCAAAATATTTAGCGACACTAGTTAGCTGTAGCTTGGTGCTGGGTTTTATCGCTATGACTGGCGCCAGTCCGAGCATGGTGCGCGCTGGGCTTGTTACTGGGTTAAGCTTGCTAGCATGGTATGTCGGCCGAAAGTTTCATCCAGTTGTTTTGCTGGGGCTAGTATCGGCAATAACGGTATTGTGTAATCCGAGTTATGCTTGGGGAGACATGGGTTGGATGCTAAGTTTTGCAGCATTCGCTGGTGTGATTATCGTGGCGCCAGTGTTGACGGCTTATTTCTTCTCGACTGATAAAGTCCCAGCTATCATTCAAATTCTGTTAGAAACATTAGCGGCACAGCTGGTAACTGCGCCGATTATTATGGCAGCCTTTGGGCAGTTGAGCGTGGTTTCGTTGTTGGCGAATATCCTGGTTGGTCCGTTTATACCGTTGGCGATGTTGCTAACATCAATAGGTGGCGTTAGCGGATTGATTGTTCCAGCGATAGCGCACATCATTGGCTGGCCAGCGCAGATGATGCTTGATGCGATGATTGCAGTAGTGAATTGGTGTGCCGAGCAATCTTGGGCTGCAGTTGAACTGCAAGTGCCGTGGTGGATAGCGGCGCTATGGTACGGTTTGATAATTGCGGCAGTGTGGTTCATGAAATGGCGTAGCGGCTATCGACTGCGCGACGCTTCGATAGTGACATAACAGGGCTCATTTGCTATTATATAAGTAAGCATTTATCAATAAACTAACGAGGAGTAGTCATGTCAGGACATAGTAAATGGGCGACAACACATCGTCAAAAAGCTGTTGTTGATGCTAAACGCGGTGCGATTTTCACTAAAATTGGCAACCAGATCGCTATCGCAGCGCGGGCTGGCACTGACCCTACAATGAACTCTAGCCTAGCAATGGCTATCGAAAAAGCTAAGGCAGCAAATATGCCAGCTGCTAATATTCAGCGGGCGATCGACCGGGTTGCCGACAAAAATTCAGCGACGCTTGAGGAAATTACTTACGAGGGCTATGGCCCTGGCGGCGTAGGGATTATCATTGAAACAGCCACTGATAACCGTAATCGAACTTTGCCAGAGGTGAAATTGGCTTTAACTAAAAACGGCGGTTCAATGGCTGATGCTGGCAGCGTGATGTTTCAATTTGACCGCAAAGGGGTTATTCGGGTGGCAGTAAGCGGCGAAGAAGCATTGTTGCAAGTACTTGACGCTGGCGCCGAAGATGCTGTTGAGGCTGATGGTAAACTAATTGTCTATACTGGCATGAAAGATTTAGCGAGCGTTCGCAAGGCGCTGCTCGATGCAGGTATGACTATCGAGGAAGCCGAGTTGCAATACATTGCCAAAAACGACGTGCCTATCAGCGATGCCGAAACCGCTCGCAAAGTAATAAAAATTATTGACGCGCTCGACGATCTTGACGATGTGGTAAACGTTTATACGAATGCCGATATTACTGCTGATATTAACGATTAGTTGACTTTTAAGCTTACCTTCATGTAGATTATAAGTATACATGGTATTTATAATTGCTAGGAGGCCTGATGCGATGTCTAAAACTCGCCATATTGATAGCAACTATAACTCTTCAGCCAGTATTTTCAGGGTTGGCAGTGGCAGATGCTGTATCGACGACGGCTGTTTCGCCGGATAACACGCTAAGCATTGAGAGCGAAAATAATAGCGAGAATTTACCAACCGCTAAACAAAAGGAAAATCTCGGTAAGTCTAACGAGCCGCTAATTAATAAAGAAAATTCTAATTCACTGCCAGCTGCGAACGATGGGAAGACACTCTCGCGGCAGACTGCTGAGAACAAAACCGCTGCCAAGCCTGCTGAAATCCCGCCGTTGGTCCCGTCAAGCCCTACTAATGCCAGCGAAACTGTAGATAAAACGACAACATTGCCGTCACCAGTGTTAGTAGAAAATGGTGTTGTAGTCTCGGCGTTTAAAACTGATCCGAAATATGGCTATACGGCGATAGAACTTTACAATACTAGTGATGAATTTTTCAATCTAGGACAGATATCGCTAGAACTACGTTACGCAACAGCGGAAGCTGATTTTGTTTGTAATGCTAAATTGCGAGATTATCTGCGGCCGAAAAGTTATTTAACGCTGTACAGCCCGAACTTGTCGCCTACGGATGATACATTGCTTTTAGCGGGCTGTCCAACTCCAAATAGTGATACTTTGTATGACAAAGAGATAAATGTTTATCAAGCTGGCCAGCTAGTTGAGGCAGTTCGAATTAACAATACCGATCTCGGCAAATATCAGAATGATATTTGGGAGCGTAAAGGCTGGAGTAAGTCTTATCGAACTGGTGTCTTTAAAACTGATTTTCGTAAACGAGCGACTGGCAATATGATATCAAGTGATTTGTACCGTTTGCCGTCGACGCCAACTTTACAGATTCTAGAAATTTTACCGAATCCAGCAGATTGTGCTACGGCTGACCCGAACCTCGCTTGCTATAGCTATGTTAAGGTTAAAAATATTGGTCAAAGCCCAATAGACTTATCACTCTACCGCTTGCGTAGCGGCAACCAAGCGGAATCGGATTCTACTGATAGCCTTTCGAAGCTATCAGGCACAGTTCTGCCGGGTAAAATCTTTGTCATATCAGGGAAGGCGCTGCATCTTAACAAGGCATCTGGAACAGTGTGGTTGCAAGATGCCAACGGGTTAATTACCTATAAGAACGGCGTGATGCCGTATGAGAAAGCTGATAGTGCTAGTAACAAAGGGCGATCTTGGGCGTATGATGCTAAAACTGCGACTTGGCGCTGGGCGACGCCGAGTCCAGGTAGTGAGGGTAATGATTTTACGCCTAAACTTAATTATGGTAAGGGTAGCCTGAAAGCGTTGTCGGCTAAACCAAAAATAAAAATATTGAAACCATGCCGCGATGACCAATATCGCAGCGAAGAGACTGGCCGCTGCCGCAATATTGTTCAGGACAAGAAAAAAACCGTTGTCTTGAAACCTTGCAAAGAAGGTCAATATCGCAGCGAGGAAACCGGACGTTGTCGTTCAATTGCCAAGGCGGCTGCAGCGGTTCTGAAACCGTGTAAAGAGGGCCAATTCCGTAACCCAGAAACTGGCCGCTGCAAGAAGATTGCTTCTGTTGACGATTTGCCCAAACCGTGCAAAGCAGGCTGGGAGCGCAATCCTTCAACTGGTCGCTGTCGCAAAATCAAGAAAGCTAATAATACATTAGCGGCTTATCCAGTGCAGCCGGTAACAGTCCAGCAAACTAATCCAGCGGTGTGGTGGACGATTAGCGGACTGGCCTTGGCGGGTGTTAGCTATGGTGTCTGGGAATGGCGCACTGAAATTAAGCGCGGCTTGAGAAAAGCTATTCGATTTGGCAGGAAGTGATCCATATCAGCATGCGAATCATCGGAATTGATCCTGGTACAGGTATTCTCGGATTTGGCGTAATTGATGTCAACGGCGGTAGAATGAGGCTGGTTACGGCTGGAGTGATCACTACGCCAGCACATACACCATTACCAGATCGCCTTGAAGAAATCTACTCAGGCTTAACCGATATTATTAAAGAGACGCAGCCGGATGTTATGTCGGTTGAAAAACTGTTTTTTACTAAGAATATTACGACAGCAATCAGTGTCGCCGAGGCGCGCGGCGTAGCAATATTGACAGGCCGCCAAGCGAAATTGCCAATTCACGAATACACGCCGAATGAAATCAAAAAATCAATCACTGGTTACGGTGCCGCTAAAAAGCCGCAAATTCAAGAAATGGTGCGTATTCAGCTAGGGTTGCAAGAGGTGCCGAAGCCTGATGATTGCGCTGACGCATTGGCGGCAGCTTTAACGCATGCGTTTATGAGCCGTATTGAAGCGTAAGGTGATATAATGGTAGGTGATGCAGATACAAAAGCAACCGCCGCGTTTATCGCGCTACGCTAACATAGGTCGTAAGAAATCTCCAGTTCGTAAGGTTCATCGCCAGCCGACAGGTAAGTTTGGTAAACTAGTCGCTTGGTGGCAAGGATTGTCGCGCAAACAGAAGGTTGCCGTTGTTGGCGGTCCTATTCTAGCAATTATGATTATCATACCAGTGGTAACATACATCATGCTGGCTAATGATATCCGCGACGTTGAACGTTTGATGAACCGTAATAATACCGGAATTGTTCTAAAAGACAGAAACGGTAAGACTTTTTATAGTATTGGTCGGGCTGAGAAGCGCAATATCGTGAAACTCGACCAGATATCTGATCATATGAAGAATGCTTTGTTGGCGAGCGAGGACAAGGATTTTTATAAGCATGGCGGATTTAATCTTTTTAGTATCGCTAGGGCGGCAGTGACGCGGCATGGCGGCGGCTCGACCATCACTCAGCAATTGGTCAAGAATACCTTGCTAAGCGACGAGCATAGTTTGATGCGTAAATATCAAGAGTTCTTCATGTCGATTGCTGTCGAGCAAAACTATTCTAAAGACGAGATTCTCGACATGTATCTCAATTCGGTCTATTTTGGTGAAAACGCTTTTGGCATAGAGGATGCGGCTAAGACTTATTTCAATAAAACACCCAAAGAACTAACTCTGGCAGAAAGCGCTATGCTGGTTGGTGTATTGCCGGCACCGAGCAGCTACTCGCCGATTAGCGGCAGTGCTGAATATGCTAAAGAACGGCAAAAAACGGTACTCAGTCGAATGGTAAAAGAAGGCTACGTCACCGAAGCGCAAAAAACAGAGGCCTTAGCCCAGCAATTGGCCTACGCGCCGCCGTCAACGCAGAATGATAGCGTGGCGCCGCATTTTGCTGAAATGGTGGTGGCTGAGCTCAGCGATAAATATAGCTCTAAAAAAGGCGGCTACGAAAAAGATGGTTACGAAAAAGTTATGCGTTCTGGCTATCAAGTCACAACGACGCTAGATATCGATATGCAGAATACCCTCAAAGACAACATTAACAAGCAAATGAGGCATATTAACCGAATGGGCGGCTCTAATGCCAGCGGAGTTGTCGTTGATCCAACGACTGGTGAAATTCGAGCTTTGGTTGGCAGTGCCGATTATAATAATGAAAAATGGGGCAAGGTTAACATGGTAACGACTAGGCGCCAGCCAGGTTCTAGCTTCAAGCCGATTTATTACGCAGCAGCATTGGCAGACGGCGTGATTACGCCAGCGACTATTTTGCAAGATAAAGTTAAGGATTTCGGCGGCGGCTATGTGCCGCGCGATGCTGATAAAAATGAAGCTAGCCGCGGCGGTAGTGCTACGGTGCGCCAAGCACTTAATTGGTCGCTTAATATTCCAAGCGTTGAGGTTATGCAAAAATATGGCATTTCTCGTTCAGTAACAGCTGCTAACAGTATGGGCATTTCCTCTATTAAGAAAGGCGATCACGGCTTATCGTTGGCGCTTGGTTCAGCCGAGGCATCTTTGCAGGATATGGTGCATGCTTATACTGCTTTCGCTAATAGCGGCAAGCAATATGATATTACTAAAATTACTCAGATTGACGATAAATACGCTAAAACAATCTACAAACACGAGGGCAAGTCTAAGCAAGTTATTAGCGCTCAGGGGGCTTACCTAATCTCAGATATTCTTAGCGACAGAACAACTCGCGCACGCATCTTTGGCTCGTCAATTACGGTTAACGGTAATCATACTGTTGCTGTTAAAACTGGTACTACCAACGACAACCGCGATGCTTGGACGATTGGCTATAATCCGCAATACGTTGTTGGTGTTTGGGTTGGCAATAATGATAACTCTGCTATGATTAGCGGTGGTAGTGACATGGCTGGGCCGATTTGGAAGAGTACGATGACGTCGCTATTGTCAGGCAAGCCAGATGTTAAATTCACTCTGCCGAGCGGTATTGTTCAGCGCGCTGTCTGTAAAGACAAGGGCGGCTTGGCGGCGAAAGCTGGCGCTAATACTTATAATGAATACTTTATGAGCGGCGCTCTGCCGACTGAATCGTGTAATTCCGAGCCAACTAAAGTATCTGTTTGTAACCTCTCTACTGGCAAGGTTGAAACTATCGATGAGGATAAGTTTGACTCGACGAAATATTCAAAAGATACTGCTAATTGTAAGGCGCCGACGATTACCGTTTGCAACCTTTCTACCGGCAAGGTTGAAACTATTGACGAAGCTAGCTTTAACTCGACAAAATACTCGAAAGACACTGCTAACTGTAAAAGCACAAATGCTAAAGTGGCAGCCTGCGATCTTAAGACAGGCTCAGTGGTTATGGTCGATAAAAGTAAAATCGACGGCGTGAACTACAGTAAAGATACTAGCAATTGTGCGGCTGCTGGCGGAAACGATAATAGTGGCGGCGGTTCGGGTGATTCAGGCGGTAGCAATAATGGCGGCAATAATAGTAATAATCCTGGCGGTAACGCTACGTCGCCATAGCTGATTATGATAGCTCATCTTTCTGGTGTGATCGCTGAAAAGTTTGGCGCGGGCAGTGTGGTGATTGATGTTCATGGCGTCGGTTACGAAGTCAGCGTGTCGGCTGGTGATTTTGAGGCGGTGGCGCTGAATCAAGACATCAAGTTTTATACCTACCACCATGTGCGCGAGCAGGCGGAAGAGCTGTTCGGTTTTTCTAGTTTGGCTGCAAAAAAGCTGTTTGAAATGCTGATTACTGTTCAGGGTGTCGGCCCAAAGGCCGCACTAGCGATTCTCAGCCTGGGCGATGCGGAACAGGTACGCAACGCTATTGCCAACGCTGACAGTGCTTTTGTGCAAAAAGCTGCTGGTATTGGCAAAAAAACTGCCGAACGAGTGGTGGTTGACTTGAGTGATAAGGTTGGCTTGCCAGCGCATTACGGTCGAGCGGACACCCCAGTCCAAACTGAATTGAATACTTCTGACGAAGCTTTAGA
>JABZJV010000057.1 GCA_015257605.1 Nanosynbacter sp. | reverse complement strand
TATTGCAGATAGCTACCGGTATTACCGGTGAGACTCACCGCATCATTGATATCAAATACCACGTCGCTCCCGATTTTCACTTTCAATAATTGATAGCGCAATGCGCCTGCCACCACCTCGTCGGTCGGCTCGCCGCCAGCTTTGGTGATGGCTTTCTTGAACTCGTTGAACAGCCAATCAATAGTGATTACCTCACCGGTGCGCGAGCTCATCTTGCCGGTCGTTAGCTTAACCAGACCAGTTGCATAGTTAAATAATTTGCCTTTCAATTCTGGAATCGCTAACTCACTAGCGGCGATCACCCCGCGGAAATACGCTGCCTGCTCCTCACCGTTGACGGTAATCGACAGGTCCAAGTTTGGATAATCTTGATGTTTTAGCTGAATCAGCCCCATATCGTGCGCACCGTACAACCCGTTGCCGTGCGAACCGATGAACACATTATCAAACGCACCATATTGGCTGCCTTTGAAGATATACGCACCATCTGATTTGGTAAAGACCTCTGGGGTTTTTGCTTTGATCAAAGCTTTACCTGGTACTTCGGTTTCACTCTCAACATAGCGCCGTTCAATCGGCACATTGCCTAGCCGCGCCACATTGGCGTCAATTTCATCAAAACTCCAGGCCTTACAAATCTCATACACCTGCTTATACAGCGGATCGTCCAGCACAAACGATTGCTTGGCTAACTCATCAATTTCCGCCCGTGCCTCTGGTGACTCTTTGGCTGCCCGCGCCCCTTCAGCATATGTACGACTCATAAATTCGTTGCGCTTATCAGCCGGAATAGCGTTTAATTTGCTGACATCGCCGTCAATTTCGCGAAGAATCGCCCACATACTCTTGCCGACATGCGTGCCGACATCGCCGTGGTAACTGACTCGGTGCACCGCCGCGCCGTCCACCGCCAGTAAGTTCGCCATGGTGTCTGCCAAAATCGAGTTCAAGGCGTGGCCGATATGCATAGCCTTAAACGGATTTGGACAATTGGTCTCAATAACCACTGTTTTTCCTGCACGATTAGTCGCTGGCCGCACTTTCAGCGATTCCAATACCGCTTGGTCGCTCAATTTCACATTGATAAAGCCTGGCCCAGCCACATTGACCTCGCTAAACCCCTGATGGCTACGCAGTTCTTCGGCGATTGCCTCAGCAATCTCGCGCGGATTTTTACCCAAGGGTTTTGCCAACTGCAGCGCCGCATTGGTCGCAAAGTCGCCAAACTTCGGGTCAGGGCGCGTTAACTGTACATCAACCTGCTGCTGATATAGTTTGTCAATTATTTTCTTCAGTGTAATAACACAATCAATCATAGACCATATTATAACACTTTTACTACAGTTAATCTTCCGTGCCGTCAAAATCTGGCTGGCGATACACCGATACTGGCGTAATATTACGAGCATGATCCGATTGCAGCACCGCTCGCAACATCGCTGTATCGTCGCTGCTCTCGTTGTAAGTTGGCTCGAAATCTTCTACTTTTTGTTTTTCTTCTTCTGCCATATTCTCATATTAGCATAACTAGTATAATTTGTCAAGAGACAGCCGCTCTAATCAGTCCAGCAAACAGCGGATGCGGCCGCATTGGCCGCGAACGAAACTCGGGGTGCGCTTGCGTTGCGACAAAATAGCGGCAATTTGGCGCCTCGACAAATTCGACTAGCCGCCCGTCTGGCGACAAGCCCGACACCGCCACGCCGCCGCGGGCAATCTCATCTAGAAATTGCTGGTTTACCTCATATCGATGGCGGTGGCGCTCCTCGGTGTGATCCGACTGATATACCTTAGAAGCGAGCGACCCTGGCGTGAATACTGCCGGATAATTGCCCAGCCGCAACGTACCGCCAGTCGATTCTTTGCCCTCTTGGCCAGGCATAATATACACCACATCATGCGTCGTAGCATCGTCAAACTCCGTGCTGTTAGCATCGTCAAGCCCAGCTCGCCGCGCCGCCGCAATTACCGCTGTCTGCAAACCTAAGCAAATCCCCAAATACGGCACATCGCGCTCAAGCGCATACTGCGCTGCCGCAATCTTGCCCTCAATCCCGCGCGGGCCAAAGCCGCCTGGCACCAGCAGAGCATCAACCGTCTCGAAATCACGCTCGGTAACTGTTTCGGCATTGAGCCACTTGATATGCAGACCAACATTTTCGTGCCAAGCCGCACTCTTGAGCGCCTCGGTCACCGACAGATAGGTATCCTTGTTTTCCATATACTTAGCGACTAAACCGACAGTCACGATATCAGTTGGCTTTTTGCTTTGCAATTGAGTTAACGCTTGCCATTTCGCGAGATTCGGCTGAGCAAAATTACCAGTGAACTTATCGAGAATGGTCATCAATGGGCTAGCGGCTATCCGCTCGGGAATCATAAATACGGTATCGAGATTTGGCAGCATCAGCACTCCCGGCAAGTCAACACCACCGTACAAAGCAATTTTTTGAGCAACCGACTCAGGCGCCGGCTCGTCGCTGCGGACAACCACAATCTCTGGCACAATACCAAAACCGCGCAAATCGTTTAAGGCATTTTGCGCCGGCTTGCTCTTGAACTCTTTACTGGTATCAATAAACGGCACATAAACCACATGTGCGTATAAGCAGCGTTCCTTACCGATTTTGTGAGCAAATTCGCGGATCGCTTCAATGAAACTCAGCCCTTCATAATCGCCCACCGTGCCGCCAATTTCTACGATGTGCACATCGCTGCCTTCGCCAGCCGCAATAATTGACTCTTGAATGGCATGTGTTAAGTGCGGGATTAGTTGGACAGTTTTGCCGTGAAACTTACCGGCACGTTCATCGGCAATCAGCTCTGATAATAAGCGTCCCGCCAGCGTGGCATTTTTCTGCGTCAACTCTATATCTAGAAACCGCTCGTAATGGCCGAGGTCAAGGTCGGTTTCAGCACCATCGCGCGTCACGAAGCATTCGCCGTGCTCTGCCGGATTAAGCAAACCCGCATCCACATTGAGATACGGGTCGCATTTCTGAATTGAGACTTTGATACCCTTGGCTTGTAGTACCGCGCCGATGCTCGCAGCGGTAATTCCCTTCCCTACCCCCGAGAGAACGCCGCCAGTTACAAAGATATATTTTGTCTGTTTGCCCATGTGTGATTGCTCTTTCATGGGCCCTTATTATAGCATAACCGCTTAGAGTACGCTATATGTAGCGTGTCTATTGGCAGCCCTCGCACATAGTTAGTGTTGCTGGATCAATTGGCGCTGATGGTAGGCCGTCAGCTTCAGCTTTTTGATCGGCTTCAGCTTGCGCTTTGGCTATCTCGCGTTCAATCGCCTCGAGTTTTTCCTCGAGCGTCATGTCGTCGTTAATTATCGCTGATGGATTCATTATTTCCCCCTTTGCTTATATTCATTATAGGCTAATA
>JABZJV010000056.1 GCA_015257605.1 Nanosynbacter sp. | reverse complement strand
CAATTACAATTAACTCATGCTGTAGCTGCCTTGAAAAATGCCGTGAAAATTGACGATGCAGCGATTGCAACGGTTTTGCCGCCAGCACGTGAGTTTTCGGTGTTTGATATCATTGAATTGGCAGTGCGCGGCGAGACGACAAATCTACGGAGCGCGCTTGATGAACTTCGCCGCAGCGACGATGTTTATAAAGTGGCGCCGTTGGTCTGGTCGCAGTGGTCGCAGCTGGTGTTATTAGCTAAGGCCGAAGCAGCTGGCGCTAGCGATAAGATTGATCTCGGCATACATCCGTTTGTTGCCAAGAAATTGCGGCCGCTTGCTCGGCAGCTGTCGCCAAAGGACTTGGCGGAATTGACTGAATTAGCAGCAGAACGTGATTATCAGATGAAAACATCATCAGTTGATCTGTGGGCAGCGTTGGAGGATTTTTTGTTTCGGGTGGCTTCGCGGCAAAAGTAAAACACTCCGGCTTGCGGAGCGCTTTAATCTCGTTAGTATAAATTAAGCAGTTTTAGCTACGGCCTTCTTGGCTGTGGTTTTGGCGGCTGGCTTTTTGGCAGGAGCTTTTTTGGCCTCAGCAGCTGGCTTAGCGGCTTTCTTTTCTAGCTTGACGCCAGCAGCTTTAGCGACCTTGGCGAGGGCTGATTTGCGGCGGCTGACGGTTGCCTTTTTGAGCAGGCCTTTCTTGACGGCAGTATCTAGCTCGCTTTGAGCTTTGCTTAGGGTAGCGGCGCTCGGGTTGGCCAAAAATTCCTTGGTGGCAGATTTGATATCGCGCTTGATACCGATGTTACGCTGGCGGCGCTTAGCGGTTTGCTTCATTCGCTTAACGGCTGATTTGATGAGTGGCATAAATTCCTTTACCTCTGTTATTGATTTAGTGTATACAATCAGTTTTCAATTATAACTTATACACCTCTGTTTGTAAAGCGGCGCTGCTTTACAAAATAGTATTGACTTTGTCGTGATGCTTATGTTATAGTACATAAAGTCTATAGCGAATAAAAACAAATAGGATAAAATATGGCAGACGTGCTAAACCAGGTAGTAGAGAAAGTCAAAGAAAGTAATAATATTCTCGTTACGGTTAGCGCCAATCCGTCGGTTGACGAATTGAGCGCTGCTTTGGGCATCACGCTGCTAATCAATAAGTTAAATAAGCATGCGACGGCAGTATTCAGCGGGGCGGTGCCGCCAGCGATTAAATTTCTGCAGCCCGAGAAAACCTTTGAAAGTACAGTTGATAGTTTGCGCGATTTTATCATCGCGCTGGATAAGGAAAAGGCTGATCACTTACGTTACAAGATTGTCGATGATATGGTCAAGATTTTTATTACGCCGTACCGTACGACAATCAACCAGAAAGATTTGGACTTTAGCCAAGGCGACTATAATGTCGAGATGGTGTTGGCAATTGGCGTCAAAGATGAAGCTGATTTGGATCATGCGCTCGAGAGCCATGGGCGAATTTTGCATGACGCAGTTGTGGCTAGCGTGTCGCTCGGCGAGTCGACGCAGCTTGGCAGTCTGGAATGGAGTAATCCACGAGCTAGCTGTTACAGCGAAGTTTTGTGCCGGTTAGCCAATGAATTAAGAGGCGAGAGCCGGCTGATTGACGAACAAATTGCTACGGCGTTTTTGACAGGTATCGTGGCAGCAACCGATCGTTTCAGTAATGCGCATACTAGCTCGGCGGCGATGACAGTGGCCGCTCAATTGATGGCAGACGGTGCTAACCAGCAGCTGATTGCCACTAAACTCAAAGAATCGCACGATAAGCCGATTCCAGTACCTGAAGCAAAAAGCAAGGACGAAGAAAAATCCTCCAAAAAGGATGAGTCTAAAAATTCTGGCGACATTGGCGCATTGTCGATTTCGCACGAGCCAGTTGGTGATGTTGACGACGTCAAGAATGCAATTGATAGGCGCCATTCCGACGAAGCTCTGAGGGCTGCCAATGAAGAATTAGAGAAGCGAAGTAGTCGAGATGCCGCCGCTGCCGCCGAAAAGAAATTAGCCGAACAGTTAGCATCAATTCCTGCTGTTGAGCCTGAAGCTGATAGGCGAGATATGCCGTCGGTTGCCGATTTGCAGCGTGATATTGCTGCCAGCTCAGCAGAAGTAGATGAAGCGGCCAAAGAAGATCTAGCTTTGCCGCCAGTTGCTCCATTTGCGCCAGGGCCAGGTCTAGCGATGCCAGTTAGCCCGAGCGAGCCGTCGATTGGTGGTACTTTTAACGCGACAACCGAACAGGCTGCCGAGGAAGCTAGAAAAGCTGAAAAAGACATGCATAATCGCGTCATTTTAAGCCACGATCGCGGCGCGGTGGCGTCGCAGCCGCCGTCAATGCAATCGCCATTTAATGCTGTAGCCGATAAGACCGAGGTAGAACCGACAGTTCGCGATGTCTTATCAGAAGCTGCGCCAGTTGACGCGGCGCCCGAGGCGGTTTCTTCGAAAGGGGTAACGGTACAGCCGAGTATGCCAGCAATGCCAGCGCCTAGCGTAGAAGCTGTGCCAGCCGCAAATCCTGCTAGTTCAGACCAAGACCAAGCGCGGTCTGCCGTTGATGCAGCTCTGTCGGCAGCATCAGCTGCGCCATCGTCTGGCGCGGTTGACGATTTACCGCCATTGCCGCCATTGCCGCCGTTGCCAGATTTTTCATCCTTGCCGCCAGTACCAGCTAATGGCGGGGTCGGAGCTGACACTTTAGAATCTACTCTACCGCCGCCGCCAGCTCCAGCAGTTTCGGCACCAACATCAAATGATCCAGCTCAGTTCAAGATTCCAGGGCAAGCTTAAGTTTGCGGATAGACTTCAGATTGACTCTGAAAAGATTTTAGAATCAATGCTACGGGGTATGCTGATATACTTGAAGTATGAATGACAGGGTTATATTGATTGATAAGCCGCCAGGCATGACTAGCTTCGGGGTGGTGGCGCGAGTTCGCCGCGTGCTTAGCCATCGGGCTGGTAAAAAAGTCAAAGTCGGTCATTGCGGGACGCTTGATCCTTTTGCGACGGGCCTGCTGATTTTGGTTACGGGCAAGGAATGCCGCAACGCGATGCGTTATACCAAGCTTGATAAGGTTTATGAAGCGACGTTCCGGTTGGGGCAGACTAGTACAACTGGCGACCCGGAAGGCGAAATTATGCCGTACGTTGCAAGCGACGAACTACAAGGAGCTGAATCTTTGCCTTTACTCAAACAACCGGATGCAGCAGCAGTTAAGTATGTTCTAGCGCAATTCGTTGGCGATATCAAACAGCGTCCTCCAGCGTTCAGTGCTATCAAAATTAATGGACAGCGGGCTTACAAATTAGCCCGCAGCGGTAAAAAAGTTGATATACCAGAGCGTGCGGTGACTATTTATGCGCTAGAACTGCTTGATTACGCTTATCCGCTGCTCAAAGTTCGGGCCCATGTCTCTAGCGGTACCTATATTCGTAGTTTGGCAGTTGACATCGGTGAGGCGCTAAACACGGGCGCTTACTGTCAAGAATTGCGCCGTACGCAGATTGCCG
>JABZJV010000010.1 GCA_015257605.1 Nanosynbacter sp. | reverse complement strand
TCATACTACAAGTATAAGCATAATACGCGCCCCTGGCAAGCCCCGTTAGAGTAGGTTTGGCTGGCCAAAAGAAAATCCCGCCCCCAGCGGGGATGGTCGAAGCTCAGATTGAGCTGGCCATCCCCGCCAGGTAGCGGGTGTGAGAGTGCTATAGCTCAGAAGAAACATCATTGTCTCATTACAAAGCATCACTCTCGATGAGATTGCTGCGGGATATCCCGCTTGTTCGGACGAAATCTCAATTGTCCGCACTTGATTGCCTCACAAGGTTTGGGTGATAAAACCGTACTATCTTACCACAGTCTAAGGTTGAGCTCGTCCGAGTACGCGGACGTCCCCAGAGTCAGCTCTCGACCTCCTTAACTCGAAGGAGGTCGTACAACTCATCGAGGGTGTCGGGGTTGACCCCAAGCAAAGCCTCGATCTCTGCGCGCCCGCGCGCGATCTGGCGCTCGCGCTGACGCCGCTTGTCGTCAGCTTCCTGCCGATCGAGTTCCTCGCAAGTAGCGAGAAGTTCAAACAGCATGGTACCTCGTAAGAGTCGAGACATCTTCGTCTCGAGCGCCTGCTGCACAGCGGGTGTGAAGACTTCCTTGTCCACTCTGCCAGTGCCGGCGTTGCCGCCACAGTTGTAGTGGTACAAAGAAGAGCAGATTGTGCTCTTCTCATAAGCATCCACTAGGGACAGGTTGTCCCTGATTGTCTGCTCGAGATCGTTAACGATCTCGAGCGAAAAACGCCTGAAAACAGCTCTACCTGCGTACTCTCGACGCCAAGCGACGCCGAGGATCTCAGCGACGCGCAAGCCACTGAGCTCCTCGGCGAGTCTCATAGTGTGAGAGACGTCTAGTTTTTTATGCAGCGAGAGGTGCGGACCTCCCCACTGGAGTCTCAGGACTGAGTCATAGCACAAACACGACTCGTCATAGCCGACGTATGCGCAGTACTTAGAGTAGATAAATCTGGCGTCCGAAGCCAGATAGCACGTTTCGAACGCCGTAACGTCATACTCGGAAATGCTGAATTCCCGATGACGCCTACCGCCATCTCTCAGCTTGAAGCTGACAGCGAACATGACTCCTCCTCAGGAATCTCGTTGGCTCAACCCTTCGTCAAGCCATTCTTCATCGCGTTTGCGGCGTGTCAAACAAGATTTGAATGGCTCGACCAGGATAGTATTAGCTATCTAAAGATACTTGAGCCCATTGAGAGCTCAATCCTATCTGCAAATCGTTGCAAAAATTCAGAACTTTCAAGGGTTGTTGCCCTGCATTTTACTGATATAGATATCAGTCTGGCGCAGGGCAAGCCAGTTTATGGAGGAAGTTTTAAGCGGTTTTCCTCTCTGGAACCGCACTCAATTTTTTACCCGGTAGAGTTCCCGGGGTAGTAGTTACTTCTTCGAGGCAGCCACCTCCTCAAAGAGCTCGCTCCATGCCCCGTAGGGCATGTCCTTGATGAGGAACCCGTGTTCCCCGTCGACGATGTAGCTGCGGCCAGCGCCGCAGCCCTGAACCATGAGCGTAGCCAGACCATCCACCTTGATGTCGACATCACAGGGGCTATTGTACTCATCGACACTAATGTTGGCGATAAGGCCCGCGCGGCGGGCCTCATCGTGCAAGCAGAGCGCAACCTGGTACACCCCCTGGGGGGCGGCCTCCGCCTCCGCCATCAGACGGAGGTACTCCCTGGGGACGCACCCCCGCACGTACCCCCCCTCCTCGGGGAGGTCGAGGCCCCGGAGGGCCTCGGCCCGTCGCTGCTGGGCGGCGGCGGAGTTGTTGATGATGTCGCTAATGGTGTAAGAAGCCATTTTAGGCCCCTCTCTGCCCCATGTGGGGCGCTTGGGAGCTTGACCTTTTCAAGCTCTCTACGGCAGCATCAAAAACACCCAGGCTAGACTGGCGTTTTAGCGCCAGCGCTATTCGTGCTCTTAGCCTGAATTAACTAAACTTAATAATGCCGTAGAGAGCTTAAAATTGTGACTATCTACTACAGATTTTATTGTTAGTGAGCATGTCGCTGATCCTGTATTTTGCCTATACGGGATGGACATACTATGATACTATCACACTTTGCGATAAATGTCAAGACTTTTATGCATATTTTTGGCTGTATTAGCAATTATATTATAAAACATCAAACATTCCGCGCGTATCGGCCAGTTTCAGCCGCCAACTCGACCAAGCGGTTGGCGCTGGCCCATTCATAGTCGTACCAGGCCGACACTTGCGCCAGCCGCTCGCCGACAACGGTGGTTAGCCCGGCATCAACTGTCGAGCTGTAGCTATTGCCGCGAAAATCTTCGGCTACCAGCTCTTTATCAGTAACCGCCAAAATACCGTTATATAGCGGTTCGCGGGCAGCATGGGTTAAAATCTCGTTTATTTTCTTGGCCGCGATTGATTCGCGCAGCAGTAGCGAAACCGTTGATAGACCAACGTTACCGTACTGGCGGCTGCTAATTGCAAGCCCGCCTACCGCGCTCGCAACATTTGGCAAAACTGCCTGCAATCTCTGACTGTAGTCGGCTGCCATCGCCAATAAATCACTGTCACCTAGGCGGTCGGCTCTTAGCGACAAACTGGCAGAATGATGATTACCAGCCGCCGTAATCGTTGCCGCCTCGACGCCAACCGCTTGATCAAGCACCGCGATAACCGGCGCTACCGAGCTAATCGCCGCATCGCCGCTGCAGACAATATCCGTCGAGGCGTTGACCAATCCGTCATTGACGCCCATGACAATCGTCGCAAAATCAGCGCACTGAGACAGCGATGCCACGCGCCGAGTGCCAGCTGTCCGATGGCGGCGTAGTTCAGCAGCATCAGTCTGACATCCAGCATCAATCAAAACATCAATACCGAGGTCATCCCACGGCAATTTGGTTGTCCGCTTATCGCTTATGACAGGAATGATCCGGTCGCCAACATATAGCGACGCGTCGCCAGTGCCAATCGCCTTGGCATAATGGCCGTAAATCGAGTCATGCTTCAGCAGATAAGCGCACTGCTCGGCGCTCAGATGCGTCCGAATAGCTGCTATTTCCATATCCGAACGGCTCTGCGCAATTTTGAAAACACTGCGGCCAACCCGGCAAAAACCGTTAATCGCTACTTTTATTTTCACCATGCCCACTCCTTGATTAAGCCATCTTTGCTAATATTTTAGCAAAAGCGCAATAGCTTTGGCAAATTTGCTATAATAAGGCTATGAACGAGGTCGAGCTGGTTAATCTGGCTAGAAGCCATTACAGTGAAGAGCAGGTCGCATTGTTAGAAAAAGCAATCCATTATGCTACCGATAAACACGACGGGCAACTACGTAAAAGCGGCGAGCCGTACATCACTCACCCGCTGCAAGTCGCTACTATGCTGATCGACTGGGGCATGGATATTGATTCGGTGATTGCTGGCGTACTGCACGATACAGTCGAGGACACTGATGCTACACTAGAGGAAATCACCGAGCTATTCGGCCGGGATATTGCTTTTCTGGTTGACGGTGTCACCAAGGTCAGCCAAGCCCGCGCCGGCATGAAAAACCTCGAATCGTATTTACCGAGCACTACCGATAACTTGACAAAGCTGCTCATCGCTGTCGGCCAAGACGTGCGAGTGATTATCATCAAGCTGGCCGACCGTCTGCATAATATGCAAACTTTGCAATTCAAAAGTCCGGAAAAGCAGAAGAAAATCGCTCGCGAGACACTAGACGTTTTCGCACCGTTAGCCGATAGGTTAAATATGGGTCGGCTGCGCGTACAGCTCGAGGAGTTGAGCTTCAAATATTTAATGCCCGAGGAATACAACCAAACTGTCGCCCTCAAAGATAGCCGCTTAAAGAAATCTCAACGCAAGCTAGATGCCGTCCGCCGCGCTGTCGATTCACGCCTCAGCGACGAGAAAATCCAGCACCAAATCGACGGCCGTGTCAAGAGTACCTACAGCCTATACAAAAAGATGCAGCGCGTCCCCAATATCGACGATATTTATGATCTGATCGCGCTGAGAATTATCGTTGACGATATCGACACTTGCTATCTGGTACTTAACGAACTACACAACATGTACGAGCCGATGGTTGGGCGAATCAAAGATTATATCTCGAAGCCTAAGCCCAACGGCTACCAATCGCTGCACACTACGGTGGTTACTAAAAACGGCCAAGCGGTCGAGTTCCAGATCCGCACCCGCGAGATGCACGATTACGCTGAACGCGGACTCGCCGCCAGTTTTCATTATAATGAGCAAAAGCTAACTGACGCTTATATCAAGGGCAAAATGACCAGCCTGCCGACAGATTTACACTGGATTAAGCATTTGCAGTCGGCAGCATCGATGATTCGCGAAGGTAAAGATTTCGACGTTGATAATTTGAAGGTCGATTTGTTCGGCGACCGGATTTTTATTTATTCGCCAAAGGGTGATATTTACGACCTGCCAGACGGCGCTTTCCCGTTAGATTTTGCCTACCGCGTGCACTCTGATCTAGCCGCTAAATCAAGCGGATTTCTAGTAAATGGCAAGATGGAACCATTCAGCTACAAATTGCAGCACGGTGATACCGTCGAGATTCTAACCAACAAGCGCGCTCGCCCAAAGCCCGGCTGGAACGAATATGTCATCACTGGACACGCTCGGATGAAGCTCAAGGCCCAGCTCAAAAAAACCTCGCTACTAGGCCGCGCTGGCAGCCTATTGCAGCGCACAACACCGTTTCGCCGCAACAAAAAATAGCAGCCAGCAGCCAAAACGAAAATAGCCAGACAAGCTCTGGCTATTTCGCTAAGTTTGCAATTAGAAGTTCATCAACCATTTATGCCTGCGGCGGCTGCTGAGGCGGTTGCGGCTGTCCGCCTTCAGCTACCGGCAGTTGTGGTTGGACAACCGTTGCAGCTGGTTGTTGCGGTTGAGCGTATGGCTGCGGTTGTTGAGCATAGGCTACCGGTTGCTGAGGTTGTTGTCCGTAAGCTGGCTGCGGTGCGTAATACCCAGGCTGCGGCGGCTGGCCGTAGACTGGCTGCTGATGTGCAACCGGACCAACATAACGGCTCGAGCCAAACGCCAAAATCGGATTCATGATCGCCGGGAAGAAGATCATCAAAACACCAAAACCAGTCGTTTTGCCGAACGATTTTGCTAAATCTAGCGGCAACACAATCGAAATGTATATATGGGCAAACGGCAAGAACATCAGTACGACTTGCCACTCTGGCCGGCCGACAATCTGCATCATTACTACCATGTTGTATATTGGCACTAATGACGCCCAGCCTGGCTTGCCAGCCTTGGTAAAGATTCGCCACATGGCGATAATCATTAGTATGGAAACTGCCATTACAATTAAGATGACAAACAGCCAAATTACAACTGCAACCGCACCGACATCGCTGCTAGCCGCATAAGTCGAAGTTGAATAATCATAATAATCCATAATTTGCTCCGTTTAAGTTTATTACTGATTATTATAGCGGTCAATGCATTGTTTGACAATCGTCTTGGCTTCCTCGACATCGCCCCAGCCCTTGACGATGGTACTGCCTGGCTTCTTGAGATCTTTGTAATGAGTGAAATGATGTTCAAGCTGCTTAACCAGCTGCGGAATGTCGTCGAGCGAGTTAATACGATCATCGTCGCGATTATCAGCTGGCACCACGACTACTTTGTCGTCGACTTCGCCGTCATCTTCGAAGCGCAGCACGCCAATAATGCGCGCCTCCAACCACACGCCAGTCGTTAGCGGCTCTGGGCAAATAATCAGCGTATCCAACTCGTCTCCATCCTCGTCAAGCGTCTGCGGAATAAAGCCGTAATTACACGGCTTAGCAAAGATTTTTGGCTCGACGCGGTCCAGCATAAAGGCCGCCCGCTGACGATCCCATTCGACTTTCAGGCGCGACCCTTCGGGGATTTCTACTACCGTATTGACTAGTCCGCCATCAACGTCTCCCGGATCAAGAACTTTATTAAAATCTGCCATATTGCTCCTTTGCTTACAGTTACTACCTATATAGTACCAGTTTTTTACGCTATAGAGTATACTAATAGAGATATGAGTAAGAAAAAGAGTCCGACGCTACTGACAGCAGAAGACTATATGTCGGATTTAGCAGTTAAAATTGATAACGCCAAGCAGCGCGTCAATATGGTAGCAACTACCTTTCGCGCCGATGATAAGCACACCGAAGCCGTAATCGCCGCCGTCGAGCGCGCAGCGGCTGAACGCGGCGTGCCAGCCTCGGTTTGCGCTGATTCATTCACTTATCTCGAACCGAAGGAATTCATTCTGCGTTCGCCGCGCCGCCAGCCATCGCGCGCCGTTCACGCCATGAAATTAGAACGGCGGCTAAAAAGAGCAGGCGTGGCTTTTCGCTGGCTCGGTCAAAAGGCCAATATGCTAATGACTGGCCGCACTCATAGCAAGTGGTCGATTGTTGACGACATAGTCTACGCTTGCGGCGGCGTCAATATGGACCACGAGAGCCTAGCTAATGTCGATTACATGTTCCGATTTGATAATAAAGTGTTAGCTGATAAGCTATCTAACGAGCAATACCTTATCGCTCGCGCCGACAAGCGCGGCGGTTCGATTCGCAATTCAATGTTTGGTCTCGACGAACACTCGACTGTCCTGGTTGACCAAGGTTTGCCAACTAATTCTCTCATTTACAAGCGCGCCTGCGACCTAGCCGAACAAGCTGAGAACATCGTACTAGTATCGCAGTACTGCCCGACTGGCAAACTCAACCGCATTCTCAAGCGCAAAAATGCCAAATTGTATTTCAATAATTGGCGTACCGCCTCGCCGATCAATAAACTTCTCATCAAACTCGGCACTTTAACCAGCCGGCAACAAACCCTATATCAGCATCCACAATATCTGCACGCCAAATTCATTGTTTTCACGATGCCTGATGGCTCGAAAATAGCACTATCAGGGTCGCACAATTTCATGCGCGGCTCTGGCATCATGGGCACACGCGAAATCGCTCTCGAGACCAGCGATCCAGCCATCATTAAACAACTTGAAGCTTTCCGCAAGAAATACGTCGAATAGCACCGACATCCAGTGTCGAAGCTATTCCGCTTTCACACCCTCTAAGTATTCGCGGATACTCAGTGCCGCCGTCGCCCCCTCGCCGACAGCACTAGCCACCTGCATGGTAGCGCCGCTGCGGACATCGCCGCTAGCAAATACGCCCGGCAAAGCCGTCGCCAAACGGTCGTCGGTTTTGATGAAGCCGTACTCGTCAAGCTCAACGCCGCTATCCGCTAAAAACTGCGTATTCGGCTTCAAGCCGATGAAAACGAACACGCCGTCAGCCTCGAAAGTCGTTTCTGCGCCGTTTTCGAGCACCCGCACCGCCGCCACCGCGCCGTCCTCGCCGACGATTTCTTGCGCTACTGTTTGCAAATGTACGGTAATTTTGCCATTATCAATGTATTTCTGCAAATCGTCTTGCAAAGTCTTACTAGCTTTGATAGTACTTCGTACCAGCAAATCAATATGCTCGGCAAAACGCGTCAAAAACATTGCTTCCTGGACGCCAGAATTGCCGCCGCCAACAACAACTAACCTTTTGCCTTTATAAAAAGCACCATCGCAAGTCGCACAATAATGCACGCCGCGGCCATAAAATTCTGCCTCGCCAGGAATGCCAAGTTTCTTATAACCGCTGCCTGTAGCAATCAGTACAGCGCGAGCTTTAACCTCTTGACCGTCAACTGTCAAAATATTAACGCCATCCTGATGGCGCAGCGCTGAAACGTCGCCGTAATCAATCTTGGCACCAAAGCGCTCAGCTTGCTTGCGCAAATTATCCGCCAATTCCATACCTGGAACGCCATCGGGAAAACCAGGATAGTTGTCGATTTTATCGGTAATTGCCGCTAGACCGCCAACAACACCCTTCTCGTAAAGAGTCGTAGCAATACCTTCGCGCGTAGTATAAATCGCTGCCGCTAGTGCACTCGGGCCAGCGCCAATCATCACCACAGGCTTAATATATTCCATGCAGATTTCCTCCTCGTCTTACTGCGCTCGTTGAGCTTCTTGGTATGCGTTCATCAGCTTCGTCATATCTGGCGGAGTGATAGTTTCTGGCGCTGGAATCGCCATAACGACGAATTTCAATGGCATGTTCGGCGCGATAATTTGCTTGCCGTTAGAGTCTTTGCTGCCGGCCTCGCCGTAAGCTTTATCCGCCGGGATAGACAGCAGCCGCACGCCGCCGACTTTCATTCCTTTCAAGCCTTCTTTCCAGCCGTTAATTATACCAGCCGTACTCAACCCGCTTACCGGCAGCGGCGTTTTCAGCTTATTGTTATCAATGCTCTGATCAAAGATATCACCATTTGCATCCCAGCCAATATAATAAGCCGCAAAATTAGTTTTATCGTCTACCAATGCGCCATCGCCCTCTGTTAGATCTTCGGTTACTAGCGATTTGACGCTATCGATTTCGAACTTTGCAACTTGGCTAGAATACTGCTTGAACGTCTCGTAATATTTGGCTGATAATTCATCGGCTTGCGCTTGTTTTTTTTGTTCGTAAGCAGTTTGCTCTTTTTTATACTCGCTTAGAACTTTTTGGTAGTCCGCCTGAGCTTGCTTGTTTGACTGCATTGATAAAATCATCACCGCGAATGATCCTAGCGTACCTAGAACGGTCGCGACCACAATAATCAAAATGCCAGCACGTTGCTTCTTTGACGTTGCCATTATTTCCCCTCTCTAGTTTATCTTTTCATTATAGCATAAAATCTCGATTATTTCCATAGTTTGCGCACAATTGCCGCCAGCAGCGACGCAATAATCGCCGCGGTTGCCGCTAAGCCGAATTCAGCTGGCGATAACGCTGCGATTTTGAATAAATTGCGCAGAAATGGCAGACTATAGACCGCCGCCAAGGCGACAGAAGCCGCGACCACCACAATAGCCAAGGCATTCTTGCCACGCTGTTTAACAGCCAAGCGAATGATTTTGCGGCCGGATAGCGCCAAAATCATACCAATATTAGCTAGAATTATCGTTAAGTAAGTTACCGCTCGCGCTTGATCGCTAGAAGCACCGCTGCCCAGCATCCCGCCATGAATTAGAACGGCCATCAGCGCCAGCAATCCGCCAATTGCTAAACTTTCTAGCACTACCGCTCGACTAAATAATGGCTGCGAAATTCGCCGCGGCGGCCGGCGCATCGTGTCTTCATCCTCTGGCTCGCCCTCAAACACTAGCGTACAAGCAGGATCAATAATAAATTCAAAGAAAACAATATGGATCGGCAACAGAATCAAATCCCAACCAAGCACCACCGGCACAATTGACAACGCAACAATCGGGATATGCACAATCATGATATACATCACCGCTTTTTGCAAGTTAGCAAAAATCCTTCGGCCGATACGCACACCTTGAACAATTGAGGCGAAGTTATCATCCAGCAACACGATCGACGACGCTTCGCGAGCAACGTCGGTACCGCGCTGGCCCATGGCGATACCGATATGCGCACTCTTGAGGGCCGGACCGTCGTTAACTCCATCGCCAGTCATCGCTACCACTTCGCCGTTTTGTTTCAAGGCGGTAATAATCGCCAGCTTAACATTTGGCGCGACACGGCTGTAAATTTCTGTAGTTTTGACAAGCTCGCGCTGCTGCTTTTCGCTCATCGACAAAAATTCTTGACCGGTTATCACTCGCTCAGTATTCAAACCAATCTCGCGGCCGATACGCCGCGCTGTTTCGGTATGATCGCCAGTGAGCATAATCACTTTGATGCCAGCTCGGTGTGCCAAGGCGACAGCATCCTTAGCCTCGGTACGAATCGGGTCAGACAACCCCACCAAACCTAGCAGATCGTATTGATAACTATCGCGAGAGAGTTCAATGTTTTTCGCTGCTGCCTTGGCAATTGCTAATACGCGCAAACCGTCATCAGCTGCATCATCAGCAATCTCTTGCAGCCGTCTTTGCTGCCCACCAGACAAGCGGCATAGTCGAAAAACCTCCTCTGGAGCCCCTTTCAGCGCTATAATCTCAGGCTCACCGCCGCGCCCCCAAATTTGCGCTACCGAAAACGAATGGCTATCTAGCGGATACTCTTTGATGATATCCATGCTGTTATAAATCGCCGCCAGATCATCGGCTGCCGCCAAGAATGCCTCCTCCATCGGATCGGACGGATTCTTTTGCGACGCTAGAATGCCATAGGTAATAATCTCGTTGCGCTGAGCGTCGCTAGGCTCTTCACCGCTAGCCGCGATCACCTGATTTATCGCCATACGATTCTCGGTCAGCGTCCCAGTTTTGTCCGTGCAAAGCACCGTGGCGCCGCCAAGTGTCTCGATAGTCTGATTCTTGCGCGCCAGCACATTACTCTTAGCCAAGCGCCAAGCTCCCAGCGCCATAAATACCGACAAGACCACCGGAAATTCCTCGGGCAAAATCGCAATTGACAACGTCAGTCCCGCCAAAAAACCATGCAAAAAATCGCCACGCAACAACCAAAACAGCAACGTCAATAACATTGCCAAGAGCACTGCCGCCACCGCTATATAGCGCACGACTCGGCCAACTTCCTTTTGCAATAATGTCTTTTCTGGTTTAATTTCGTGCAGCGACACGCCAATGCACCCCATTTCGGTCTGTTCGCCGACAGCGGTCACTTCGACGAGTCCGTGCCCAGATGTTATTACCGTACCAGAGAAGACTTGGTTGCCAGCGGATTTCTCGACTGGCAGCGATTCGCCAGTCAAAATACTTTCGTTAGCAGCAACGTTTGATGATTCAATGAGCCTACCGTCAGCAGCCACTCGGCTACCTTCGCCGACAACCAAAATGTCACCAACTACCACTTCTACGCTAGGAATGGTGACATATTCGCCAGCGCGCATCACCTGGCATTGCGGCGCAGATAACGATCGCAGTGCTTCTAACGCCCGCTCAGTTTTAGAATCTTGATACAATTCTAGAGTCACCACGCCAACTACCGACAGCGCCAGAACAACTGTTTCGTGCCAATCACCCAAGAAAAAGTAGACCACTACCACTGCCAGCAACAAGAAAATCATCGGCTCGGTAATAATTGTTAAGATCAGCCTAACAATGCTTTTATTTTCGCGGTCAGGCAACCGATTCTCACCATATTTCTCGCGCTGAATAACTACTTGATCGCGTGATAACCCCTGTCTACCCATATTAAATCAGTATAGCAAAAGCGGATTAATTTCGATAGCATTCGGCGTACCAGCAATCGCGACCACTACCCGCTGAAAGAGTTGTGAAAATAACATCATATACCTCTAGAATACTAATAGATTTTTTGCCATAATCAAGATATGAATCCGCTGATTCGCTTCATGCGCCACTCGCTAACAAACATCTTGACGGCAACCGACGATGCTGATCAAGTTGATATCGAGAAAATCGATGAGACACTGACGCCGAATATGCGAGCCTTGCGGCTGGTTATGAACATGTCAGACCATTTGCTATCAATGGGCACGCCAGCGAATAGCGTCGTGCATATGGCTCTCGGGGTAACCGACACATATTGCAAGCGAAAAGTACATATCGATGTCAGCTTTAATCAAATTACGCTCTCGCAAGACCGCGGCATCGATCGCGAACCATTAACGCTGATCCGCACTATCTCGCCGCGCGCTACCGATTACCGGCTAATGCGCAAATTACAAAACCTAGCCAGCCAAATTGCCAACCATAAAGTCACTCTAGATGATGCCGAAAATGAACTCGATGCCATCATTGCCAACAATAAGCGCTATCCTGGCATTATCAGTTATATTGCTGGCGGCGGCCTGAGTGCCGGCTCGGTTGCGCTCTACACGACGTCTATACCGATTATCTTGGCTGCCTTTATCATAGGTTTTTTAATTACTCTTCTGATAAAGCTACTAGGCCGCGCTGCGCTGCCACCATTTTTCATTCAGATTATTGCCGCGTTATCAGTCACGTTAGTCTCTACTGGTATATTGTGGCTAGTTAATCATAAATATTGGGAATTTTTTGCTTTGATTGATCCGACGATATTAACCGTTGGCGGTATCGTCTTGCTAGTAGCTGGCATGATGATTGTCGGCGCCTTTCAGGACGCAATTGATGAATATTACGTCACAGCTAGCGCTCGGCTATTAAAGGTGGTGATGTTGACGCTTGGCATTGTACTGGGTGTAAGTATGGGCCTGTACGCCGCCAGACAGTTTGGCTTGGCATTCGTCGCAACCCCCGACAGTTTATCCTTTACAAGCACCACCTATCAGTATATCGGCGCTGTCATCATCTCGGCATCATTTGCATTAAGTAATAATTCGCGGCCAGTTGGATTATTAATCACTGGCGCCAGCGGACTATTGGGGTACTATGTGCTGTTAGCTGTATCAGAATTAGGCTTGATAATTATCCCTGCTAACGCCGTCGCTGGATTTACTGTTGGCTTTACAGCCACTGTTGTTTCACGTTTGACCAGAATTCCTAGCCAAGCCATCATCGATGCCGGTATCGTGCCGCTGGTTCCCGGACTAACCTTGTATAACGGACTAATGGCGCTAGTCGCTAATCCGGCCGCTGTAGACGGTACTCTGTTATTGATGCGCGCGGTACTGATTGCGGTAGCCATTGCTGCTGGCGCCTCGTTCGGCGTACTTATCGGCCGCCCAACACGGCGCAGCTTAGTAACGTTGCGCAACAACCTGCCAGAACGCCCGCTGCGTTCTAATCAAAAACAACTAAAATAAACTATACTCGCTCGGCGTCAAGTTTAGTAAGCGCTGCCGTCGCAATATTATCCATAATCGGTTTGACTTCAGCGTCAGTCAGGGTTTGCTGATAGCTGGTAAACGTTAGTCGGAAAGTGGTAGTCTTGATAGCCGCGTCGTCTTTTGGCTGATATACGCCAAGCGTCTGTATCTGGCAATGTAGATTTTCTGGCCCGTCCAAGCATTGCCGAACTGCTCGCAGCAACTCATCATGCGAAATTTCCACGCTTGAGCGCAGCGATATATCTTGACTGATTGACGGGAAACGACTCAGCGGCCGATAATTATGTTCGCGATTTTCAGTCAGACAGACTTGTAATTTTTCAATATCAAGCGAGAACGCCGCCGTGTAATCTGGCAGCTTGAAATTACGCCGCACTGCCTGAGATAATTCGCCGACAACACCCAGCTTGCCACCGTTTTTTGCGACAATCCAAGCACTGCGCTGGCCGTCAAACGGCGCTGGAACATCAGCGTCCGACTCTGCTATTTTCACAAAATCAGCGTCAACGTTAATATCCGCCAACAGCCTATCTACCAGCTTCCTGGCTTTATAAAATGGCGCGCCGGCTCGCGGCTTTTTGCTAGCATAAACACCGTCGACGAAGGTCTGCTCGCTCGGCAGATTCTCGTCAGTAAGCGGCAATTCTTTATCGTGAATTTTGCCGATTTCAAACAACATGAACTCGTCGTGGCCGGCTTTGATGTTGGCGTGAACTTTATCTAGCAAACTCGGCAGCACGCTGGTGCGATAATACTGCAAATCAGGGCTTAAAGCGTTGCTTAACCGATAGGCGCGGCTCGGGTCTTGCTCGGCATTTTTCAGGACACGTTCGTGGACGAAACTATAGGTCAGGACTTCGTTGGCGCCGGCGCGCGATAGACTTTGGCGAATCGCTTGCTTGAGCTGGTGGCGCGGATTCCTCGGTGCTGGCTTGATGCTGCGCATTGGTAATTGACGCGGTAGTTTATCAAAGCCATACAGCCGGCCGACTTCCTCGACAATGTCCTCCGGTAGTTCAAGGTCGGTGCGCCAGAATGGCGCGATTACTTCAAATTGATAAGGCGTATTTGGCTCGGGTTCCTCATGCGCCTTAATTTCAACATTCTTTAATATACGGCAGATTTCTTGCGGCGAAAATTCTGTACCCAAACGTTCATTCACAAAAGTACTTTCCAACACTAAAACGCCAGTCACTGCGCCCCAATCGAAAATCGAAATGGTTTCCTTGCCGGCAGAGCCAAATGTAACTCGCGAATCGTGCTGCATGACCATCAGGCGATCGTTGCGCTTGTCAAACACTTCGCTCGCCTGTAACCCGCCAACCATACTCATCAGCTGCTTCAATACGGCAGCATTTTGAAGCGGCGACTGGCCCTTATTAAACCGCGTCAATGCATCAGTAAAAATACCGTGGCGCATGGCCGTGCGGCGTAGTGCATACATGTCAAAGTTAGCGCATTCTAGGACAATATTTTTGGTGTCATTTGAAACCTCAGTGTCGGCACCGCCCATAATTCCCGCCAGACCAATCACGCCCTCGCCGTCAGCGATGACGATGTCGTCAGCCGTCAGCTCATATTCCTTGCCACTAAGCAGACTGACTTTCTCGCCGTCACGAGCCAGCCGCGCCCCGAGTGTAGACCCGCGCAATTTGTCATAATCATAAGCGTGCGTCGGCTGCGCCGTCATCAGCATTATGTAATTCGTGGCATCGACAATGTTGTTAATCGGCTTGCCGCCCATCGCCACCAACTGACATTGCAGCCACAGCGGACTTGGCTGCACAGTAACATCGCGAATTGCTACCGCCATGAACCGCGGCACTAATTCTGGCGCGTCGTTGGTTACTGTCAATTCTAGACCTTCAGCCTCGGTAAATTGCTGCTCCGATTTATACCAATCAGGACTGGTAAACTGCTGATGAAAAATCCCAGCAATCTCGCGCGCCACACCGAGTTGCCCAAAGCAGTCCGGCCGGTGAGTGAACATCTTGTTTTCAATGTCCAGTACGTAGTCGTCTAGACCAAACGTTTCCGCGAAACTTGCCCCCGCGCTTAGTTCAACCCCCGCCGGCACATCGTGTTCATGAATCTCAACGATTCCCTCGTGATCCGCACCAATATCCAGCTCGTCCGCCGCCGCCAACATACCTTGGCTGAGCACGCCGCGCAGCGGCCGCGCGTCCAGCACAAACGGCTCATCGTCATCAAAACTGGCTGGCACCGTGCTTTTTGGCGGCAACCAAATTGCCCACATATCCACATGTACATTTGGCGCGCCGCAAACTACTTGCACCAGACCATTCTCATCGCGCGGCACATCCGCCACCGCACCGCCATCATCAATCTTGGTCACGCTCAGTCGATCAGCATTAGGGTGCTTGGCGCATTCAACCACCCGGACAATTCGCGCGCCACCATATTTAGCGTTGAGGTCAATCACTTCATCGACGCCACCAAGCTGCTGATTGACCCGCGCCACCAACTCATCCACCGGCGGCAATTCAAAATTAATCAATTGTTTGATAAGATTTAGGCTGACTTTCATATTACATATAGTATAACACTATCGTACGCGAGCTAAAATTGCCCGCGAAAACCATTCGCTGCCGCATCAAAGAGCATCAGTTCTAACTCTCTGCTATAATTAATATAATGAAGCGCATCACTATGGTTAAGCACCATCCATGCACGCAGTTGGCTCATTTATACGAGCATATGTTTCTGGCGACGGCGGCCGAATTTATGTACCAGCAAGGCCAGTACCAGCTAACCGACTACATGCTAGACGGACACACTTACCCTGGCGGCATTATCATTATTAAGAGTATTTGGCACTCGGTCGATGCCACGCGGTTAGCCAACAAGATATTAACCTTGCCAACTGATTTCGGCGAGATGGATAACGAGCCGGTTTCACTAGCTCTGTACCGTTTGCTGGCCGAAGAGCCAAACCAGCTATACGTTGCCGACAGCGGCCGAATGATGCACGAGTTAAGACAGCTCGACTCTCGGCCATGGCAAAACATCGACAACATTAAGCGGCTGAATAGCAGCACTAGCCAAATCAGCGGTATAATTTACTCGACTAACCAGCCGTCAGCAATTCCGCGCAAACTTTACATATCCTTTCAGCTAACGCAGCAATTCCGCCAGCAACGACCCGAAATGTTGCCGCTATTTTATGAATACATGCACTTTTTGAATTTATCAATCAGCCAAAAGCTTAGCCTCCAATTTGGCGCCTACACCGACGACAATCATATCAAATATCACGCCGAAGACATGTCTGTCACCAATACGCTGCATCTCAGTGTACAATCGGGGCCAATCCAATTTGCTGACATTATTCGCTGCGTCCAGACCGTCGCCCGGGATTTACGCTCGCCTGATCTGAATCAACGCTTTGCCGATTATTTGCATAGCATATCTTATACTGATGAGCCTTCGATAGCGCCCGACATCGACCGAATGCTGCTTGATTTGGGCATTTTGCTCGGTAGTGACGGTTGGCACGCAATTGCTACGCCAGACAACGTAAACGATGTGGCGCAAGCAACGCAAATCATCGCTAAGTATGGCAGTCAGAGCGAAGTGATTGAGTAGCAAAAAAACCAAATCAGCAATTCAGCAACTACATTCGTAGAAAAATTCAGCAGCTATTCTGGCCTGTCTAGACGACATCAGTATCATCGCGAGCAGAGCCAGCACATTTAATCTACGAATTTGCTATGCTAATCGTTAGTCTACAATTCAAACGAGGACGGATCAAACTTGTTCGCAAGACCCGCCAAATAACCGCCAAAACGCCCTGGCCTGCTTCGCAAAAACGCACGTCGGCCAGCAGCTTTTTCAGAGAGTGTGTCTGGAGAGGCCGCCTGAGAATTATCATCCTCATCACTCCGCGCACCAGCCTCTGGATCCACAGAACTAGGCATATACCCTCCTTGCCAAGGAGCACCACGCTGCTCATCAGTAAGCTGCAAATATGAGCTGCCGTCTGGATTACTCATCAGTTTAGCGCCATCACCAAAAGCCCTCAACACTGCCATTCTGCCTTCGTGTGATAGGTTACCGTTTATGGGCATTATACCACCAAACTCATGGTTACGATTTGCCATATTTACAATTGCTCCTTCTTATCACTTCTCTTTCTATTATAACACAAACTATACTAAAATGCAAGCAGACGTGCTATCTCACCACCTCTGCAGTATAATCAAAGTGTAAAATGGGACTTCCCTGCCTCTTTACCTTTTTCCATTCTATTATTCAGAGACTATTCGCCAGCCTGGCCGCCTCTTTCTTCGACCCTTCCATTTAGATTATTGAGCATTTCTAAGGATTTTGGAGGAATAGGAGCAGCAAGCGCGCCGGCCTCTCCAGCTTCTACGCGTTTTCCTAGATTGTCCAGCATATTCGTGGCCGTCGAGTTATTCTCACCCTGAGCTCCTATACTAGTTGCTGGATCTCTGAACATAACACGGCTTGCCGCCTCGCCAATACCTCGTGCGGCTTCTACTGAAGGATTTATATCACTTTCTGAGCCGCGCTCTATCATTCCTGGTATATCTGGCAGTTCAACCCTAGCTATCAACGGTATAGCGTCTGGCCAAGTTGGGTGAGGATATCGTGGTAATTGGGGATATTGTGGTAATTGGGGATATTGTGGTAATTGGGGATATTGTGGTAATTCTCTCATATTATTCTGATTTACTTTCATATTGAATCATTTATCTTTTATGATGCCACAAAATTGTCTTAATTGCAAAAATACGCCGTCGAGGCGCCTAAAAAGTATCATTTGCTTTTCTTGCCTTTAGCCGATTTGCTTTTCTCTAATTTCGCAACCCGCTTCCTCAAATCACTCAGCTCAAACCATAGAAAAATCACCAAAACAAACAACACTCCCGCTAGCGATAGTACTGTTTTATCCATGGCAAAATCCTTTCACTCTTAAGATTATTGCCAATAAATAATTATAACAGGATTCAGCTAAAAGCCCTTGACATCTTCTTCTAGTATTGATATATATCATCTTTTGTAATTGCAGAAGCCAGCGTCTCATTCAAGATCATTAAGATTGAGACACTCCACTTCGCGAGATAATCATCTCGCCCGACTCCAGAAGGAGTTACACCATGGTTCGCAGCAGCAAGTGCCCTGACACTGGGCTCAAGAGGCAGCAGTGCTACTGCCCCAAGTGCAACATCAGGCACAACAACGCCGTTCAGCGTAGTGGCAACCTGCGGAGAGACCGCAAGGGTACTAACCGTAAGGAACACGACACTAAGGGTCGTAACTACCACGGTCGTAGCGGCAACGGCAAGCGGCGCTAGCCATTCCGACCCGGACAAGTCGATAAACTGTCCATATTCTCTGTGATAATATATAGATGACATGCAACGAATCCTTATCTGCAAACAAGCTGCTTCGCCCATCGAGGCGCATATCTACGAGCATCTAGCGATGACTAAGTTAAAGCAGATTATGCAACAATCCGGACTATTGCGGCAGATCGATTATTTTGCACTCGGTACGCACTATTCGGGTACAGGATTTATCACTATTGATATTGATTTATATACGGGAGAAGCAGTTAATCTGGCGCATGATTTGCGGCAACTTCAAGCATTTACAGATAACGAATCTTTGAACCTAGCCATGAGTCAAATCGCCGCAGAAAATGATTGTACGATTATTTGCAACGATCTTGATAAGCTCCAACATAACATGGTCAAATTAAACAAAAACGATTGGCAACTAATTGAAGAAATCGACCAGCCGCTTATTATTAGTCAGCTTGTCGAACACAAATTTCTGTACGAGACCGACAATCCTACTACATCGATTAGCCGTATCTCTTGCGCTCTTAGCCAACTGCCAAATGACAACGCGGCGTTGCTAGCCTTATTTTATTATCTAGCCTTTATCATTCACGGTACGGTAGCCGACATAGCTAATGTTCGTTTGGGATATTATAACCTTAGCGAGCGTACTGAACAAATCGACCAGAATACGTCTTGTATTTGCGACTTTGTCGCACTTAGCAATTTAGCAGACAGAGACAAACTACGAGACATATACCATGAAGTTATAGGAAAAATGCTAGAAAAAGCAGCTCTAGCGCGCATTTCTCGCCGCATTAAATCCTTTTCATACAACGACGGGAGAATGAACGTTCCAAATATCGATATGTACATTTCAGAAATCGGCATTGTTGCTGGTGAAAAAACTTGGCAGAAATTAGCAGAAGAAAAAACAATTGCCAATTTGCTAAATAAAACAATCCTTGAAATAGTGTAAAATCACTCTATGAAATATTAGGACATACACTGAACAGCACTGCTCTCTGATTTTGCAACTTCAATAGCATACACGCCAAGTTTTTCTTTGCGCGGCGGGTAGATTTTCTGAAGAAGCCGAAGCGCTTCCGCTCTATCTTTAGCTTGCGGCACAATTTGCCGCCAATCCTCAGCTGCCAGCATCTTAGCAAAATTATCGTAGGTACGAATCGACTTAATCTGTACCGCGCCAGACTCATGACTGGTTTCTAGCTGCAATAGCTCGCCAATCCGCAAGCGCTTAATACTGCCATAGCCAACGCGGACCTCCAGGGTTTTACGACCCGACATGATAGCGTCGTAATATGGCTTTTTAATCCTCATTTTTCGAGCGGGCGCAGCCTGATGATGCTTAATATTACGATCAAGCATGGCTCGGCCGCTAGACTGTGCTTTTCGGCGGCACCCCTTATGCAGTCGCGGTTTGGCGGTTTTGTCGCCAGAAACGGCACTCCTAAACGGTCTCGTGGATATCTTTACTTTACGTGTAGTCACAATAGACTATTATAACAGACCTCCGTCCAACTAAGCCGAAAATGGAAAACGTCTGATAGTGCGCAACTACTAAACACTATTTCTCATACACCCGCAGGTACATGCCGTACAATTCTTTCTTGTACTTCTTAACAGCTTTGTCTTCTGGTGATATTAATTCGTGGCCAGCGCCGATATAAGCTGGCGTCGTTTCGTAAGTAAATT
>JABZJV010000055.1 GCA_015257605.1 Nanosynbacter sp. | reverse complement strand
TCATCAGCGGCAAAATCACTTTGCGCAAATCCGCCAATTGGCGCTTATACACAAAAAGCTGCTGCAACTGATGCTTGCCCGGATCGCGAATCATTGTATCTTCTAATTGATCGGTTACGTCGTCAATCGAATTAAGAATCGGCATATATTGCTCGACTGTAAATTGAATCATCGTTGCTGCGATTAGCGACGGTGACAGAGCGCCTGGCCGGTACGCTTCAATCCGCTCGGCAACCTCGCTATCTAATTCATCGCGGTGCAAGGTGATAACTTTGTTTTTGCTGAGCAAAATCGTCAACCCTTGCCAATGGACATTGCGGCGTTCAATGCTCGGGATTTCCGCCTTAATCATTAGCCAATCGCCGCCTTCGACCGCTTGCGGCAGCCAACGGTTTTCAATCAAAATCCGCCGCTGCAACTCCGATAAGTTTAATTTTTCAATTAAACTTTGCCGTACTTCTAGCGAATCCTCGCTGATATCATGCCATATTTTATCTGTCACGCTTTCACCTTCTTCAAATAATATTGTAACTCCATGATACTACCGCGAATATCCTCCAGCGCCCGATGATCCTCTGGTTTGGCAAATTTCTTACCGTATTTACCCTCAAACACCACTTTCCAGGCACTAACGTCTAACATCCGATAGTGTAGCCTTTTTGACAACAAAGGCCACCATTGGTCGATGAACCGCCGGTCTTGGTGAATTGAATTACCGCCCAGTAAAATCCGCGGCTCATCTGCAAAATATTCATCACAAAACGCCAGCAGCTCACGCTCCACCTCGGCCAACGGCTTGCCCGAGGCATTTTGTTCCTCCAGCCCAAGCCGCGCCGCTGGATGCTCATTCCAAAAGCTAGCATTTCGGTCCAGTAACTTACCCAGCTTCGCCGGGTCGTGTTGTACAACTCCCTCATATGTCGCAATTTCCGTAAAATCCCAATCAGTGGCAATCGCCGCCACCTCCAAAATCTCATCGTGCACCGGATCTAGCCCGGTCATCTCCAAATCCATCCACAGAATTTTTTTCGGCTTGAAACTGGCTTTCATATACCTAGTATACTACTTTTTGGCGTCGTAGTAATCTCGAGAAAACTGCTCTGGCACCTGCTGCAGCAAACGTCCTAGTACAAAGAAATACCCCTCCTGGCGCGAAGAGGGGTCTGCCGCCCCAGCGGGAGTTGCAGCCAAGCAAGGCCAGGCAACCCCCGCCGGGGTGGGGTGGGAGGGACTACCGCTGGGACTTGAGCGGAAGCTTCTCATAGAGAATCTCTACGAGCTGCCAGGCATCCCTCGGACGCCTGGTCACCGTAACTGAAGTTACGGTGCTGGCTCGATAGATAATCTCCTGGGGGGCACCTGTCGTCCCCAAAAAAACGATCTCAACGCCGATGGAATCCCCACTCTCGAGGGACTCCATTGACAGAAACGCACGGACATCGGAAAGGCGCGCGCCCTTTCGATGAGAAAAGGCCCAACCCAGCATCTGAAGGTGTTGGGTTGGGAAAATGTTCAAGTACCTCCCCACAAGGGGGGCCTCCTCAAATTCTTTGAGTTCTTTGAGCTCCTTGAGTTCCTTAAGTTTCTCGGTCATCTCTGACCCCTCTCTGCCCCTTCCGGGGCGGTCAGCGGAGCTCGATCCTGTACCGAGCCCTCTTCGGCGCCGTGAAAACCACCGTTTCACAGTACTCAAGAGAGCTCGGATTCTGCCGTCTATGCCGTATTCTAAAATGCGCCAGAGGCCGGCGGCATCGCCCCCAGCCCCTCGCCGGTATTATAACACATTATTGCAATTACTACCATAATAATATTTAAGCACTAGAACGAAGCAGCCAAATCCCTCTCGGCCCCCGCACCCAAAAATTACCGCCGCTGACGCCGGAGGTTGCTATCCAACCGCGCATAGCGAGTAGCTAACCTACATCTACACTTTGCGCTAACGTTATTTTCTAGGCACGCCATGCTATACTAAGCCTATGACCAAACGTATTCTCCTCAAACTCTCTGGCGAGCAGCTTCAGGGCGAGTTCACTAGCGGTTTCGACCCGCAACGCGCCCGCTGGATCGCCGAACAAATCAAACCAGCGCTAAAAACTGGCGCTGAAGTCGTCATCATGGTTGGCGGCGGCAATTACGTCCGCGGCAACCAAATCATCGGCCACGGCATTCAACCTGTCTCGGCCCATAATATCGGCATGCTCTCTACCCTGATGAACGCCATCGCTCTAGCTGACGTTTTCAACGACGCTGGCTTGCCGACCCGCGCCCTGTCCACTGTCGAAATTAATCAATTTATTGATCACTACACCTTTCGCCGGGCGCTCAGCCACATCGAAAAGGGCCGGGTGGTCATCGTTGCCTGCGGCACTGGCCGGCCATTCCTGACCACCGACACTGCCGCCCTGAACCTAGCTTTAGAAATGCAGTGCGACGTTGTGATTAAAACAACGAAAGTTGATGGAGTGTACGATAAAGATCCTGCCAAATTCCCTGATGCTACCAAATTTGACCAGCTCAGCTATCACGAAGCCCTGACCAACCCTGACATCACCGTCATGGACAAAGCCGCCATCGGTCTAGCCATGGACGAACATATCCCAGTTATCATCTGCGACCTACTCACCGACGGTAATATCGCCCGAACCGCCCGCGGCGAAACAGTCGGTACGCTGATTAGTTAGCATTTTTATACCGCCGAGGCAAGCCGCCGCAATGACCGCCGCTCTCATCAAGTCGCGGCTAAGCCTCAAAAACGTTAATCTTTCTTCTTATCTAATTTATCCAGCTTGAAAAAGTGTACAATTGCATACACCACAAAGGCCACCGCCAACAGCGTAATCAGCGAACTGACAAACGCGCCGTAGAGAAATTCAGCTTTGCGGCCAGCAATTTCGACGGTAAACGACGCCGCCTGCAGGCCTTTTTGCGAACCGACGATCAGCTGCACTAGCGGGTCAATAAATGCCGTCACCAACTTTTTCACCGTATCGCCAGCTGCCGTACCGATCGCTAGACCAACCGCTAGACCAACTATACCCTGTTCGCGGATAAAATTAACGAAACCGCCCATGTGGGTGTCTTTAACTATTGTTTGCGCCAATTTTTTGTCAGCTAGCTTTTTGGCAGCTGATTTTTTGGCTTTTTTGACTATTTCTGATGGCATTTAGCCTCCTTTAACTGTTTGATATAACCTGGTTTCTTGTAATAAATCGCTCGTATTAGTTTATTCCGCAGCCTTACAAGCGCTCTGGCGCCGCGATACCCAAAATCGTCAAACCAGCCTTCAAAATATCCGCGTACACTGCCACCAAACCGACGCGGTGTGCTTCTTTGTCGCTGCCGACGACCTGGTTTTTCTCGTAATAACGATTGAACTCCTGCGCCAACTCAAACAAATAGGCGCAGATATGATGCGGCTCCAAACTTTCGGTAGCACGGTTAACCGCCTCAGCGTATTCGCTCATTTTCCTGACGAGCAGCCGATCTTCGTCGAACAATTCCGTCGGGAACGTGGCTGCTTGCTCAGATTTTACCAAAATACCCCGCGCCCGAGCGTGCGCATATTGCAGATAGCTACCGGTATTACCGGTGAGACTCACCGCATCATTGATATCAA
>JABZJV010000054.1 GCA_015257605.1 Nanosynbacter sp. | reverse complement strand
AAGATTACTAGCGACCAAGCGCAGGGGAGTTATCGGCAATGAGACGAGACAAAGTCAAGACAGCGGCTACCAAAAAGAAAAGTCGCCGCGAGGACAAAAAAAATACCGGTGCGCGCGCCTTGACCAGACAAAGGCGCAGCCGCCAGCGCAAATGGCTGACTTTCGTGCGAATGTGCCGCTACGGCGTCAATAATTTCACCCGTAATGCTTGGCTAACGATTGCGGCTACCGCGGTGATGACGATTACGTTGCTGATTATCTTTACTACGGTGGTGGCGCGCAATATTTTGGCAGACTCGGTAACAGAGCTGAGTAAAAAAGTCGATATGTCAATTTATCTCAAAACGGGTACTACCGAAGAGCAGGCTAAACCGATTATTGCCGATTTGCGCAAACTGCATAATGTCGAGCGCGTTGAATTCGTTTCCTCGGAAAAAGCGCGCCAACAAAGCGCCGAAGACAATAAGGCTGACCAAGATATACTAGATGCCCTCAATCAAGCTGCCAATAAAATGCCAGCAGTGATTCGCGTTAATCTAGAGAATATCAATGATACCGACAGTCTTAGCGATTTTGTCAAAACTAATAAGCCGCTCAAAAAAATTATCGATGATAAGCGCGAACCGTCGTTTGCTGGCGACCGGCGCGATGCTATCGAAAATATCGGCCGCTGGACAGATTTTGCGCAGCGGGCTGGTTTGGCAGCGAGCGTACTCTTCGTCGTAATATCTTCGTTGATTGTTTTTAATACCATTAGAATGGCAATATTCAACCGTAAAAGCGAGATCGAGATGATGAAACTCATCGGTGCTGATAAAAGCTTTATCCGCGGTCCGTTTTTGGTAGAAGCGATGGTGTATGGTTGTATTGCTGCCGTTGTAGCGACCGCTATAGGGGTAGGGGTTTTCGCGACGATTTCTGGCAAATTACAGGCTTATGGAATTGCTGCTGTAGCTACATCGCACTTTCTGGTAAATAATTTGCTGCTGGTCTTGCTAAGTATGATGTTGCTGGGCTCGTTGATTGGGGTTATTTCCTCGACACTGGCCACTCGCCGTTATCTCAAATTGTAGAGTAATTTACGAAAGGGGGTGCTTATTCGACGTAGCTTTATTGACAAAGCGGTAATGCTTTGTTACGCTAGAGGTATGAAACATAGGTCCACCACACCAGTTTCGTCAAGGCGGCACGTTGCGAAGTCGTCAATCGTCGCAGCAGCTGTTTTGATGAGCGCAAGTATACCGGTTGCCTTCGCGCAAAACGTGTTGGCCGACCAGTACGACGAACAGGTCAAAAAACTTCAATCAGAAGCTGATTCATATCAGCAGCAGGCGGCGACGCTTGGCGCGCTGGCGTCAACGCTGCAAGCGCAGCTTGATGTATTAACCAAGCAAAAAAATGAAATCCAAGCGCAAATTAATACTAGCCAGGCTAAGCGCGATAAGCTTGAGAAAGATATCGCTGCTACCGAAAAGAAAATCGAAATCAACAAAGAAGCTCTTGGCGAAATTGTTGCCGATATGTATGTCGATAGCTCAATCTCGCCACTCGAGATGCTGGCTAGCAGCAAAAACATTGGCGATTACGTTGACAAGCAGGAATACCGCTCGTCAATGCAGGATAATCTGAGTACCAAGATCAAGCAGATTAAATCGCTCAAAGCGCAGCTCGAAAAGCAGAAAAAGCAAGTCGAGAACATACTGCGCGACCAGAAGTCGCAAAAAGCCGCGCTAGCTGCCAAAGAGGCTGAACAGGCTAAATTAGTTTCAGACACGCGCGGCGAGGAATCAGCTTACAATAACCTGGTCGCCAAGCGTAACAGCGAAATCAGCAGTGTTCGCGCTCAGCAGGCTGCCGCTATGGCTGCAGCTGCCCGTGCTTCAGGCTCCACTAATATTGGTACGGGCTCGGCTAGCGGCGGCGGATATCCGTCGGTTTGGGCTAATGCCGAGCAAGATACGATAGTTGATAACTGGGGCCTTTACAACCGCGAATGCGTCAGTTACACCGCCTGGAAAGTAGCTAGTACTGGCCGTTACGTACCGCATTTTGGCGGGGCAGGTAACGCTAATCAGTGGCCTAGTACAACATCTCGCTATGGTATTGCAAACGGTCCAACGCCAAAAGCCGGCTCGGTAGCTATCCAGTATGTTGGCGCTTACGGCCACGCTATGTATGTCGAAGCAGTTAATGGCGATGGTACGATTACTGTTAGCGACTACAACAATAATATCGACGGTCTAGGCTGGGGCCGCTATCACTACTACACGCGTTCAAGTGCTGGGCTAACTTATATATATTTCTAGCGAGATCAAGATAATAAGCGGTAAATTATAGCGTACTCAGCCAGAGTGCGCTATAATTATGATTATGGCAAACGAACAGGGAGTTGAAAATAAGGGGCGGAAGCCTCGGCAGCGGAAGGTTTCACAGGGTGTTTTCTTGGCGTCGTTGGTCTTGGCGATAATCGTATCGTTTGCGGCTGGTACGCGCAGCGAAGAAATATATCAGATAGCAGCGCCGATTTTTGGCATCAAGGTGGCTAAGCAGCCGCTTGATACCGAGGTGATGAAAGAAGCTTATCGTCAACTAGCGGCGAATTATGACGGTGATTTGGATGCTAATAAGCTGTCTGATGGGGCGGCTCGCGGCATGGTTAAAGCGGTCGGCGACGACTACACGACATTTCTAGATAAGGAAGAAGCGGCAGAATTTAACAAAAGTCTAAACGGCGAAGTTTCTGGCATTGGTGCCGAAATCGGCGTGCGCAATTTGCAGCCAACGGTACTGCGAGTTCTCGATGACTCTCCAGCCAAGAAAGCCGGCCTTAAAACGGGCGATATCTTTGTGGCTGTGAACGGTACATCAGTAGCAGGCGAGACGGCTAGCGGCGTGGCTGATAAAGTTACTGGCGAAGCGGGCACAACTGTCAAGTTAACCATGCGCCGCGGCAGCGAATCGCTAGACTTTTCAATTACGCGGGCTCAGATTAGCGATCCTAGCGTCCGTTGGTCGGTTAGCGACGACGTTGGTGTCTTGACGATCTCGCGATTTGACGATAATACCGGTTCGCTAGCTCGCAAAGCTGCTAAAGAGTTCATTGACAAAGGTGTTAAAAGCGTTATTGTTGATTTGCGCAATAACGGCGGCGGCTATTTGACAGCAGCGCAAGAAGTAGCGAGTCTATGGCTAGATAACGGCAAAACGGTCGTTACCGAAAAAAGCCGTGGCCAGGTTACCGAGACAGTTAAAGCTTCGGGAAATCCGACACTTAAAGGCAAGAAAACCATTGTCCTCGTCAATGGCAGCTCAGCCAGTGCTAGCGAGATTGTGGCTGGCGCGCTGAAAGATTATCAAGCAGCCATCTTGGTCGGTGAAAAAACCTTTGGCAAGGGTACGGTGCAAAAGGTGATCAACCTATACGACGATCGTATCCTCAAGGTGACAGTGGCCCGCTGGTACACGCCGCAGGATAGAAACATCACCAAAGAAGGTATCCAGCCGAATCAGACGGTTAAAATGAGCCAGGACGATAATAACGCTGGGCGCGATCCGCAAATGGCGCGCGCTAAAGAATTAGCGTCATAGCCCTTGTGCTTATTGCCAGGCTGGTATACTATATAAACTATGGATACACGCAAACGCAAGATTTTGCTAGTAGA
>JABZJV010000009.1 GCA_015257605.1 Nanosynbacter sp. | reverse complement strand
GAGGCGCTAAACACGGGCGCTTACTGTCAAGAATTGCGCCGTACGCAGATTGCCGATTGGCAAGTTAGTCAAGCGCAGAAATTGGCCGATCTTGGCATTGAATCATAAGAAGCATAGAAATTTGCTTATTTAGATACCAAACTTATTAAGGGCTAGATAGACCAGTCTCTTCAGATGACGATTGACGATATTGAGAAAATCTATAGGGTGATAGATATGATAAGGAGTTCGCACAACTTGACTGATTAGCGGATCTCTGCTAAAGTTGTTAGCTATGATATCAAAGGATAACAAAGCGAAAGCTATTGCTTTGACTCAGGTCAACGAGAACGATGTCGGCAGCCCGCAAGCGCAGATTTCGATCTTGACGGCTCGTATCAAAGAGGTGACTGAACATCTCAAGTCCAATAAGCACGACCGTATGGCGCGCCGCGGACTGATTCAGATGGTAGGCAAGCGCAAGCGCCTGCTGAAATACCTTGAGAAGACGAACTTTGAGGCCTACAAGGCAACGCTAGAGAAGCTCGGTCTGCGCAAATAAACGCGCGGCTCGAGCTAAAAACCGTCTCGTATTGAGGCGGTTTTTGGTTTGTAAAGGTAGATCGCGGCTGCCGTATTGCTAAAATTACTAATCTAAGTAATATTATTGACAAAAAGCATAAGCTGTGTTAGCATAAAAAGGTAAGTAAACGGCAAAACAAAAATGAACACAAAAGAACGCTTCCCAACATCTTCTCATGAGGTGACTAACAGCCGCGGCGAATCGTTTGACTATAAGAAGTACGGTATTGAGCCGATAGTTAAGTCTAACTCTCTTGATGGTGATAATTTTAGTACGCCGCACGAATGGACGCCAGCTGGCAGTGCCAAGAAAGTCAATGATGCTCGCGATGCAGTAGCGATTGCTTTCGGCGATAAGCCGCCCGCTATGGCGCGCCAAGAGTCTAATACTGGCAGGCAGCTGCTGGTCGGCGAAGCTTACAAAGCCGCTACTGACGGCGGTACGGCACCGACAAACGAGCGTGCATCTACACGGCGAGTCCTTATGACTGGCGAGAAAATAACTGGTAAGTTACCGTCGCATGCTGATGCCGAGAGAGGGCCGCAAAGTGTTGATGAAATGCTCAATCGGCGCGCTGATTTGTTAGCAAAAGGTGTTCCAGAGGATTTGGTTGATGGTATTGTCAGGGGTGAGCATAACAGGGACAGAGGCGATAATCTAGTCCAATATGCTTCGCGGCCGCCAGTTGAGCAAGCAGCATACGAGCAGCCAGCGATACGCGAGGAGTCAAATGAGCTGGTATCGCACGAGACCAGTGCTAGCGATGCTATGCCCAAAGTAGAAGAAACGCCGTTGCCGCCGCGTGCCGAGATTCCGAAAGCAGAAACTGCCGCCGCCAAGCTGTCTAGCGAACCTGAACCTAAAGCGCCGAAAGAAAGTACGCCGCCAAAAACTGTCAGAAACGAAAGTCCAAAGGTAGAGGCTACAGAAGCTAAACCTGCCACAAGTGATCGCGCCGCAGAGAAAAATCCGGCAGAACAGGTCACACAGCCTGCAGAAGATAAGACATCGCCAGTCGAAGCTCAATCAGACGGCAATCAAAAAAATACGGTAGAATCTAAAGCAGACGTATCGAAGTCAGACGGAAAACAGGCCGCTGAAGAGCAAAGTACGAAACAACCTGACGAGCGCCAACCTTTCAACCAAGAGAAAGCTAACAAATGGGCGGGAGACTTCTTGAGGGCTTATGGCGGATTTCTTGACCAAGATGTTAGGGCAGAGTTAGCCGATAGGTTAAAAGCTAAAGGCGGACTAAATGTTGATGCAAAAACTCTTCGAGCAATGTCTGACTTAGTGAGAAAAGCTAACCCGCAGTCGCCAATATGGCAAACCAGACCAGGCAGCGGCTCTGCTTTGCAGCAATTTGCTGGCAGAGCTCGCAGAGATCTACAGAATATCATTGACAGTTTGTAGTTCATCACTATTCGTGTACTAAAACTTCGCAATTGTGTATAATATAGACACAAGTAAGCGAAAGGAGTGCGCAATGGCGTTTGGGCCGATGATGAAATTAACAACCGATAGGGGCTTATCGGTTGAACTGGCGCCGTTTGCGCGCGATAATCTAGCGGTGTTTGTCGAGGGTTTTGCGCGCGGCACGGTAACACAGTACTTATCAGCGCACCGAGCGCAGACAATCGAGACCGAGCAGTCCTGGTATGATGAAATGATCAAGAACAAAACCAGCCTAAACTGGGGTATTTGGGTTATAGATGGTGACAAGCGCCAGCTGATCGGCAACACAGCGCTTACCGAGATAACCAAAGATCACGTTCATTATGCGACAAGTGGTATAGTTATTGCCGATAAAAAATATTGGGGCCAGGGGATTGCTAGTGCTTGCCACCGGGCACGAACCTGGTATGCTTTCGAAAATCTAGGTTTACACCGGATCAAGTCGGCGGTTATTCACGGCAACGCGGCGAGTTGGCGAGCGCTTGAGAAGTGCGGCTACGAACTTGTCTATACCGAACGCAATGAAGAGTTTGTGAATGGTAAATTACGCCACATGGATTGCCTGGAATGTCTCAACCCGGCAGATTGGGCGTGGCGGCAGTGGTGGGGTGATGATCGCCCGCCACGAAAAAGCCTGGAGGCGCGCAAACGGGCGCAGGCGGCAGTTGATTGGGCGCGGCAAAACGTGACGCTAGAGTAGTTGTTGGTGCTGCTCGTTGAAATTATCGACGACGAGAACCGGCTGGTCGCCGTTGATGTATAGCGCGATATCTGTGCTTTGTAGAAACTCTGGGTAAAGAACATGTTGCGACGGGTCGATGTATTCGCAAACGGCTAATTCTTGAGCGCCATGCGTTGTTTGGCTAATGTCAATATCGGTAAAGTCATTAGGATTATCGACCGCGAAAAAGAACTCTAATTCCTCTTCGTAGCCAGCCCGCGATGATGGGAATTGCTGAATGAATAGCAGTTTGCCAGGTTTGGCGGTCACGCCAGTTTCTTCGCGTAATTCGCGGATTAAACATTCAGTTAGCGACTCGCGCGGGTCGAGACCGCCGCCTGGTACGGCGTAATAAGGAGCCGCTTGGTCGCCGCGGCGATGTTTGACGGCGAGTATTTTTCCTTCGCGGTAAATAATAGCGCGGACATTAATGCGCCGCCCAGCGTATAGATTTTCGGTTTGTGGCATTAGGCCTCCTTGTTGATTGGATTTGAATGGTTTGCGATTAGCTTAATTTAGCAGGGGCTAGCATTAAGATATAATATCAAGGATATTCTTTGGTTGCCAGGAAAAAGTGTCCGGAGCTAATCTTATTATCGCCGCTTAGCTTGATAACGACGGTTAGATCTTGTTTATTGCCGCCATTCGAACCTAGAGGATCGGAATGATTAGTCACACCTCTAGCCTCGATCTGAGGCGAGTCATCCCCGAACAATCCATCTGCCTCTACTCGGTCGAGCCCATTAAATAAAACTTCAACTTCAACTTGAGTAGTAGCGTCTCTAACTGATATTTCCCCTATACCAGCAGACACTCTCGCTGCCAGTTTAACATTTTCTCCGTTCTGGATTGAGTTGGTAATGTCTTCATACGCCTTTTTTGGATTAACCAGATCGTATTGAGTAAGCCATGAGTCTGCTGAGTCGCCTCTTTCTAAGGAGCCAGTTTCGCTAGACATGAGTTAATTTCTTCCCTGTGCGCGTTGGATTGCTATTTCGTTCATGCATATCTGCTATCTGCTCGTTTAATTTATACTTAATTCTAGCATATTCATCGTTATCTACAACACCAGAATCGTATAGGTTTTTAAGCATTTCCTTTGAAGGTCCCAGCATTTGCCCGTATGGATCGGCAGGCAAAACCGTATGAATACTTTCGAGGGTTTCGGGCGAAAATGGACAGATAGCTATAGTACCGTCATTATAATACTTAGCGTTTCGATCATTGGTTTTGTTCGCTTTAAATCTTGAAGATTTAATATCTATCGCTGTCTGCTTTCCTTGGCTGTCAGTTATAAGATAATCAATACCTTTCTTGTCTTGTTCGGTAGTCGCACGGATCACTTCAAAGCCCATGTTTTCGAGAGCTAGCTCAGCTAGTAATTCTGTACGTACACCTTTTATGCTTGTTTCCATTTTTTTGCGGTAGTGGGGTTTGTCGGCTATAGGGATAAAATTATTTAGAATCTGCATTATATCAGCTGGCGTGATAGTAGTGCCCCAGCGGTTAAAAATTTCGCGCAGCGAGTCGTTGAATGAAGAATGCACACTAACAATTTTTTCGTGATCTTTAGGAGAAAGTCTCCTATTTGAGTCTCTAGCTGTTTTTTCGGCAGTTACGGCAGCAATCCAGTCGCGATAGGTGCCGTAGAGAATGTAGAACTCTTTTTGCTGGTTAGTTTCAGCAGTTGGGTGTTCAACTTGTTGCATTAATTGCAATAGATTGTGCGCAGCTCGCCCGATACCGCGCTGCGGACGTTCTGGATCGATCGTATGCGCTTCTCGCCGTAATTCTCTCGCGGTCTCTTGGCTTTTTTGCCAGAAGTCTTGGCGGCGCCTTAGCTGAACTATAGGAAGCGTGCTCATTTTTCTATTATAGCATAAACATGATAAAAAAGCAATAGCATGACGTGATATAGATGAAATAACCTTTGTTGTCTGCTATAATAAAGTAGTTATTGTTAACGCGGAAGTGATAGAAACGAGAATTTGCGGCGCACGGCTTTGAATCGCCAAGCCTAGCCAAGACGAATTTTCATCCCTGTTACTTGCCGCGAAGAAAGGAGCTCTTTTATGAGTATTATTAACCCGAGCGGCAAGGAGATTTTTAGCGTTACCACCGAGCTGTGCGGCCGGCCGTTGAGCATTGAGGTCAACCGCGTTGGTTTTCGGACGACTGGTAGTGTGCTGGTTCGCTACGGCGATACGGTGGTCTTGGGCAGTGCCCAGGTGGGCAGCCGGCCGGTGCAGCTGGATTATTTTCCGCTGTCGATTGATTATGAAGAACGGTTTTATGCGGCGGGCAAAATTTCTGGCTCGCGGTTTATTAAGCGCGAGGGCCGCCCCAGCGACGAAGCGGTGCTGATCGGCCGGTTAATCGACCGCCCGATTCGGCCGCTGTTTCCAAAGGGCTACCGCCAAGAAGTGCAGGTTGTGGCGACGGTGCTGAGTATGGATCCGGATTTCCGCCCGGACGTGGTGGCGATGATTGCAGCATCGAGCGCCTTGATGCTGACCGGGACGCCGTTTGACGGTCCGGTGGCGGGCTTGCGGGTAGGCCGAGTGAATGGCGAGTTTAAGGCCTTTTTGACGCCCGAGGAGCGCCAGCAATCTGATTTGGACCTAGTGGTGGCCGGTATTGCCAGCGGCATCACCATGGTGGAGGCTGGTGCTAAGGAAGTATCAGAAGAGGTGATTGTCGACGCGATGGCCTGGGCGCACCAGATGATGCAGCCGGCGATTGCCTTGCAGCGAGAGTTGGCAGCTAAAGTGGCGCCAGCCGCACGAGAATATGAATTAGTCTTACCCGATGGAGCAATTCAGCAGACGGCCGACGAGTGGGTTGATGGCAAGCTGGGCGAGAAAATTCGCCGGCCGTACCCGGAGCGCAACGAAGTAGTTAACGAGATTCGCTGGGCATTCCACGAAGCGATGGCCGAAAAGTTGGGTTTGAATGCTGAGGAGTACGATGAGGTGCGTGATGAGTACGATGAAGCATTTACCTTAGCGCTGCATAAAGATGTGCGCCGCGGTATCGTCGAGGACGGCAAGCGCCCGGATGGCCGTGCTTTGACGGAAATTCGTCCCTTGAGCTCAGAAGTCGGTTTGCTGCCGCGAGCGCATGGCTCGAGCCTGTTTACTCGCGGTGTGACGCAGGGTATGAATATTGTCACCCTGGCGCCGCTGAGTTACGCCCAGCTGGTTGATACCATGGAGGTCAACGACGGCGAGCGGCGCTATATGCATCATTACAATGCGCCAGGCTATACGGTTGGCGAGGTTAAGCGGATGGGCAGCCCGGGCCGGCGCGAGATTGGCCACGGCTACTTGGCGGAGCGAGCCTTGACGCCGGTGTTGCCGAGCGAAGAAGACTTCCCATACGCCATTCGCAGCGTCACCGAAATTATGAGCCAGAACGGTTCGACGTCGATGGCAGCAACCTGTTCGAGCTGTCTGGCGTTGATGGACGCTGGCGTGCCTCTCTCGGCGCCGGTTAGCGGTATTGCTATGGGTCTAATGATGGACGGTGATACACCGTACGTATTGAGCGATATTGCCGATGCTGAGGACTTTGCCGGCGATATGGATTTCAAGGTGACTGGTACAGCCAAGGGCATCACGGCACTACAGATGGATATGAAGGTGCATGGCTTGCCGGTTGCAGTGCTGCGCCAAGCGATTGAACAGAGTAAGACTGGCCGGGCATTTATCCTTGACCATATGCTAAGTATTTTGCCAGAGCCGCGGGAGACACTCAGTCCGTACGCGCCGCGGATTGAAAAGCTAAAAATTGATCCAGATAAAATCGGCGCGGTCATCGGCAAGGGCGGAGAGGTGATTAATAAAATTACCAGCGAGACTGGTGCCGAGGTTGATATTAAGGAAGACGGCTTGATTACCATCGCCAGTCCGAACGGCGAATCAATTGAGAAGGCGCTAAACTGGATCAAGAGCCTGGTCGAAGAGCCAGAAGTTGACAAAATCTACCAAGGCAAGGTCGTCAGCATCAAAGATTTCGGGGCCTTCGTGAATATTCTGCCGGGGATTGACGGGATGTTGCATATTTCACAACTATCAGATAAACGAGTCGGCAAAGTAACTGATGTCTTGAAAGAGGGTCAAACGGTACGTGTTAAGTTAACAGAAATTGATAACCGCGGGCGCCTTAGCTTGACAATGAAGGGAATTGAACAGCGATAATATTTCTACGTAAACAAATACTGTACGAGACAGCTTAAATTTTGCTATACTTAATAGAGATACACTTATAAAAGAGGGGAAGTCTATGAACAATCAACCGCAACCACCTGAATCGCCGCAGCCAATGCCGCCTGCGCAGCAGCCAGCTCCAATGTCTGCGCCGCCTATGCAACAGCAGCCAGCGATGCCGCCGCAAATGCCGGTTAAAAAAGGTCTTAGTAAGGGGGCTTTGTGGGGAATAATTGGCGGTTCTGTTGGATTTTTACTGATGATTATCGTAATAGTGGTTGTTTTGCTGCTCAATATGGGGCCGAGCAAGGAAGATTACCGTCAAGCCGTTTCGTGGATGAATGATGAAAGCTCGAAATTGAACAGTTTGCAGTATTCATCTGTACGTAATCCAGAAGCCTACAAAGAAACGGTTAATAGCGCTATCAAGAGCCGCGACGAGTTAAACGACAAATTGTCGAAATCTAAGATTATGCACGATAAAGATGTCAAAGAAGCTTACGACAAATACAAGAAAGCTTACGACGTCGCTAAACCCGAAATGGAAGGCTTGTCGCAGTACGTGGAGGTTTATAGCGAAGTCAGAAAAAAATGCGATAACGTATTTTATCTTGGCCATATAAGCAAGAAACCAGATGAAGTCGACAAAGAAGTTGACCAAAAATACGGCGATTGCACATCTCTGATGCAGAAACTGAGCAAATCGGACAATAGCAACGTGGCTAGCTTTGGCAAGGAGTGGAGCGATTACTACACTTCGCTGAAGAAATACTATGTCGAATACGCTAGAGCCTATACCAGCGGTAATTTCAGCGCTCGACCGCGCCGTCCAACCGAACCGTCAACTACCGGCTATACGTTAATTACTAACGCCAGCCGCAAAGTTACTGATAGCGGTATGGATCGGTACTACAACGACTTTTCAAGCGTTGTCAATCAAAAATTAACTGCGCTGCGTTAATATTCGCCGCGCCGGTAGTACCCTCTGCATCAGTAGAGGGTACTATTTTGGTAAAATGTAATTATGGATAAGCAAGCTGAATTAGACGCCTTGGCAGCGGAAATCATCGAAGCTGGGATTTGTTCGGAATTGGCGGCTCAAGCAACGCAGCTGGTGATGGGCGATGGCAATGCTGATGCTAATATTGTATTTATCGGCGAAGCACCAGGCAAGAATGAAGATTTACAAGGTAAACCATTCGTCGGCGCAGCGGGGAAATTCCTCGACGAGATGCTGGCGGCAGCTGGTTTGCAGCGCCCGGACGTTTATATTACCAACATTGTGAAGTATCGGCCGCCGAATAACCGCGATCCGCTGCCAGAAGAGAAGCGCCAGTTTTGGCCGTATTTAATGCGGCAATTAGAAATTATTCAGCCAAAAGCGGTGTTAACATTGGGGCGGCACAGCGGCGGCGGTTTTATCCCTGGATTAAGGATTAGCCAGGACCACGGACGGCCGCGGCGGGTGCGTTTGCATGAGCTGGAATTCGTGGTAATTCCGCTGTATCATCCGGCGGCGGCGCTATACAATGGCGGCATGCGCCAGACGCTAATTGATGATTTTATGCGGGCGGCGGCGTTTGTGCAGCAGAATAATCCTGAATCGTAAGTTGGTATACTAGCAATTCAGATAATTTTATAAAAACTCTTGCCAAAATTAAGCAGCCGTAGTATAGTGGATAATCGATATCCACTATATCTAATTTACGGAAGGACTAATATGAAACTATCGGGAGCTGTCGAACAAGCCTGCTGTATTATGGCAATTTTAGCTGATCCGCAGCGAAAAGCGCCGATAACCAACGATGCTTTGGCAGAAAAGATGGCAGTATCGCCGACCTATCTGAAGAAAATTAGCCGCAAGCTGGTGGTGGCGCGGTTGATTACCTCGACGCAGGGCGCTGGCGGCGGTTTCATTTTGGCGCGGGAAATGGGCCAAGTGACGCTGCATGATGTGGTGCTGGCGATTGAAGGCGAAGCGCCGTTTTTCCAGCCTCAAGGAATTGTCGAAAGAGTGTTTGCGTCGCGGCCTCGCCAGGTGGAAATTGGCATGAATATGATTGAAAAAGTCTTTTCCGAGGCGCAAGAGAAGTGGAGCGAATATCTAAAAACGACAACGCTAGCAGACGTTGTCAAGGAGGTAATGCATGGTTGAAAAATTAAAACGGCTGTCAAGCAGGCGCCGCGTCAATATGGTGCGAGCTGAGTGGCAGCATCTCTTTAAAAACAAAATATTACTGCTGTCGATGGCGGTTATTTCCTTTATTCCGATTATGTACAGCGGTTTTTTCTTGGGTTCAATCTGGGATCCATATGGGCAGGTGAAAAATTTGCCGGTGGCATTTGTCAATGAGGACAAAGGCGCGCAGCTGAACGGTCAAACGGTCAATATCGGGCAATCGGTTGAACAAAAACTTAAAAATAACCATGATTTGGGCTGGGAATTTATGAATAAACAGCAGGCTGATGATGGGGTCAATAGCGGGCATTTCTATGCGGTGGTGACTGTGCCGACGGATTTTTCGGCAAAAGCGGCGTCGATTACTGCTACTCAACCGCAGCAAGCGGTGATTCGCTACACGACTACGCCAGCCAAGAACTATATCGGTTCGCTGGTCAGTAATCAAGCGGCTGAGAAAGTCAAAACGTCGGTGGCTGAGCAAATTACTCAGGCGTACGCTAAGGGCGTGTTGGAAAATGTAGATAAGCTCGGCGATGGTCTGGAGACAGCAGCGGGCGGCGCAGCTAAACTGCACGGCGGTTTGACGCAGCTGCAAGCGGGCGCGCAGACGTATACTGGCGGCGTCAGGCAATTGGCGGTAAATCAGCGGGCGATGGCTAATGGATTAGTGCGGCTCGGCGATGGATCGCGCCAATTGCAGGCAGGCTTGGGCCAATTGTCGAACGGTTTGCCAAGCGAATCGCAAGTTGCGCAGTTAACAAACGGTATGAAACAGTTGCAGGCAGGCCTTAATCAATTAAATACCAGCGTGTATAATCCATCGCCGACGCTTGTTAATCAGCAGAGCAAAGTGCAGAGCGAAGCGCAAATTTTGGCGCAAACTATGCAAACTGCAGCAGCGGATTTGACGGCAGCAGGCGGGACGCTGCAAACATTAGGACATGATGCAGTAAGTTCTGGCGGTTCGACAACCATAACTTTGCCGCAAATTAACCAGCTTTCCCGGGCACTTAATAAAACGCAAACGATTAGCGTCCAAGCAGCTGCGCTGCTTAAAGATTTGCAGACGCTTACTCAAAGTCTGTCAACACAGCAAGCACAATTGCAAACCGGTGTTTCTACGCTGAACAACGGCGTTAACCAGCTGGCGCCGAATGCAATCACTGCTCTTAATGGTTATAACAGCGTCAGAGCAGCAAATAATCAGTTGCTGGCCGGCTCGACATCGCTAATAAACGGTCTGGCGCAAGCGCAAACTGGCAGCCAACAGTTAGCGAACGGCGCGCGACTGTTAGATAGCCGCTCTGGTGTATTAACGAATGGCACCTCGCAATTGGCGGGCGGCGTGGATACTCTGGCTACGAAGCTAGCGGATGCTTCCCGGCAACTCAAAATACAACCAACTGGCGCAGCCACCCAGCAGCAAATGGCTAATCCAGTGAAGTCGGAAACGACCAAGCAGGGTGACGTGCCAAACTACGGCTACGCGCTGGCGCCGTACGTATTGTCGCTGAGCTTGTTTGTCGGGGCGATTGCTCTGAATATTATTTATCCAATCCGCAAAACTTTTGCCGAACAAGAAAACGCCTTTCGCTGGTGGCTGGCTAAAGCTTCGGTTACTGGTATGGCGGCTTTCGTTCAGGCAACAATTTTGATGCTGATCATGGTTTACTGCCTGGGTCTAGTGCCAGACCATCCAGTGAATTTCATCGGGGCGATTTATTTGACGTCGTTTGTCTATATGTCAATCGTGTCGCTCCTGGTAATTGTGCTGGACAATCCAGGACGCTTCCTAGCGATGGTACTATTAGTATTGCAGCTGGGGTCAAGCGAGGGGACGTTCCCGATTCAAACAGCCAACGACTTTTTCCAAGCGGTCAATCCGCTGGTGCCGATGACTTATTCTATCCGGGCGTTGCGTCAGGCTATTTCGGGAGGCTTAGGCAGTTCGTTCTATAGCGATAGCATGTGGGTGCTAGCGGGCTTCTTGCTGGCGGCTAATCTGCTGATGATCGGCTTCTTCATCTACCGCGGCAAGCGTAAGTTTGCTCATACTTCGGTGGATGGCGACGATTAATCCTCTTTGAAGCTTTTAGAAAATGCCAGCGTCTTTGGGGAAACGGCGCTGGCATTTTGGTTGGTGTAGGGTCATTTTTGACAAAATACGGGCAGTTTGCTAAAATAAAGCTACTAACGAGAGGGATTTCTAGCGAGTAAAATAACACCTCTCTACCTGGTTTTTAGATTATTGTAATAAAAAAGGAGTATAACAATATGGGTCAGCGGCGACTGGCAAACCCAAAAGGCGATGACACGAGTAAGCGCCCTTTGCAGGCTAAACAAAAATCAACTAATACAGTGCTGAACGCGACAACTACGCGTAAAGGCGAAGTCTTTCGGGCACAGCGTCGGGTGTCAGAGGGCGTGAATGCACAGGCTAGTCAACATCTGATTAATGTGCCGGTCAACAAGTCGGTATATAACGGCTATGGCGGCAAGCAATTTAGCTTGAAGGACCAGCCGAAACGTCCGCGGGCGCCGCGGCCAACACTGAAGGTGATTCCGATTGGCGGTGTTGGCGAGATGGGTATCGGCAAGAACATGACGGCGATTGAATACGACAACGATATCATCGTCATTGATATGGGGTTCTTGTTCCCAGGCAGCGATTATCCGGGTATAAATTATATAATTCCTGATACTCAGTGGCTGGAAGAAAATAAGCATCGGATTCGAGCGCACGTCTTTACGCACGGCCATCTCGACCACATTGGTGCATTCCGGCATATCATCCCGAAATTGCCAGCACCAGTTTATGGCACGAAGTTCACGCTTGGCATGCTGCAGCGGACGATGGAAGAGACAGATGGCACTTTCACGCCAGAATACCATGAATTAAATCCAGAAAATCATGATACTGTACAACTTTGTGATTCATTTAGTATTGAACTAGTACGTGTCAATCACTCGATTCCGGATGCGGCAGCCGTGGTAGTGCGCACGCCAGTTGGTAATATCCTCTCGAGCGGCGACTGGCGTATTGAAGAAAATCCGGTCGATGGCAAGAAATTCGATTTCAACCGGATTAACGAAATTGCCGAAAAAGAAGGCTTTTTGCTGTTTATGAACGAGTCGACTAACTGTGAAAGCGACGGTACGCATACGCACGGCGAATTTGACATTCAGCATAGCATGGGCGAGGTGATGGATAAATGGTCGAAGAGCCGGATTATTGTCAGTAGCTTTTCTAGCCAGCTGCATCGAATTCAGCTACTTCTCGAGGAAGCGAAAAAGCATGACCGCAAAGTGGCGTTTGCTGGGTTTAGTATGATTCAGAACCTAGAAGTGGCGTTGCGTTCGGGCGTGATTAAAGTTCCGAAAGACACCGTCGTTAAGATGGAAGATTTGATAAAATTGCCTGATAACAAGATAACAATCGTCTGTACTGGCAGCCAAGGCGAGTTCAATGCGGTGCTCAATCGGATGGCGACAGGGGCGCACAAATACGTTAAAATTAAGGGTTCGGATGTGGTAGTGCTGAGCTCGAATCCAATTCCTGGCAATGAAAAATACGTAGTGCGGACGGTTGATGGCCTGATGCGCGAGGGCGGCGAGATTATCCAAAATGGCAAAACACACCTGACTGGTATCGGGCCGCTGCACCTATCGGGTCACGGCTATTACGATGACCACGTGCGGGTGATTAATGCGGTCAAACCGAAGTATTATCTGCCAAATCACGGCGAGTTCCATATGCTAGTGCACAATGCACGCTTAGCCGAGAAAGAATGCGGTATACCGCGGCAAAATATATTTGTTTGCGATCCGGGCGATATCATTGAGTTTACTAGCGATGGCGCGCACAAAATTGGCCGCATTGTTCACTCTGGCGGTACGATGTATGATGATGCCGGCGCGGTAGTCAGCGAAGTGGTGCTCAAAGACCGTATCCACATGAGTCAAGAAGGTATATTTATAGTCATATTGACGGTTCAGCGCGGTACGGGACGACTCTTGACTAGTCCAGACATTATCAGCCGCGGATTTATTTACATGCGCGACAACGAGGAATTAATGGGAATGATCCGCCAATATCTCAAGCAGAAAGCGGCGCGTAGTTTCTCTGGTAAATATGACATAGAGGTGGTCAAAAAAGAAATCAAAGACGAAGTAACGCATATTTTGTATGATCAGACGCGGCGAACACCGATTGTCATTCCAGTGGTTAATGAAGTTGGCGGTGCAGCGAAAGCGCACGGCCGCGCCCCGCAAGCTAAATCTGCTGGCCAGCCGTTGATGCCGCAGCCGTCAGGTAAGCGTTTCCCGCGCAAACAGACTCCTGATACCGAGACAGTAGTGCCGCGCGACCGCTCAGATAGTCGCTCGTACTAACAGATAGCGCTATTGCTTTTTGTAGTAATTTATGCTACAATAGTAGTATACCCTTTTAGATATAAACAGAGTACAATAGGTAACGGTTATGGTAAAGAAAAAGACGACGCGAACTCGAAAATCGACTAAAACAACCCGTGCGGCGCGCGCTAGCAAAGCAGCGAAAGCGCCAGCGCCGCAGCATGAAGTACCCTCGGGGTTTTGGCCGCAAGTTGCGGCGGTGCTATTGATGGCGCTATCGGCATTGCTGGTGGTATCGTGGTTCGGTGCGGGCGGTCCATTACTTAATCAAATGCTAGAAGTGTCTAAGCGAACGATTGGCTGGGCGGTTTATATAGTGCCAGTTGTCGGTTTATATGTAGCTGTTAGAATATTTGGCGCCGAAAACAACCGATTGCCAGCAGTCATGAAATTTGCCTCGATTTTGATAGTTATTTGGTTCAGCGGCTTATTCGGGCTGTTTCGCGAAAAGGGTGCGCCGTCGACTGGCGGTGTTGTTGGCGATGGTTTGAATTCGGTCGTCTTGTCACTGGTCAATATACCAGTCGGTGTTTTTATTTATATTTTGCTGATTGCGATTACGCTCTTGTTTGTGTTGCAAATGCGGTTTAGCGATATCGCAGGGATGTTCAAGACAGCAGTAGCTAGCAACGAAAAGGCAGATAACGAAGCTAATGTCCAGGTTATGCGCAAAGCTGCCGAAGATGATCACGGCAAGATGGATGATTTCAAGCTTAATGAAGGCGTGCCGACAGTGTCGCAAGATGATAGCAAGCAAAGTGCTAAGCTTAAAGCTAAGTCGCAGGCTAAAAAGTCCGAAGCAGACCGCGACGACAAAATGGCGATGTTGGCGGTTAGCGACCCGAACTGGCAATTTCCGAGCCTTGATTTGCTAGAGAAGAAGGAAGCGCCGGCTGATGCGGGCGATATCAAGCAGAATGCGCGCATTATTCAAGATACTTTGCGTGAATTTAACATTAATGTCGATATGGAAGGTGCTAATATCGGCCCGAAAGTGACTCAGTATACGCTGCGTCCGCCGGCGGGCATCAAGCTGAGTAAAATTACAGCGCTAGAAACCAATATTGCGCTGAATCTGGCAGCGTCGAGCTTGCGCATGGAGGCGCCGATTCCAGGTAAAAAAGCTGTCGGTATCGAAGTGCCAAACAAGAAAGCGGCCGACGTGCGTATCCGTTCAATTTTAGAAAGCGCTGAATGGCGCCGCCGCAAAGAGCCGCTGAGTTTTGCGATTGGTAAAGACATTTCAGGACTGCCGTTTGTCGGCGAGCTTAACAAAATGCCGCACTTGCTGGTGGCTGGTCAAACTGGATCAGGTAAATCGGTAATGATTAATACGCTGCTAAGCAGTTTGCTGTATCGTAACGCGCCGAGCGACATGAAGCTGATTCTTGTCGACCCGAAGCAGGTCGAGATGGCGCCGTATCAGGATATTCCACACCTGTTGACGCCAGTGATTGTTGAGCCAGAAAAGACAATGAGCGCGCTGAAATGGGCGGTTAACGAAATGGAACGTCGCTATAGCTTGCTGGCCGAGGAACGAGTACGCGATATCAAAACATATAATGAGCGCGCTAAAGCAAAAGGCAAGAAAATCGGCGTTGCTGATGAAAAGGGCAATGTACAGCAAGTCGATGAGGGTACCATGCCGTATATTGTGATTGTGATTGACGAGATGGCTGATCTGATGATGGTAGCTAAGCGCGATGTCGAGGGCTTAATTGTTCGTTTGGCGCAGAAGGCGCGAGCGGTTGGTATTCATCTGGTGCTAGCGACGCAGCGTCCGAGCGTTGATGTGATTACCGGTCTCATCAAGGCAAATGTGCCGGCGCGAATTGCCTTTACAGTGGCCAGCCAGACCGATAGCCAGACAATTCTCGACCAGGCTGGCGCCGAGAAATTGCTGGGCCAAGGAGACATGCTGATCAAAACTGCTAGTATGCCGAAGCCGAAGCGTATTCAGGGCGCTTGGGTGATGGACAGCGAGGTGAACAAAATTACTGATCAGCTGCGGATGCAGGCGCCGCCGCAGTACAATGATGAAATCGTTAGCCAGCCAGTGCAATTGAACGGTAAAGGCGGCGTGGTGATGGATTTCGGTAGTAATGGTAGCGATGATATGTTCAAAGACGCAGTGCGAGTCGTCGTTGAGATGCGCAAAGCCTCGACGTCGCTATTGCAGCGCAAGCTACGAATTGGGTACTCGCGAGCAGCGCGGATTATTGAAGAAATGGAAGAGCAAGGTATTATCGGGCCAGCGGATGGTTCGCGGCCACGCGAGGTATTGATATCTAGTGTGGATGAGATTAGCGCTGGCGGTGATTTCTAGGATTACTAGGCGCCAACATATTCGCCGAGGACAGTAACCTCGTGATTACTGCGCTCAATGTCGCGGATAGCCTGATAAAGCGGTTGTCCAGCGCAGTCGACGACAATAAAAAACTTATATTTCCAAGGCTGACCGACGATTGGCTGCGATTGTAATTTGGCGAGATTGATACGGCGCTTGGCGAATATCTGTAATACCTCGACGAGGGCGCCAGGCTGATGGTCGGTGGTGATGACCAGAGAAGCACGATTAGCGTCAGCAGGCGCATTAGACGGTTCAATTACCAAAAAGCGGGTGATATTATCGGGATTGTCGTGGATGGAACGCTGTAGTATTGGCAAATTATATAATTCAGCAGCAGTTTGGCTGGCGATAGCGGCGCAGTGCTGGGAGCCGTTTTGCTTGATAAATTCGACGGCGCCAGCGGTATCAAAAAATTCAATAGGTGTTGCCTGCGGTAGGTGTTCCTGCAAGAAATAGCGGCATTGAGAAAGAGCTACCGGGTGAGAATAAACCTCAGTAATATCGCTGATTTTGGCGTCTGGTAGACCGATTAGCATTTGCTCGACAGGCAGCTTGATTTCGCCGACGATCGGCGCACTGCATTCCTCGATATAACGGTAAACTTCGTTAATGCTGCCAAATAGGGTGTTTTCGACCGCTGTAACGATTGCGTCGGCGCTACCGTCGTCGTAGGCGGCGAAAACTTCGCTAAACGTTGTACAGGGGATGAGTTTGGCACTAGCTCCGTACCATTGGCGGGCGGCTTGGTTGTGAAACGAGCCAGCTTGGCCTTGAATAGCAATATGCATTCTAGTATCATAGCATAATTGCGATTTTGACCACAAAACTAGAGGGTGAAAGTATTAAACTTTGCTAGCAGGGTATTCAAGGATTGTAATGGCTAGATAATCGTTGGTATTTGGCATGAAGCACATAAGCCTGCGATGAGCGATGAGCAAATGCGCGAAGCAACAAGTATAGCAGCCGAGGTTGTTTCGGGTAAAATTAGTGAATTTGAAGGAGAAGATCCTCGCTATACTAGCAGGGACGGCAGCTATTCTAGTTATAGCGATAGACAAGACAATTCTGTGGACTTTTTTTACGTATAACATAAATGAACCTATTCCAAATCCGATGACTGGTGAGACTGAGAATCCAGGTACATATGTCGCAATCAATGTAGAGAATAATGTCAACAGAAGTGTGTATGATAAAGGAAAAACATCAGAGACAAAATTTACGTTTAAATCTAATAACCCTCAAGATTACAATAATCTAGTAGCTGACGGCAAATTAACCAGAGACGAGGTTGATGAGTTCATGAAAAGAGTTGATGTTAGCATCAGCGAGATTTCGTCGCTTTACGACGCTAATGAAGACGGCGAGCTGACGCCTGAAACGTTAAAGCATAATGCTCTTACTGGCGGCGATGATAAATGGAGCTTTAGAGTAAAACCAAAATCTGGTGCAAAGGGATACGAAGATAGCGGTGAAATAGGAAATGTTTTTACAGGTGAACACGCAGTGGAAGAAGTAGACAAAGTGGTTGATTATGTAAAACGTGGTTGGGATAAAACAAAATAATAAAAATATAGGTTAACCGGCAAATCAAAACGCCCGCTTAAAAGCGAGCGTTTTGATTTGGTCGCGCAAGGCGGAAGGTTGCTTTTGTTGACATTTTTACTATATTGTGCTATGATAAAAGAGGAATAAGATAAATAAACATGACTGAAACGACTACCACCGACGGCGAAAAGCTCCGCTCGCCGGGACCTGAAACTACTAGAGAAGAAAGTGCCCTGCGAAGATTCGGGAGTGCTGTGACTAGGCTGGTTACTAAAGGTTTACGCGCTGACCGCGGTACTAATCGCGGCGCCGAAACTATGCAGCCGAGCAGCAGCGACAGAGCTGGCGTTGATTATCCTGATGCTAGCGAGGAAAAACTTGATGAGAAAACTCTGCAGATAATTGAAAAGATTGAGAATAATTGGACTTTTCGCATTGATACTAGCGGTTCTGGTAACAATTTTGTACCGAATAGCTATCCTGATTTTGCAAGTGCCATTGCCAGTGGCAATTACGAATCAATAGAGGAGTTGATGCCTAATATACGAGAACTGACAGCGAACGATAATAGGCTTGATCTGGAATCTGGAGATTATGATGAATTTTTGTCGCTTTTAGTACAAGACATAGTTACGATGCTCTTCAGGAAACATTATAAGCACATGCCAAAACTTACAGCTAGTGCGCGTCATGCTATGCAGGAGCAGATTGACTCAATGCATTCTCTTAATGATGGTGACGTTGACTATGACAAACGTGAAGAAGATGTGGCTAGACTACTGAGTGCCGAATTAGCCTTACCTGAGGAAGTGGCTAGTGAGTTTGAATGCGCAATTAGCGGCCGGGTGGCCGAGATGCTTGAAGACGTTTCAAGTTCAAGGGGCTGGAAGGGGCTTGATTTGTATGTAGGCTGGCTGGCAGATCATGGTTTTCCGCCAGAGCGCTGGCCGCAAGACGCTAGAGAGCGGGAGGATTTTCCAGAACCGCTGCGCCGAATGATTGACGAACGCGAAGGCGAAAAAGCAGTGGAGCTTGATCGCGCGATAATTAGATATTGTATAGAAAGGACAGAGGTGTATGACGACAACGGTGAGATGCGTCCTAATGTCTACAAACGGAGTTGGTTGATACAAGAGTATTTCGCGGGCCGCTTGCCAAAATTAAATCGTGAGATGATGCTTGTCGGTACTTCGGATGTGATCGTTGCTTCGTCTTCTAAGAGTACGTACGAACAGATTAATGTATGTAATGATTATATTCAAACTGTCCGTGAGATTGGGCAAGATAATGCTAATAAGTTGAACGAGAGACTTGGTATAATACACTTTTCTGACTGGAACCCGAGAGTCTTGGAGGGTACTCTGCATATATTAGAGACTGGATGTACTGAATCTGGCAATCCAGCAACGGCTATCATCAGGGGAGACAGCGGGGATTACAACGATTTTTTTCGTAGTATTCGTAGTATAACGTCTGGCGATATATTGGCTGTTGAGGTAAACCATACAGACGCGTTGTCTGGAATAACAGAAGATCTAAAAAATGCTGGTATCAATGATGATACGTTTGATACCGTTATCTTGTTTGGACATGGTGATGAAAACGCATTTCATATGTCGTGTACAGAACATATAAAACCCGATCCCAATGAGTGGTATAATAAAGGTGGCGTGCGCAAGCTGATGCAAACGTTAGACCCAGACACTATTATACTGATATCATGTCATCCATTTAAGCGAAGAGAAGACGTCGAGCAGCTTGCTATTAGTGAAGACTTACAGAGGCGGCAAGGTACGGCAACGGCGCTATCTATAGCGTTTTCGGGCAAACGAGTTTTTAGCGGTTTAGACGGACTAGTTCGTTGCTGTACTTATGAGGATGGTGCTGTCAGCTTTGAGACTGAGGATGATAAAGGCCGCAGATCACCAACAGCAGCACTAACTAGATATGGATTAACAAAAGCATATAATGAAGAAACGGATGGATGGTAAATAAAGAAATGGGCGATAATGGCAGTAAAAGAGAACTGATTAAACTTGTGCGAGAAACTGGAGAAGTTGTTGATAACAACGAGGAATCCGCACGGAATTATCTGAGTGCTATAGCTAGTGCGATATATTATACTGCGTCGGACGGTAGCGAGACTCCTGGTGACGCTTCTACAGATGTTGTCCTTTCCCGGTTTGATAAACATGGTAATCCGTCTGAAGACGAACCTGACGTTTATCGTATCGTATATCAGGCTAGCGCAAACGGTGGGATTGGTGACTGTAGCGTGTACAAAATTGTCCCCAGCGAAGACGACCCTCAGGAGCTTACTACGCAAGACGCGAACCTTGATACGTGCAACACGTTGGGGCGGATTTGGCGTAAGCTAGTATTGCGGCGAGCAGAATCCAGAAACTTTGACGATAGATAAATTTTATGCGCAGAGATACTGAACGTCCTCCAGCTAATGATGCCGAGAAAGTCGCCAAAGGACTCTCAATGGTTAGTTTGATATGGGAGGCAATGAAACGTATTAAAAGAAAAATTACGCCGGTATTGATTATTCCTGAGAATGGAGGACCTAAAATCATGTCAGAATATTCGGTAGATGAGCGTGATAGGCTTGTTGCTGCAAATACAGGCATGTCGCAGGAAAAGTTAGCGCCAGTCGGTGTTGAACATACTGAGTCAGAGATCGGCGCAGGTGTACCACAGGAAGGTAGTCTGTATGCCGATAATTATCGACTCATACCAGCACAATCAACGAATGATGAATCTGAATATGAGCCAGAAATCGACCAAGCTGC
>JABZJV010000008.1 GCA_015257605.1 Nanosynbacter sp. | reverse complement strand
GTTACGTGCATAAAACGATGGCAGGTGTTTATTCATACTTGCCACTGGGACTAAAGGTGGTTGAGAATATCAAGCAAATTGTCCGCGAAGAAATGAATAAAATTAACAGCCAAGAATTGGTGATGAGTACGCTGCAGAGCAAGGACTTGTGGCAGGAGACTGGGCGCTGGAGCGACGAACTGGTCGATGTGTGGTTCAAATCAAAACTGCAAGACGGCACTGAGGTTGGTTTCGGCTGGACGCATGAAGAGCCGATTGTTGATTTGCTGCGTAATTATTTGAAGAGCTATAAGGATTTGCCGATTAGCGTTTACCAGTTCCAGAATAAGCTGCGCAACGAGCTACGTGCCAAAAGCGGTATTATGCGCGGCCGCGAGTTCGTTATGAAAGATATGTACTCGGTACATGCCAGCAAAGAAGACTTGGATAAGTATTATAACGCCGCGATCGAGGCTTATAAGCGCTGTTACGACCGCTTTGGTATCGGCGATGAGACATATGTGACGTTTGCCTCGGGCGGAGCTTTTACCAAATTTAGCCACGAATTTCAGACGATTTGTGACGCTGGCGAGGATTATATTTATCTGCATCGCGGCAAAAATATTGCCGTGAACGAGGAAGTTTTGGATGACGCTGTCAAGGAGCTGGGTATTGACCGCAGCGAGCTAGAACGGGTCAAAACTGCCGAGGTTGGCAACATCTTTAACTTCGGTACGCAAAAGTCCGAGGAAATGCGCCTGGTCTTTACTGACGCTGAGGGTGTAGAGCAGTACGCTTATATGGGCAGCTACGGTATCGGCATCACTCGGGTGATGGGCGTAATTGTTGAGAAATTTGCTGATGACAAGGGGCTGGTTTGGCCGGAAAATATTGCACCTGCTAAAGTATATCTGGTGCAAATTGGCAGCCAGTCGCGTGCTACAGCTGACGAACTCTACCAGAAGTTGCAATCTGCCGGAATCGAAACTATCTATGACGATCGCGACGAGCGTCCAGGGGTTAAATTTGCTGATGCCGAACTGCTGGGCATTCCGTATCGGGTGACGGTCAGCGATCGCTTGCTTGATGATGGTAAATGGGAGGTGTCAACGCGTCAGACTGGCGAACAACGGCTCTTGACGGCAGATGAGTTGCTTGCTACACTGAACTAATCTGAGTATTTTGTATTGGAGGGCTGGGGTTTCTCTAGACAGAGAAAAATTCGGGCGGTATAACGAAAGGAGTAAAACTCATGAAAAAAGCATATCAGATCACCGAGGATGGAAGAAAAGAGCTTGAAGAAGAGCTAGCTGCCTTGAAGGGTCGCCGCGGCGAGATTGCCGAGAAAATCGCTGAAGCGCGCGGTTATGGCGATCTGAGCGAGAACGCCGAGTACGATCAGGCGCGCGAAGAGCAAGGCCTAGTCGAGACGCGTATTGCCGAGATTGAGGATATTTTGCAGAACGCCGAGGATATCAAGGGCGGTACCACTCACAAAGTTAGTTTGGGTAGTCGAGTGACGCTTGAATCTGGCGGTAAAATATTTGAATATACGGTTGTTGGCCCGGTTGAAGCCGATCCGCTGAATGGCAAAATTAGCGACGAATCGCCGCTGGGCGTGGCACTAATTGATAAGGTAGTGGGCGATACCGCCGCTATTAACACACCCAAAGGCGAGACTATCTACGCAATCAAAGCAATTTCGTAGCTACTAACAGGGGTGTGCTATAATAAATAATTATGGCTACACTGCAAGATTATCGAAATGAACGTTTGCGAAAATTAGAAACCCTGCGTGAATTGGGTGTTGATCCGTATCCGGCGCGGTCGGAGCGGACGCATGGTTGCGGCGAGGTTTTAGCGCATTATGATGAGCTGGCGGGCCGGGAAGTGGTTGTGGCGGGTCGCATCACTTCAATCCGCAGTTTTGGTAAGCTGGCGTTCATCAAACTGCGCGACGGGAGCGGTGAGGTGCAGCTATATTTGCAGCGCGATGATGTGGCAGAATTGGACGCTAGCCGCGGCGTATTGGGTATGAAACAGCTGAAGCTTTTGGATACGGGTGATTTTGTTGAGGCGCGCGGAGTAATGACGACAACACAGACTGGCGAAAAGTCGGTTGGCGTGCGTGAGCTAAGGTTGCTAACTAAGTCGCTACGGCCGATGCCCGAAAAGCTCGAGAACAAAGAAGAGCGATTTCGTCGCCGCTATGTCGATATGAATGTCAATCCAGAAGTGCGTCAGCGGTTTGTTCGCCGTAGCAAGTTTTGGCAGGCGACGCGCGATTATCTGAATCAGCACGGCTTTACCGAGGTAAATGTGCCGGTGTTGGAGCATACGACTGGCGGCGCTGACGCTAATCCATTTGTGACGCACATGGACGCGCTGGATAATCAGCAGTTTTATCTGCGTATTTCTCACGAGTTGCCGCTCAAGCGCCTGATTGGTGCTGGGTTTGAGAAGGTTTATGACCTCGGGCCGCGTTTTCGCAATGAGAATTATTCCGATGAGCATTTGCCAGAGCATATCGCCATGGAGTGGTACGCCGCGTATTGGGATTGGCGAGCTGGCATGCGTTTCATGGAGGACATGTACAAATATGTTCTGCAGGAAACGTTTGGCACGCTGCAGTTCCAGCTGGGCCGGTTTACGGTGGATATGAGCGGCAAGTGGGAAGTCTGGGATTATGCCGAGGTGATCAACAAGCACTATGGAATTGATGTGTATAATACAACGATTGAAGAGGTAGCTGCCAAGTTGAAAGAACATGGCTTGGAAGTGGAGAAGACCGATTCCATTCCGCGCAGTATCGATAAATTATGGAAGAATATTCGTAAAGATGTGGCGGGGCCGGTGTGGTTGGTGAATACGCCGAAGTTCATCAGTCCGCTATCCAAGACCAACCCCGACAATCCGCAGACGGTGGAGCGTTTCCAGCCAATTATTGCCGGGTCAGAGCTGGGCAATGGTTTTTCCGAGCTGAATGACCCGATTGATCAGCTGAATCGTTTTGTTGAGCAGCAACAGATGCGCGATGCCGGCGACGAAGAAGCGATGATGCTGGATATCGACTTCGTGGAGATGTTGGAGTACGGTATGCCGCCAGCTTGCGGCTGGGGTTACTCTGAGCGGGTATTTTGGATCTTTGAAGGCGTAACTGCCCGCGAGGGCGTACCGTTCCCACAGCTGCGTCATGAGATTGATGAAACGACGCGGGCGATATATCCAGAAGTGAAGTTATAGCTTTTGAGCTGTCGAGGCTATCGGTATCTTGGCTTAGGCGGCCATTTTCTCGCTATCCTCAGCTAGTTCGCCGAGCAAGATATCGATTTCGTCAGACACGATGTCTGCAAAGTCTGGTACATTGGCGCGTACCCAATCGACGATAGTCTCGTCGCTGGCTTCTTGCATGTGTGATAGTTCTTCGGCTTGCTCTGGCGATAGCTCGAGGACGATTTCGTTGATAACGCGTTCCTCTAGCGTCGAGTCAAAATGGTCGGCAAGCGATTGGAAATCTTCGTCTGATAGATTGATTCCTAAATCTGCGAGGAGGCTGCGGCTTAAAATTGGCATAATGTTATCCTTTCTTTTTCTATCTTATTTTTTAGACAAATGTCTCGTTGACACGCTGGCTTTTGGCTTGCTTAGCTGCTTCGGCTTTCTTTTTTGCAGCGGCTTCTGCTCGCGCTCTGTTCTCGAGCTCTTTTGCGGCGTTTTCGGCATTAACTTTAGCTTGACTCAGTTCTTGTGCTAGCTGTCCTTGCCGCTTCCACAACTCATGTAAGCGTTGTCGGTGATTGGCGATTGTTTGCTCCATCTCTGCCTGCTGATTTTCTGCTTTGACAAGTTCGTTCATGGCTGCGAATTTATTGGCGTTATCATCAGATAACGATTCGGCTTTTTCTCGAAGTTTAGCGACATTTTCTTTGACTGTGACGAGGTTCGCCTCCATGTCGGCTATCTCTCCAGCTTGCTTGCGCGTGTTTTCTAGATCAACCCTGGTCTGGCCAAGCTCTTGGCCAAGCATTTCAACTCGATTTTGCGCGTCAGCAGAAGCTCGCTCAGCGTATCGTGCTTGCCAGCTAGCCTCTTGTGAGTTTTTGTTGGCTTCGACGGCGTTCAGAAGGGCGCTAGCGATGCGGCGGCGTTGATTTTCTGGTATAGAGTTGACGTGCTCTTTGGCAGCTTTACGAGCCTCAAGCCAGCCTGCGCCTTGTTCGCGTAATTCTCTACGAGTTTCTTTGCGAGCAAGAGCCTCACGTCGACGTTTTGAGAATTCGGCAATAGTGGCCTCGCGGCGTGCTTCGTAGGCGTTTTTGACGGTTTCTAGGCGTCCGCTCATCCGATTCTGCCGTCTTTCGAGATTTGCTTTGCGTTTGTTCAGGCGAGCTTCAGCTTTTTGAAGCTTTCTCATGCGGAATTTTTTAAGCGGGTGGTTGTAGCTGAGATGAGCGACCTCGTCGAGCTTTGCCTTGCGCCGGTCATACGAACTCTTGGCTAGGCCGTACATAAATTTGTCTTTAAGTAGGCCTGGTTGCTCCTTAGCATTATTCCAGCCCGCTGCAATTCTTTCCTTGCCCCACTGTAGCGTATTACCAGCACCTTTTATCGTTCGACTAACAAGATAGCGATTGCCTAAAACTTCAGCATCGGTACGCAGAGTCTCGTTAGCCTGCACTTCGGCAGCATCCTCGACACTTTCTTGGCCGGGCTTGACGTCTTCGTATTCGGTGCTATCATATTCGGCGCCGCTTTCTTGATCGGATTCAGGGGTCGTCTCATCGCCTTCAGGCGGCACTTCTATGTAATCTGGTATACCATTCTCATCAGTATGTACGACAGATCCGTTATCTAATGTAAAATCCTTACTTTGTTCTCCTACTGGCGGTGGTGGACTTCCAGTTCTCTCTAATGATCTCGCGGGCATTTTGTTATTCCTTTTTATTTTTGTCTGACTTTCTATACAATTTATAGCAAAAAATCACGCTTATGTCAATATTTTTAGCGTAAAATAGGCAAAAATAGCTGAGATTTTTGCCGAGACGGCTGCAAATGCTATACTATTAAATATTATGGAATGGTGGCAGGCTATCATATTAGGTATTGTCGAGGGAGTAACGGAGTTTTTGCCAGTGTCGTCGACCGGGCATTTGACGATTGTCGAGAAGTTGATGGGTATGCGGATCAACGACCCGAGTTTGACGGCTTTTACGGCTATTATTCAGATTGGTGCTATCGCTGCAGCGATAATTTATTTCCGAGATGATATTTGGCGGGTGATGAGTGCCTGGTGGCGCGGCTTGTGGTGGAAACGGGCGCGGCGGCAGTTTGATTACAAATATGGCTGGGCAATTATTATTGGATCGCTGCCGATTGCAGCTATCGGTTATGCTCTCAAAAATGAGGTCGAGACAGTGTTGCGCAGTTTATGGTTTGTGGCTTTTGCGTTGATTGGTTGGAGCCTGGTGATGTGGCTAGCCGACAAATGCAGCGCTGTGCGGCGCGGCGAGCGGCAGACAACTTGGCGGGATACGCTGGCGATTGGTTTGGGGCAGTGTTTAGCGCTGATTCCAGGCGTGTCGCGCTCAGGAGCAACGATTTCAGTGGGACTATTCCGCGGTTTTGATCGGGTAACGGTGACGAAATTAAGCTTCTTCCTGGGTATTCCAGCCTTGGTGGCGGCAGGTTTGCTAGAGGCAATGACTGCTTACAAATATATTGGCGGCGGCGTCGGCTGGGTGTCAACAATTTTGGCGACAGCGGTGGCTTTTGCGGTTGGCTATTGGTCGATTGCTTGGCTGTTGAAATTTGTCGCCGGTAATGACTTTTCGTTGTTTATCCGGTACCGCATCGGTTTGGGCGTGATAATTATGTTATTACTAATGACTGGCGCGATAACGGCAATATAAGCAGGAGGGCTGAATGATTGAAGTCAAAAACATTACTAAAATATACGGTAAAAAGAAAAATGCTTTTACGGCGCTGGATAGAGTCAGTCTGAATATCGAAGAGGGTTCGAGCGTGGCAATTCTGGGTAAATCTGGCAGCGGCAAATCGACGCTGATGCATGCAATTTCCGGGCTAGACAAGCCGCAAAAGGGCAAGGTGCTAATTGACGGCGAGGACATTTTGCGGTTGAAGCCGCGGGCTACCGATAGGTTTCGGGCGCAGAAGATGGGTTTTATCTTCCAGAGTTTCTTCGTTGAGGGCGGCGAGAGCTGTTACGATAATGTCAGTTTGGCGTTAGAGACGGCGGGCGTAGCGAGAATCGGCCGCAAGAAACGGATCATTGAAGCGCTGGAAGCGGTTGACTTGGGCGATAAGATTAAGTCGCGTGCCAAAGACCTTTCAGGCGGGCAAAAACAGCGTTTGGCGATTGCTCGGGCGATTGTGGGCCGCCCGCAAATCTTATTTGCTGATGAGCCGACTGGTAATCTTGACTCGGCAACTTCAAAAGTGATTGAGGATTTGTTGTTTAATTATTGTAAAGAAAACAACGCTACGTTGATTATCGTGACTCACGATGAAGACTTAGCGCAAAAATGTCAGCGGGTGATTCATATCAAAGATGGTAAAATCGAATCGGACTCTATTGCCAAGAAATCAGCTGCTAAAAATAAGTCGACTAGCAAGCTTACAGAGGAGGAAAAATAATGAAAACTACTGATATCGTTACTAGAGCCGGCCGTAATTTGCGCCGCGCCAAAATGCGGACAATCTTAACAAGTGTAGCTATTGCTGTAGGCGGCTTCGCGATTATGGCTAGCCTGATGGTTAGTGAGGGTGCTAGGCAATACGTTGATCGGATAATCAGCAGTAATATTGATCCAAACGGCCTAATCATTTCTAAGGACAAGCGGGTTACTACTGCTGGGTCAGCGGTAGGCGGTAGAAGCGAATTAACTGAATATAATCCTAATGCGGCGTCGTATTATGGCCAAGAGTATGACACGCTTACTCAGAGTGATATTGAAAAATTGCGCCAGCGCAAAGATCTTAAAAATGTTGAGCCGAACTATCAGCTGCGGCCAAAATATGTAGTATTTAGCGTGAAGAATGATAAGAAATATGTAGCCCAAGTTATGATGCGCGATAATACCCTGCAGTTAGAATCTGCAGCTGGCCGCGAGATTAAGTCGGGAACAAAGCTAGCGCCAGGCGAGGCAATTATACCAGAGAGCTACACTGAGAAACTGGGCAAAACGGCGTCAGAAATGGTTGGTTCGATGTTAACAATTACAGTTAACCAGCAGCCGCAACAGACCGATACTGAGACAATTCAGAAAGCGTACATCGATAAGGGCGAAGAAGGCGTCAAGGAGCTTCTTGGCGGTAAGACGCTAAATAAGCAATTCAAAATTGTAGCGGTTGTCAAGAAATCGCCAGACCAGATGGCTAGCCGGCCAAATCTGTATATCGATTCGAGCGATGCTAAGGAATTAACGGACTTTAGTACTGCCGGAACAGATGCTTATCAAAAGTATATTTTTGCCAATGCGACAGCCACGGGTGGTAAAACTCCCGAGGAAGTTCGCGACAGTTTGAAGGATGCTGGCTATTCGTCGATGACTTCGAAAGATGTACAGAGTATGATTTTCACTTTCATAAATATTTTGCAAACTATTGTGATGGGTTTTGGTATTTTGGCTTTGGTGGTGAGTGTGTTCGGGATTATTAACACTATGTATATTTCGGTGCTTGAGCGGACGCAGCAGATTGGTCTGATGAAAGCTTTGGGTGCGTCAAAACGTGATATCGGGCGGCTGTTCCGCTACGAAGCAGCTTGGGTTGGCTTTTTGGGCGGTATGATCGGCGTGCTAGGTGCTTGGGGCGTCGGTACGCTAGCGAACCCAGCGATTTCTAAAGCATTGGGTCTAGGCAAGCACGATTTGCTGATTTTCCAGCCGCTAGACGCTGTTGTTGTAGTGTTGTCTCTGATGTTGGTGGCAATTGTAGCTGGTTGGTTGCCGAGCCGCAAGGCGGCGAAACTTGACCCGATTGAGGCGCTGCGAACGGAGTAGATTATAATAACATAGCTCTTTGCGGATACATCGGGTAGGCCCGTATGGTGTACGGTACCGCTAGATGATATACTAAATATTATGCTAGATATTCGCTATATTCGAGAATACGCCGATCGCGTTCAGGAATCGGCAAAAAATAAAGGCTACAATGACGTATCGATTGCTCGTTTGCTAGACACTGATGAGCAACGACGGCAATTGCAGCAGCAGGTCGATGAACTGCGAACGCGGCGGAACGAGATCGCTGGCCAGATGAAGGGCGGTAAACCAGCGCCAGAGCTGATTGAACAGGGCAGGGCCTTGAAAGAAGAGCTAGCGAAACTAGAGAGCGATTTGCGCGATATCGAAGCAGATTTTCAAGCGCAAATGGACGCGGTGCCTAATATAACACTTGATGATGTGCCGCTTGGCGGTGAGTCGGATAGCGTGGAGATTAAAACGTGGGGTGATAAGCGCCAATCTGCCGAGGATCATTTAGATTTTGCAACTGGCCGCGGTTGGCTTGATTTTGAGCGCGGTGCCAAGGTAGCCGGCACGAAATTCTACTATATCAAGGGCGATTTGATGCTGCTGGAGAACGCGATTTATCAGTATGCGCTGAATTTGTTAATTTCTAAAGGATTTACGCCGATGACAGTGCCGCATATGGTGTCGGGCCGAGTGGCGCGCGGTTCCGGTTTTGCTCCGAAGAGCGACAAGGAAAGTAATGAGTATTTCATCGACGGCGAAGACGTCATGCTGATTGGCACGGCCGAGGCGCCGCTGACTGGCTTTCATGCTGACGAAATCATCGACGAGAAAAATCTGCCGCTGCTCTATGCTGGCTATAGCCCTTGCTACCGTAAAGAAGCGGGTGCGGCTGGCAAGTTTAGCCGCGGACTGTTCCGCGTGCACCAGTTCAATAAGCTGGAAATGTATATCTTTTGTACACCAGAACAATCAGTCCAGATGCACGAAAAAATCTTGTCGATCGAGGAAGAAATTTGGCAAAACTTAGGCGTGCCGTACCATGTGGTGAATATCGCGGCTGGCGACCTCGGTGCGCCAGCAGCCAAAAAATATGATATCGAGTACTGGTCGCCAGTCGATAACCAGTATCGCGAGTTGACTAGCTGCTCGAATTGTACTGATTTTCAGGCGCGTAATCTCAATATTCGCGTGCGCCGCAGCGACGGCTCGCTGCAGGTACTGCACACGCTAAACGGTACAGCGGTGAGCTTGGCGCGCTCGCTAGTAGCAATTATCGAGAACTACCAGACTGATGGCGGTAAGCTGCGCGTGCCAGAGGTACTGCGGCCATATCTAGGTAATCGCGAGGAGTTGTGATGAAGCGAATGGTGCGCCAAGTTTCGCGCAGCGGCTATCAGAAACTTGCTAAGCCGTTGCTTTTTAGACAACATCCAGACAAAGCGCATGAGGGTATGATCAAAGCGGCGCGAGCACTGCACCGAGTGCGCGGCGAGAATATTTTGCGGGTCTGGAATTATCGCAATTCGCGGCTCGAGCAGGAGATTTTAGGCCTAAAATTCAAAAATCCGCTAGGAATGTCAGCTGGGCTGGACAAGAACTTCGACCTGCCGCCGGTGGCTAAGCGGATTGGCTTAGGTTTCGAAATTGGCGGTTCGACTACTGCACAGGTTTGTGCTGGTAATCCGCGGCCGTGGTTTCGCCGCTTACCAAGCGAGAAGTCGATTGTAGTTAACGTCGGCTTGGCAAATAACGGAGTCGCTCGCAATATACAACGGATTAAGCATTATCCGCGGCGGCTGTGGCGCGATTTCCCGTTGAGCGTGTCAGTTGCTAAAACCAATAATCCCGAAAATGTTAGCGATAGCGAAGCGATTGCCGACTATTGCCAAAGTTTGCGCCAGCTAGAGGCAGCTGGTTGCGCGCCGTTGTACGAAATCAATATTAGCTGTCCGAATACTTATGGCGGCGAGCCGTTTACGACGCCAGCACGGCTGGATAAATTATTGACGGCGGTAGATGACTTGCGCTTAACGCGGCCAATTTTCGTTAAGATGCCGACAGACAAAAAGTGGCCGGAATTTATGAAGCTGCTAGCAGTAATTGATCGGCATGAGGTCGCTGGCTTAACGATTGGCAATCTAGTCAAGGACCGCTCGGCGCTGCGTAATTCAAAATTGCTGGATAACGAGATCAGGGGAAATCTCAGCGGCCAGCCGGCGCGGGAGCTTACTACTGGCTTAATTTTCAAAACTTATGCCAAATACCGCGATCGTTTTGTGATTATCGGTGTCGGCGGCGTGTTTACTGCCGAGGATGCTTACGAGAAGATTTGTGCTGGTGCGAGCCTGGTGGCTATGGTGACGGCGCTAATGTTTGAGGGGCCGCAGGTTGTCGGCGAAATTAACGAAGGCCTGGTTAAGTTGCTCGATCGCGATGGCTTTCAGAATATTACTGAGGCGATTGGTAGCGCTCACCGCGGCTAAATGCTATAATTAAAATACATTATCGGTTTAACGAAAGGGGTCAAAGTGATTGCAGATATTGATATAACTGGCGTAGGCGGCTACGTTTTGGATGAACCGACGAAAAAGTATATTAGCAAGAAAATCGGCAGATTAGATCGCTTAGTGACGCGGCATGCTCGCAAAACTATGAGTGCTTCGGTGAAGATTGAGGAAGTCAATCGCGATAACGGCAACAAATATGAAGTCGAAGTGATTATCAACGTGCCGGATCAGGTTATCAAAGCCAAAGATTCGACAATGAATGTTATGGCAGCAACTGATATAGTCGAGCGCAAGCTAGCCGGGCAACTTCGCAAGTACAAGCAAAATTTGTTAGCTCACGTCGGCCGGCGCGATATACTAGCACGGTTCAAACGCGGTTTTGACCGCGAAACGCAGTAGCGATTTAGTAGCAGCCTCTTCCAAAACTCCCCGAAAACAGTTATAATTAGGGGAGTTTTTGGAAAATACCTGAAAGTGAGGGAAATTTGACGTTATGGCGATAACACAACAGAAGGTGCTGACGAAGGTTTTTGGTGACCCGCAGAAGCGGATTTTGCGGCGTTTACAAAAGAAAGTCGACGAAATTAATGCGCTTGGCCCGAAATACAAGAAACTATCTGACGAGGAATTGGCTGGCCAAACCGATGTTCTGCGCAAACGTTTGCAGAAGAAATCTGTGACGCTTGATACGATTTTGCCAGACGCTTTTGCGGTGGTGCGCGAGATGGCCGATCGGACAATCGGCGAGCGCCATTACGATGTGCAGCTGATTGGTTCAATGGTATTGCATGAGGGTAGCGTGGCCGAGCTGAAGACTGGCGAGGGTAAAACTTTGATGTCGACGCTAGCAGCCTACTTGAATGCGCTTGAAGGCAAAGGTGTACATGTTGTAACTGTCAATGATTATCTAGCGCAGCGTGATGCTGGTTGGATGGGGCAAATTTATAATGCGTTAGGCTTATCGACTGGTGTGATCATCAATGAGGCTTCATTCTTATACGACGAAAATTATGACAATGAAGCGCATACTGATCCGCGCATGAAGAAGCTTCGTCCGTGCACCCGTAAAGAAGCTTACCAGGCAGATATTACTTATGGTACTAATAATGAATTCGGCTTTGATTATTTGCGCGACAACATGGTTAACGATATCGAGCTTGTGCGCCAGCGCGATTTGAATTTTGCGATTGTCGATGAGGTGGACTCGATTCTGATTGACGAAGCGCGGACGCCGCTAATTATTAGCGCGCCAGCAGCCGAAAACCCTGATAGCTATTATCAATTTGCCAAGATTGCGGCGAAGTTGACGCCAGAAGATTATACCTTGGAAGAGAAGCGCAAGCAGGTAGCTCTTACTGACGAAGGCGTCGAGAAAGTCCAAAAAATGCTGGGTATAAAAAACTTATACACACCAGAGTATGTGCGCAGCGTTTACCATATGGATCAAGCTTTGCGGGCGCAAACGCTGTTTCATCGCGACAAAGATTATGTGGTGACAAACGACGGCGAGGTGATAATCGTTGACGAGCACACTGGTCGGCTCAAGCAAGGTAACCGTTATAGCGAAGGCTTGCACCAGGCGATTGAAGCCAAAGAAGGCGTGCCAGTACTGCAGGAAAGCATGACGCTGGCGACAATTTCTTTCCAGAATTACTTCCGCTTGTACAAAAAACTTAGCGGCATGACTGGTACTGCTTTCACTGAGGCTGAAGAGTTTCAACAAATTTATTCGCTTGACGTAGTGGTGGTGCCGCCGAATAAACCGATTACTCGCCAGGACCATCAGGACTTAATCTACAAGACCGAGAAAGGCAAGCTGAAAGCGGTAGCTCAAGCGATCAAAGAATATCACGATGAAGGCCGTCCGGTGTTGGTTGGCTCCGGTTCAATCGCTAAAAACGAAATGATCGCCAAATATTTGGATAGTGAAGGTATTAAGTACGAAATTCTAAATGCCAAGAACAACGAGCGCGAAGCAGAGATTATCTCGCATGCTGGCGAAAAGGGCGCGATTACGCTAGCTACTAATATTGCTGGGCGCGGCACCGATATTAAACTTGGGCCGGGCGTTAAAGAACTGGGCGGTCTAGTGGTCATTGGTTCAGAGCGCCACGAATCGCGCCGGATTGACAATCAGCTGCGTGGCCGCGGCGGCCGGCAGGGAGACCCGGGCGATACGCAGTTTTATGTTTCGACCGAGGACGATTTGATGCGTATCTTTCAGGGCGAGCGGATTGCTAATGTGTTAGAACGTTTAGGTGTCGATGAGGAAACGGCAATCCAGAATCGTGCCGTCAGCAAGACATTGGAAGCAGCGCAGAAGCGAGTCGAAGGCTATAACTTCGATACGCGCAAAAATGTTGTTCAGTACGATAATGTTATTAATCGCCATCGCAAAGTTGTTTACACGGTGCGCCGCAAAATCCTCGAAGGCGACAATATAAAGCCGGAGATTCAACGTTTGCTGCGGGCGATGGTTAATAAATTAACAGAGGTACCAGCCAAGAATAATCCAAAATTTGTCGAAGAATTTGCAGAGATTATCCCGCTGGAGGTCGATGAAATTGAAAAAATTGGCGCGATCAAAAAAGATAGTCAGCGCCGCGATAAAGCGTTAGCTGCCGCACAAAAAATGTATACAGCCAAAGAAAGAGAGCTAGGCGACGATCTAATCCGCGGGGTTGAGCGCGAAGTTTATCTGCAAGTACTTGATACGCTGTGGATGCAGCACCTCGAAAATATGCAGCATTTGCGCGAAGGCATTCACTGGCGCAGCGTCGGCCAGCGCGACCCGCTGGTTGAATACCGCAGCGAGTCGCAGAAGCTATTTGATAGCTTGCAAGCGACATTGCGCGAGGAAGTTTTGCGTGCTATTTATCATGTGCGCGCCACCGACGCTATTAGCCGCGAATCAATTGACGATGACCACCAAACGGAATTGACGAAGCTTGCCGAGACTTCGGTCGAGCATGGAGTCAACGAAATCACTGGCGGCGAAGAGAATCGCGATCACGATTTCGGCGGTTCAATAAAAAGAGCCGCCTCGACCGCCGAAACTAATCATAGGCGCAACGTTGCCCGTAAAAAGAAAAAGGCCAAGCGCCAGAATCGAAAAAAGAGCCGCTAGATGAAACACACAGTAACAGAAGTACGGCTCGACAATGGTTCGCGTGGGCTGCTTATTGACGTGCCTGGCGCAACGGTGATGAGCTTCCAGTTTCAATTCCGCGCTGGCAACCGCTATGTTGGACGCAAAAATATTTATGAAACTGCTCATGTGATGGAGCATATGTCGTTTGGTGCAAACGCTAAGTTTCCAAGCGAGCATGCTTACGAAGCAGAATTCACTAAAAATGGCGCGTACCACAATGCTTGGACGAGCGACTTATCAATGGTGTATGTGGCTGACTGCGCTGATTTTGAATGGGATCGGATTTTAGAATTGCAGCAAGTGGCGATTTGCCAGCCGCGCTTTCAGCAAGAATCGCTAGAGGCTGAAAAGGGCAATGTCCGCAGCGAACTAACGGGGTATTTGAACAATCACGGCCGCGTGCTTTGGCCGAAAGTCCAGCAGCTGCTAGGCGAGGACGTTTATACGTTTTGGCAGCGTTTGCGGACGATTAACAATATCACGCTTGAGGATATTCAGCGCCACCATCAAAAAACACACACCTCGGATAATATGCGCTTTGTGATTGCGGGCAAGCTCGATGGCCGGCGCGAGCAGATTAAAAGTATGCTTGAGAGCTGGGAGTTGTCGCGCGGCGAACGTTTCACAGTACCGCGCGATGTTTTGAAAAAGGCTGACCCGACTCTGATTAAGCGCAAGGAAGCGACTAATCTGACCTTTGGTTGGAGCATGTCGCTGCCGCGCGAAATTAATGATGCTGAGTTAGAGGCAATGTCGTGCTTGAATCATATCTTGACCGGCACGATGCACTCGCGTATCTTCGGTGCCGCTCGTAAAAAGGGTTTGGCTTACGGTATGTTTAGCGAGGCCAGCGCCGGTTTTTATGATAGTAGCTGGGATTTTGGCGGGCAGGTTAATGTCGAAACGGCGGATCGGCTATTTGATATTATCGCCGGCGAAGTGCGAGCGGTGCTTGATGGGAAAATTAGCGAAGAAGAATTGTCGGCGGCGCAGTCCTACGCGCTAGGCCGCCACCAGATGGGGGCGCAGACAGTCGCACAGATTAGCAATTTCTATAGCGGGCGTTATTTCGGCGACGGCTTTGTCAAGGATTATGAGCGCGTGCCCGAAGCAATCCGCAACATCACTCGCGAGCGCATGATTGCAACGTCGCGCGAATTCATCGGCGCGAACACTTGGGTGCTGGCTGGCGTCAGCGCTAGCGACCAGAAATCGCTGACGCGGCTAAATAATAAGCTAGAAAAGCTGTTTTAGAATAATAATTTCAATAAAAAGTAAAATGCTCCGCCGCCGACCCAGCGGAGCATTTTACTCTCAACGTTGGGCGGGCGACGGAGTTGGCGTCTCCGTCTCCGTCTCTGTGGCGCTACCAGCGGAGCCGAGAATCTGCCGATACCCGGCTTCGGTCACGCTCACAACTACGAACCTACCAGCGTTACCGCTGGCAAGGGCTTTTTGGAGAAGTCCCGATAGCCCCTCGTCAGTGGGTGAATTTACCTTAGCGCCTTTGATAAGACTACACTCGTTTGTTAGCCATCCCCAACGGATGTGGAGATGGCAGTTATCGGGTATGTCCTCAGCGGTGTATCCGTATGCTAGTGTTGAGATTCGACCGAAGTCAATTACCATCGACGATGAAGTCTCGTCATTGACGATACGAAATTCGATATTCGATAGTGGAACTTCGATGATCTCTCGTGCACCGTTTCGGTGCTGAAACCCAATCAGTATGCTACTACCGCCTTGTATCTTAGCGTACGCATTGACGGAAAACATTCCGCCACTGACGGAAACCTCGCCAGAGGCGGTCATTGATCGACTCCCTATGTCTAGTGGATATTCATATCCACTAGAAAAATCGTATGCTGACGCTGCTTCGGCGTACGTCGCTACCCTGATTTCATGTCCAGAGGTTTTGTTGTATGCAATTGAATTTGCAATTGCATACAGTATCACTATAGCAGTAATCATTACTACGGTAAATCTCTCTCTACTATCTCCGTAGTCAGAGATGGCAAAAGCGAAACAGGCAGCAAAAAGAAGTCCGCTGATGGTACAAACCACCGCTGCGAGGAGCCACCACATGGCAGCCCTCCTTTCTTATGATAGACGGAAACGTTCTATCTCTCGCTGGTCGGAGCAAAAGATTAATATATATATCAATAAATGATTTTGTTGTCAAATCAACGCGTGAAATCCGGTATTTTGGCGGGTTAGGTGCGTGCTATAATAGTCGGTATGAAGATTATTATTGCTGGCTACGGCGTAGAAGGTATGTCAAATTTGGTATATTTCCGGCAGAAATTTCCTGATGCAGAATTTGTAGTGGCTGATGAACGTCCGGCGGATAAACTGCCGGCAATTCCAGACGGCGTGAAGTTGATTTCTGGCAAAAATGTCTTCAGCGAACAGCTGAGCGATGCTGATTTGGTGGTGCGGACGGCCAGTTTGCCGCCGCGTAATATCAAGACCAGCGGCAAGATTTGGTCGGCGACCAATGAGTTTTTCGACAAATGTCCGGCGCCGATTATCGGCGTGACAGGAACGAAAGGTAAGGGGACGACGTGCAGTTTGATTACCTCGATTTTGCAGCAAGCCGGGCAAACGGTACATCTGGTCGGCAATATTGGCGTGCCGGCGCTGGATGTCTTGCCGAAGATTAAAAAAACCGACATTGTTGTTTATGAATTGTCTAGTTTTCAGCTGTGGGATCTAGAAAAGTCGCCGCACATTGCGGTGGTGCTGATGATCGAGCCGGATCATTTGAACGTCCATGCGGATTTCGCCGACTATCTTAATGCCAAGAAAAATATTCGCCGCCACCAGCGTCTTGGCGATGTTTGTTTATATCACCCAACGAATAAATATTCACAGGAAGTGGCTGCTATGCTATTTGACGGGCTATTAGATAGGCAAGATCATGCAATGTGTGAATGCTGCGGAGATGATGCGCTGGATTTTGCGCAGCGCTACGCTATTCCCGACGATGACCAAGTTTATGTTCAGGACGGCTACTTTTGCGTACAAGATCGGCGTATTTGTAATACCAGCCATTTGCGCTTGCCGGGCGCGCATAATCTAGAGAATGCCTGCGCAGCAATGAGCGCGGTGACGGAACTGCCGATCGCCGTGACCGATGAGCAATATGCTGCCGGACTGGAGAGTTTTACAGGGCTGCCACACCGTTTGAAATTCGTCGCTGAGAACAACGGCGTGAAATATTATGATGATAGTATTTCAACCACGCCCGGTAGTGCTATTGCCGCGTTAAAAGCCTTCACGGAGCCAAAAATTTTGATTTTGGGCGGCTCTGACAAGGGTGCGGACTATACGGAATTAGCGCAGGAAATCGCCAGGCAGCAAATGCGAGCGGCGATTGTCAACGGCGCTAACGCCAGTGAAATTATCGAAATTTTGCATAAAAATAAGGTTTCTTGCCGGGTTGTCCAGCTGGAAATGGCGTCGATGCCAGAGGTCGTCGAAGCGGCAGCCAATCAAGCACAATCTGGCGACGTAGTGATTCTCAGTCCGGCCGCCGCTAGCTTCGATATGTTTAAGAGCTATAATGACCGCGGCGAACAATTCGTGGCGGCGGTAGAAAACTTAGCTGATTAGGCGACTCGCGGTCTTGACGGTTGGTTGTGATATTTAGCGTAATCAAAAACGGTGGAGTTGCTGCTTATTATGATTAATCCTGTTATAATGTAGCAGAATAGGCGCGAGTCTTGAGATAGTATCTAATCGGAGGGTTTATGGATCAACAGCCGTACCAGCAATACCAACAGTATCAGCAGCCGCCGCAATCGCAGGCGCAAACCAAAGGCCAGCTTGCCGTAGCGCGGGCTCGCAATGCGCAAGATAATGTCGTTCTGACAATAACTATCATTATCTTTTGTTTCTTTGCGGCTAGCTATTTTATCTATACAACATTCCAGGAAATGTCAACAGACAATGCCGGGCACCACGTTGAGTTATCGTTCAGCGATGGCGTGATTGCTGTATTGCTGGCGATAGTTTTTATGATTATGGGATTGGGTATGCTGCTGGGTATTGGCATGTTTATGGTACGGATGATGCGCCAGCAAATGCTGGGTAATGCTTTGCAGGTTGAATATAGCGCTTACGCGTGGCTGCGCGATTGGGCTAACCAGGTGTCGGCTGATCTAGAGATGCCGCAAGTCGAGATTTTCATCACCCAGAATCCAGTGATGAATGCTTATGCTTTTGGTTTTGCTAGGCCATATTCTATCGTGCTGCATTCTGGATCGATTCGCTACTTGACCAAGGATGAGCTAAAAGTGATCGTCGTACATGAAATGGCACATATCAAATACCGCCATGCTAACGCTAACGTGTATTTGATGCCGTTTTTGTCGATTCCGATTATCAGCGTATTGGGTAGTTGGATTTCTGGATTCTGGCATCGCCGTGCCGAGCTAACCGCCGATCGTCTAGCCTTGATGTATTTGGGCGATAGCGAATTAGTCAAGAAATCGCTGATCAAGGTGCATGTCGGACCTGATGCGGCAGATAGTATGAACGAGGTGGCGCGCCAGTGGATGCAGTACACGGCTGAACGCCCGATGAATCATTTTGCGCAGACTTTTAGCGATCATCCGTTTTTGGTACGCCGGTTGAGTCAGATTGACTATTGGAAGGGTGTGGTTGAACCGCAAAATCAGCCGCAGAGCGTTGCGCCAGTTGCTGCTCAGTCTAATGTTTCTGAACCTACTGAATCCGAACCTGCTACCGAGCCGACAACCGTAGAGCCAACTTCTACCAAGAAATCAACTCGCCGCAAATCAGGTGACACCAGCCAAAATCAAGACGAGACTACTGCCTAGGTTCTATGCAGCCGTTACGAAAACAAGCTGAGGATCTCCGCACCCGCGTGGCTAGTGCTTGCCAGGCTTTGCATATTGACGCTCGCGCTGAAGAGCTGGCAGTGCTTGATGAACAGCTGGCCGATTCGAATGTCTGGGCGAATGTCGAGCGGGCGCAGATGCTGACGCGGCAGGCGGCAAGCTTGCGTTCGCAAATTGAGCCGTGGCAGATTTTGCGTTCACAAGTCTCGGATATAATCGAACTGATGGATCTAGGCGACGACTCGATGCTGGTAGAGTTTACCGAGCAGCTAGCAGCTCTCGAAGCAGAATACCAGGAGCGCCGCAAAGATTTGCTATTCTCAGGCGAATACGATAATCGAGCGGCGATTTTTAAGTTGAGCGCTGGCGCTGGCGGTACGGATGCGCAGGATTGGGCAGAGATGCTAGAGCGAATGTATCTGCGCTGGGCTGAAAAGCATGATATGCAAACCGAGCTAGTCGAGCGTTCGACAGGCGAAGAGGCCGGTATCAAGAATGCGACATACATTATCCGCGGTGCTTTCGCTTATGGCAAATTACGCAGCGAGCATGGGGTGCACCGGCTGGTGCGGCTCAGTCCGTTTAACGCTGATAATTTGCGGCAGACTAGCTTTGCACTGGTCGAAATTATGCCGGAAATGGACGCACCAGGCGAGGTCGAAATCGACGACAAAGATTTGCGAATTGATATTTATCGCAGCGGCGGCAACGGCGGGCAAGGAGTCAATACAACTGATTCCGCAGTGCGCATCACCCACTTGCCGACAGGTACGGTAGTGGCGATCCAAAACGAGCGCAGCCAGCTCCAAAACAAAGAAACCGCGCTAAAAATCCTCAAAAGCCGTTTAGCGCAAATGCAGTTAGAACAACGTGCCGAAACGCTAGCTGATCTGCGGGCAGGCGAGTCGGCTAGTTGGGGCGCGCAAATTCGTAATTACGTGCTTCACCCTTACACATTAGTCAAGGACACGCGTACTAAGTTCGAGACGCATAACGCCCGCGGTGTGCTAGATGGCGACATTGACGGTTTTATTGAAGCATATCTCGAGCAGCAAGCGGCGACCGAGTAGCTGGCTATCGCTATAAACTAGCTTATGCTACAATAGGTAGTGATGATTCTGTTAGATAGAGTGACCAAGGTGTATGGTAAGGGCAGCAAGCCAGCGCTTGACCGTGTTAATCTGCACGTTGAACCGAACGAGTTTGTGATTATCGTCGGGACGAGCGGTGCTGGCAAATCGACCTTGCTCAAATTATTGACGCGCGAAGAAAAGCCGACTAGCGGCAAGATTGTCGTTGGCGGTATTGATTACGACCAGCTCAAGGACAAGCATATCCCGTTGCTGCGCCGCAAAATTGGCGTAGTTTTTCAGGATTTTAAGTTACTACCGAACCGGACAGTGTTCGAAAATGTAGCTTTTGCGCTAGAAATTGCCGGTATGACTAACCGCGAAATTAAAAATACTGTACCAAAAGTGATTGACCTGGTGGGTCTAAAGGGTAAGGAAAAGCAGTTCCCGCACCAGTTGTCGGGCGGTGAGCGCCAGCGTGTGGCAATTGCTCGGGCAGTGGTGCGCCAGCCAAAGATTCTAATCGCCGACGAGCCAACGGGTAATCTCGATCCGAAGCATAGTTGGGATATTGTCCGCCTACTCGAGAAGATTAACCGATACGGCACGACAGTTATACTTACAACACATAATGTCGAGATTGTCAATAGGTTAAAGCGCCGCGTTATCACTGTTGATCATGGTAAGATTACTAGCGACCAAGCGCAGGGGAGTTATCGGCAATGAGACGAGACAAAGT
>JABZJV010000053.1 GCA_015257605.1 Nanosynbacter sp. | reverse complement strand
TACGAATTAGACGATCAGCAGTTAACGATTTTTGCTGGTAAGAAATTTGCTAAAAACCAAATCGAAAAGTCGCTGCCAGTGCTTGCTGGCGCTCTACAGGCACAAAAGCTTGACCGTGAAATTATCATCAGCGCTAAGCCAAAACCGCCAAAAGATAGTCAAACCGCCGCTATTCTTGATATTATGGGCGGAGGAGAAGAGGTGAACTTGTAATGGCTAAGCAAAAAGAAGTCGCTGCCAAAATACCGCCGCAGAGTATCGACGCCGAGATGAGCTTGCTCGGAGCAATTTTGATTGACGACGACGTGCTAGCGGATGTCAGCGAGACAGTAAAACCACAAGATTTTTACGACAAACGGCACCAGCTGATTTTTAAAAGTATGATGCGCTTATACGAGCAGCACAAGCCAGTCGATCTATTGACTCTAACCGAGGAACTCAAGAAAACGGATAATTTCGAGACAGTTGGTGGCTCGACGTACTTAACCGAACTAACCAACTATGTACCTACGGCTGCTCACGCTGCTAGCTACGCTGAAATCGTTGCTCAGAAAGCTGTCCGCCGGCGCCTAATCAAAGCTAGCGGCGAAATCAGCGAGTTAGGATTCGACGAAGAAATTCCAACCCAGGAAATCCTCGAGAAGGCAGAAGCTGAACTATTCAACGTCTCTGACCAAACGATTAAGCAAGATCTGGTCAGTATCGAAACTATCCTCGACGAGAGTTTTTCGCGCATCGAGGAGTTGCACCGCAATAAAGGCCAGCTACGCGGTATCCGCACCGGCTACCAAGATCTCGATAATATGACCGCCGGCTTGCAGCGCAGCGACCTATTCATCCTGGCGGCTCGGCCATCTATGGGTAAGACGACGTTTGTAACTAACCTAGCATACAATGTGGCGACTATTGCTAAACTGCCAGTGTTGTTCTTTAGCCTCGAGATGAGTAAGCAGCAGCTAATCGACCGCATGCTGGCCGATGCCGCTGGCGTTGACAGCTGGAATATTCGTACTGGCAATCTCAGTGACGACGACTTTGCAAAGATTAGTGAAGCTATGGGCGAAATGGCTGAAGCGCCGATTTATATCGATGACACGCCAGCACTTAGTGTTCTCGGTATGCGCACCAAAGCCCGCCGAATTGCGCATAATCAAACGCTCGGGTTAATCATCGTCGACTATCTACAGTTGATGCAGGCGAACGGTAATTACAACGGCAATCGCGTTCAAGAAGTTAGCGAAATTAGCCGCGGCTTGAAGGTTATCGCTCGCGAGTTGAATGTACCAGTGATAGCGCTTAGCCAGCTTAGCCGGTCGGTCGAGAGCCGTACGCCGCCAATTCCGCAGCTGGCTGATCTGCGCGAATCGGGAAGTATCGAACAAGATGCTGATATTGTTACTTTTATTTATCGCCCTGGCTATTACGAACCAGACAATCCAGATGTCGCCAATATTACTGACCTAATCATTGCAAAGCACCGCAATGGTCCAGTTGGTAAAGTTCAATTATACTTCCACCCAGAGCGCCTGCGGTTCATGTCGCTTGATAAGCGCCACGAATAGCATCTCGCGTGATATAATCATAATTAGTATGCGTAAACCTGCGGACTATACTTTATATAAATATCGCTATATTTTGAGTTATTTTTGCATCGCCGTACTTTTGGTGGCAGTGCTATGGATCGGCGTATTGTATACTCCTAGCGGTTTGCGCGAGCAAGAAATCAAATCTGTTAGCCAGGCTAGTATGTTGTCGCGCCAAACTCTTGAGCCGTCGATGGTGGTAAATCTACCGTATTATCTACTGCAGCGGCTATCAATTTTTGTGTTTGGTGTCAGCGAATTTTCGATTAAACTGCCGTCAATTGCACTCGGCACCTTGACGATGCTAGGTATTTTCATGTTGATTCGCGCTTGGTTCAAGCCCAACGTTGCTGTCATTTCGACGATTGTATTGGCGACTTCGACGCATTTTCTATTCCAGGCGCAAGACGGTACGCCCGGTATTACCTTTAGCGCTGTTGCAGTATGGCTGATGGTTGCGGGCATGTATGTAACGCGCGGTAAACATTTTCATACATTCTGGAAAGTGCTTGGCGGCGTATTGATGAGTGTCGCGCTTTATTTGCCGATGGGTGTATACCTGGACTTAATTATAATTATCGTAGCTTTGGTTCATCCGCATATTCGAGCGATTATCAAGCGGCTGCCCAAGAAAAAACTATTCATTGCGCTGCTAGTCGGCTTGGCGGCGATGGCGCCGCTAGTTTATGCCTTAATATTAGAGTCAAAAGGCATTGGTAAAATACTACTCGGTTTGCCGCCAGATTTCGCTCATATCAAGACTAATGCGCTGCTTTCGAGCCTTAGCTTGTTTGGTTTTGCCGCTACCGATAGCGCTGCTGACGGTCTGCTGAGGCCGGCTTATGTTATGCCTTTGGCGGCTATTGCCTTGCTGGGTTTTTGCCGCTTATTAGCGACACATTATACAGCGCGCAGTTATGTTACTATCCTGATGAGCTTGGTTATGGTGCCGCTTACCTTGCTTAATTATAATAATCAGTATGTAATATTTGTTCTGATGGTAATTGCAGTTGCTACTGGTTTTGATTTCTTGATTCGCTACTGGTATCGGCTATTTCCTTGTAATCCATATGCTCGCGTTGCGGGTTTATTGCCATTAAGCGTACTAGTCAGCGGATTAATTTATATCAGCGTTAACCAATATTTTAACGGATATACGTACAATCCGGCCGTTGTTCGCGCCTACAATAGTGATCTATCGCTAGTTAATGCCCAATTGCAGCGTCAAAAAAATATGATACTCTTGGCTGATGCGGACGAGGCGCCTATTTATAATCTAGCCGCTCACTACAATAAATCCTTAACGGTTGCTACCGAGCTTAATCCTGAAGCAACCCAAGCTGTGGCGACACGCGCCGCCCGCCGCAAGATTCCGAAAGACTGGCAGCTAGAGAGTATTATAACTAACGTTCGTGCTCAAAATGGCGACCGGCTCTATGTCTACAAAAAATTGCCGTAATAAGTTATAATTGGTAGAGTTAATTTCTGAAGAAGGGGAGTCAAAATGGCCTTGAATCAAATGAAAATGTTGAATGATTTGCGCAAAGCGCAGAAAGCTTTAGCCAAAGAAATCGTCGAGGTTGAGGCGGGCGATGGTGCGGTTATCGTTCAAATCACCGGCGAGCTCAAGATCAAGTCAATTAAAATTAATCCAGAATACGTTGATCTAGATAATATCCACCAGCTTGAACACTGGATTGAGATCGCTATCCGCGACGGTATGGCTAAAGCACAAGAAATTGCTGCCGAAAAGATGAAACCGCTGATGGGCGGGCTAGGAAGTCTCGGATTATAAACTAATGGCTCTATTGCCAAGCGCGCTTGAGCGTGTTATTGAGGAGTTGGGTCATTTGCCAGGCGTTGGGCCGCGGACGGCTGAGCGCTATGCTTATTTCTTGCTAAAAAACGATTCTCGCACTACCGAAGCGCTAGCGAATGCCTTGCGGCAGTTGCATACTCAGGTCAAAAGTTGCCCGAAAACTTTCGCGCTAATTGACGCTGACCAGGAAATCTCGCCCTTGTATAGCGATCCGAAACGCGATCGCCAGCTAGTTGCCGTTGTTGAAGAGCCGCTAGATATAGTGGCGTTAGAACGCACCGGGCAATTCCAAGGTACTTATCACGTATTGGGCGGAACGATTTCGCCGATTGACGGCGTCGGGCCAGAACAGCTTCATATACCCGAGCTATTGCAGCGATTGCGCGATGATAATGTCGAGGAGGTTATTATCGCTACCAACGCTAGCGTCGAGGGCGAATCAACGGCGCTATTCATCCAGCGCCAAATCAAGGAATCGC
>JABZJV010000007.1 GCA_015257605.1 Nanosynbacter sp. | reverse complement strand
CGAATGTAAGCGGCAGGGAATTAAGCGTTACGACATGAACGGCCTGCTCAACGACGGTGTTAGCAACTTCAAGCACGGCTTCGCTAGCCATGAGAATAAATTAGCTGGTACTTATGATTATCCGATGAGTCCATTCTACCCAGTTTGGCGGCATGGATTACCGCTAGCTAAAAGAGCCATCCGCAGCACCAAAAAATTACTTGGTAAATAACCGATCAATATCAACAGCCCCGCGGCGAAATACAATGATATTTGCATGCTCATCGAGGCCGATAATAGTTGACGGCTGATTATTAGTTATAGTACCGCCATCGACATAAAAATCGAGCTTGTCGCCAAAATAGGCTTTAGCTTCAGCAATTGTCGACGAAATTGGCCGGCCTGGCACATTAGCGCTAGTAGTCATCAATGGTCCAGTTTGCGCTAAAAGCCGCGACAGCGAAGGGTCATCGGGAATACGCACAGCTAAGTTATCTCGCGTTTGCTTGAGATAAGTAGCGACATTATCGGCATTAACAACCACGCTGATTTGACCGGGCCAAAACTTGGCTGCTAACGATAACTGATTAGAGTCTAGCTCTAATTTCGCCAAATCATTAATTGAACTAGCGATTAGCGTTCCTGGTTGGCTAGCGCGCTTCTTGGTGTCGTACATTTTTTGGATCGCTGCTGGATCAGCGGCCCGTGCTACAAGACCATAAACTGTGTCAGTAGGCAATACGCCAATGCCGCCGCCATTCAAAATATTAATCAATTCATCATTATCAACAGAAGTAAATAGTTGTGGCATTTACAACGCTCCGGCCTTGTTCCAGGCAGTTTTAGCCATTGACAGGCTAGGGACTACCTCGAGAGTATACGGATCAGCCGGGCTGCTTAACTGCGCTTGCTGATAGCCTAGCGCCGCAATCATTGCTGCATTATCGGTACACAGCTGAATCGGCGCGTACTCAATGTTAATCGGTAGTTTCTGGCGCAGTTGGCGGCGCAGTTCTTGATTAGCAGCCACGCCGCCAGCAATCACTACCGATTGCGGCTGAAAGTCCTGAAAAGCACGCAAGGTACGCTCAACTAGCGTCTCGACGGCTACTTTCTGGAAACTAGCTGCAAAATCGTGCTGCTGCGAGCTCGTGACAAGCCCTGGGAGCTCGTGCGATGGAAAAGTGAAGTCTTTGCCTACTTCGTGCTGTACAGCCCTTAGAACGGCTGTCTTGAGGCCAGAGAACGAAAAATTGTACGGATTATCGAGCTTAGCTTTGGGTAAATGGTATTTATCAGGATTACCCGACTCAGCCGCGCGCGCAATCGACGGGCCGCCAGGGTAGGACAGGCCGAGAATTTTGGCCACCTTGTCAAAAGCTTCGCCGACAGCGTCATCTTGAGTTTGTCCCAGCAGCTGATAGTCGCCGTGGCCGCGAAAAAGCACAAGCTGCGTATGTCCGCCCGAGACAATCAAGGCCAAAAAGGGAAAGCGCGGCTGAGATTTCGGCAGGGCAAGTTGAACAGGCCCGGGCGCTTGCTCGGTAATAAAATTAGCGTAGACATGTCCCTCGACGTGATGCACCGGGTAGAGCGGTTTGCGATGTAAAATCGCTAACGTTCGCGCTGCTAGCGAGCCAATTAGCAGCGAACCAATTAAACCTGGCGCGTAGGTCACGGCGATAGCATCAATGTCGTCCCAAGTGCAATCCGCTTGAGCGAGAGCTTCGTCGACGACTGGGCCGATAGCCTCGATATGGCTGCGCGCCGCGATTTCGGGCACCACGCCGCCAAAATGCGCGTGGATGTCAATCTGCGACTGTACCACATTTGACAACATCCGAAAACCGTCCTCAACTATAGCTGCCGCGGTTTCATCGCAGCTTGATTCAATTCCCAAAACCTTCATCTACTTAATTGTACCACTGTTAAGAGGTCGATGCTATAATATCGGTATGAATTCATTCAAGAAAACTTTGAAAAAAGCCATTCCCGCTAGTTTATACCAATCAATTGAGCCAACTTATCATCTATTGACAGCTACTGCCGCTGCTACCAAAGCTGGTTATCCAGCGCACAATATGCGCGTCATCGGCGTGACTGGCACCAATGGCAAAACCTCGACCTGCTTCATGATCCACAAAATGCTAACTGAAGCTGGCATCAAAGCAGGGTTGATGACTACTGTCGCTTACGGTGTCGGCAATGATATTACGCCGCAAGTTGCTCATATGACAACAGTTTCGGCGCCGCTGCTACAAAAACGATTAGCAGAATTCAAGAGACAAAATGTCGAATGGGTAGTTTTGGAAGTGACTAGCCACGCGCTAGCCCAGCACCGTACTTTTGGCGTGCCAATCGAGATTGCCGTCATGACTAACGTTACGCACGAGCACCTCGACTATCACAGAACTTTTGAGCGCTATTTGGCTGCCAAAACCAAACTATTTAAACTAGCCAGCCGCGTTGGTGTCATTAACGCCGACGATCCGTCCGCTGAAACTTTCCGCCAAGCCGTCAAACAATCGGTCAGCTACGGCCTCAAATCTGGCGATTGGCGGGCGCAAGATATCAATTTGAGCGCCCACGGCAGTGATTACATAGCATTAATTGATGGCGATTCTTACCACATTCATGTTAATATTCCAGGCGAATTCAATGTTTATAATAGCCTAGCGGCGGCTGCCGTTGGCCGCGAGGTTGGCTTGACCAAAACCCAAATTGAACAGGGAATTGCCGCTTTAGCGGGCGTAGAAGGCCGCATGACAGTGGTCGACGCTGGACAGCCATTCTCGGCGATTGTTGATTTCGCGCACACGCCAGACTCGTTCAAACGGTTGCTAAATGATGTTAGAAACGCAACGAAGGGCAAGCTAGTGGTATTGTTCGGCTCGGCTGGCCGCCGCGACGAAGCTAAACGCGCCATCCAAGGCGAAATCGCTGGTAAATACGCCGATGAAATTGTCTTAACCGAGGAAGACGATCGCGATATCGATGGCAATACCATCCTATCGCAAATCGCCTCGGGCGCCGAAAAAGCTGGCAAAAAACGCGAGAAAAATCTCTTCCTAGTGCCAGACCGCACTGCGGCCATTAATTTCGCCGTCTCGCGAGTGTCCAGCTCGAAAGATAATGTTATATTCCTGGGCAAAGGACATGAAAAAACCATTGAGCGCGCCGACGGAGCTCACCCTTGGAACGAAATCGAGACAGTGCGGCAAGCTATTTTGAAAAGGCTAAGTAGCGACGATTAGGGCTGAGAGTGCTTCTAAGCTGCCTAATAGTATGATTCATGATGGCGGGCGAAGTATAATCGGCGCACTAATCGTTCGATATATTTGCTCCAAAGCCGCGACTTAATAGGCGAAACTGGAATCTCGAAAGCGCCAATATAGTCAGTGATATGCTTATTGAAGCTAGTTTTGAAGCGCCCCAGGCCGTAGCGCGGATGATTCGGGTTACTCATTTCGTCAGAAGCTGGCGTACCGCAGAGGTCGTGTTCGAGCGAGCCATGCTCTTTAGCCCATTTGATTACTTCCCATTGCAGGCGATGGCTAGCGCCGTAGGCCGTACGCTTGCGAACCGAAGCGCCGTCTTTGTAAGTACTTTTAGTACCCAGAATCACCGCAAAAGCACCAGCCACCAGCTGATCTTGATAATAGGCGAAAAATAGCTGGCCTTGGCCGGCATCAGCGTATTGCTGGTAGAATTCGCGGTAGTATTGCGACGAACGAATCGTAAAGCCAGCGCCATCGGCCGTTTCTTTGAACAAATCATACATCGCCTGGCAAGTTTCATCATTGACTGGCACCCGCTTAACAACAACACCGTCGCGATCAGCGCGGCGAATAGCGTGGCGGCCCTTTTGCGGCAGATCCTTAAGCATTGTATCAAGATCACTATGTAAATCGACTATCACGGTCGAGGCATTGTATTGAATCGGCCGAGTAGGCAATAGTTCAATCGCGGAAATATCGGTGCCACGTAGTAATTCCGGCTCAATTTTGATAGTAAAAATGCCTTGCTGGCGAGCAAAATCGCGCAGCACCGGCACTATTGAAGCTAACTCGCTAGCGGTTGCTACGCCCGGACCTTTCGGGATATACCACACTTTGCCGAACAGAGGAATATGCTTTTCGATAGCGCCAATTGCTAACTCGCCACAGATAATAAAACGCGGTTGCCAGTTAGCTAGCCGTTTCAAATTTAAAAAGACCGACCCTTGCAGCATATTGCCGCGATCGCTATTATGAACCACTAGATCATCCCAGCGGTTGATTTCATCATCAGTTGCAAAACGAATAGTCATAACTATAGTATAACACCTCCGAGGAGGGCTTACGGAGGTGTTATCGCGTGGTTATTAACAGAGAAATCTATTACGGCTGCGGGTTTGATAAGAAATCAATCTCTTTAATGACATCAAGCAAAGCCTGAGCGCGGCGAGATTCATCAGCAATATTTTTGGCGGCTTCATGTGCCGGCGCAATCAAGGTTTTGTCGTCCGTCGAGCGGATCAATAGTAAATAAGTGTCAAATTTTTCTTCGGCAGAGATGTTGAGCTTGTCAACCAGCGGTCGAAGCTCTTTGATGGCTTCGTTCTTGACATTATCAAGATCGTTGTCAGCAACTGGCGTAACTGTAGCTGATGTTTTAGCCGGTTTTGGCTGTGCCACTGGTTCCGGCTCCGGCGCTGGCTCTGGCGGCAAATCAGGCAGCGGCGGCAATTGTGCTGCCGGCTGCGCGCTCGTTGCGCTCGCGCCGTTACTTACGCCAGCCAAAACCTTAGCGAGATCCTGATCGTCGCTAATTGGCTGCGTTGTTTGCGGTTTTATATCCATGTGCCCACCCTTTTCATTACTTTTATGCTTTATTTAGTATATACTGTATCATAGTTATAGGAAATATCGCAAGAGAAAGGTGATTTTACATGCTAGATGACTCTAATATTTTGAAGCAAAGAGACAACGGGGGTGCTCTCGAAGTTGCAGCTAAACTCTATCAACAGGCAAATTTTGACTGCCAACTGCGCGATGCCGAGCACGACGGCCGCGAGCTGCGCAACATCATCGTCGCTGGCATGGGCGGCTCGGCGCTAGCGGCCGACCTCGCTAAGTCGCTACTCAACGACACGCTATCAATTCCGTTCGACGTCGTCAAGGACTACGATTTGCCGCATTACGCCGATCACAATACCTTAGTTATCGCTAGCAGCCATTCTGGTAACACCGAGGAAACTCTATCATGCCTCAAGCAGGCGATTGAACACGGCTGCCAAATTGCTATCATTGCTACCGGTGGAGAGCTTAACGAGATTGCTCAACGAGAACATATCCTATCAGCACTCATTCCCAAAGATTGCCAGCCGCGCATGGCCGTAATTTATTCGCTGCGAGCACTATTTGAGGTGCTTAATGCTTTCAAGTTGATTGACCGCACCTACATTGACGAACTAGCAGCTACTAGTGCTTGGCTAGAGAAGGAAAGCGCGCTCTGGACCAAAGATGTACCGACCAAGCAAAACTACGCCAAGCAGCTGGCCTTAATCGCTGTCGGCAAAACTCCAGTTTTCTACGGCGGTAGTTTGATGGCGCCGCTAGCTTATAAGTGGAAAATTAGTTGGAACGAAAATGCTAAAAACGTTGCATTCTGCAACTATTTGCCAGAATTCAGCCACAACGAATTTATTGGCTGGACTAGCCACCCGGTCGAGAAGCCTTTCGCGGTATTTGATTTGCTAAGCGATCTCGAACACCCGCGCATCCTCAAACGCTTCTCGCTCAGCGATCAGATGCTATCTGGCAAACGCCCGAAATCAAACGTAGTACCACTCGCAGGCAAAACACCATTACAGCAGATGCTGTGGGGTTGTATTTTAGCAGATTTTGCCAGTATTTATGTGGCAATTCTCAATAATGTCGACCCGACCCAGGTTAATTTGATTGAAAAGTTCAAAAAAGCCCTCGAAAAATAAACGCGCGTGGAGATAAGTAAAAATAAAATAGACAGAATAAGCGCTGTCTATTTTGTTTATCGTCTATCGGTAGAAATTCAAGCTCTAGTGGTATTGCCGCAGCGATTCAATAGTATTCTTGCGCGCCGCTTTCAGGGCAGGGTAAGTACCGAAGATTACGCCAGAACCAACCGCCATCAACAACGCCGCAATCGCCGTTGACCAGGTCATTGTCGGCCCAAAGCTCATCTGCGAACTAATGATCACAGCTAACAAACAACCAACCAGATAACCACAAGTGCCGCCCAGCAGGCTAATCATCAGCGACTCGACTAAAAATTGCCCGATAATTGTCCGCTGGCTAGCGCCAACTGCTTTGCGGATACCAATTTCGCGGGTGCGCTCAGCCACGCCAACCAGCATGATATTCATGATACCAACACCGCCCACTACCAGCGAAATCGCTGCAATAGCCGCCATCACCGCTGTTAAGGCACTAAACAATTCGCCAGTCGGCCGGCCAATATCAGCGCCGCTTAGAATAGTAAAGTTGGCTTCGCCTAGGTGTTGTTTGAGGATTTTCTCTTTTAATTTATCTTTAACAGCCGAGACATTATCCTTGTCCTTTGCCAGAACATTAATTTGTTGAATCTGCGTACTGCCTTTGTGCAGCAATTTACCTTGATTATAAGAGACAAAAATCGCATTACCGTAATCAACAGTATTATAGTTAACCGGGTTAGCGCCAGTTTTGACAACGCCGATAACCGTAAACTGCTGGCCGTACATCGTGAACATCTGGCCAACCGAACGATCGGTATTGAATAGTTTAGTTGACAACTCGCTGCCGATCACCACCGCTGAATCGTCAGTTTCTTCACCGAGGAACTGGCCAGTGTTCATTTTGATATCTGCCGTCTTGATAAACGCAGGAGTAGTAGAAAGTACAACATTATTAGCCACCTCAGCTCGAGAAGTTTTAGCGGTAGCATTCAAAATCATTAGCGGCACCACCGCGTCGATACCGTCAATTGACTTAGCGGCCTCGATATCTGCCTCGGTCAACGAACTGGTGCCGAATAACTGCTGCCCGGCTGGGTTGAGATAGGCATTCAAATCGCGCGTCTGCGCGCCCGGACGGACGATCATTAGCTTGCCGTCATAGGTATTAACTTGGTTAGAGATCATTCCGCGAGCACCGTCGCTAATCGCCAAAATACACGTCACGCTAGCCACACCGATAGCAATACCCAGCGCCGTCAGTACCGTACGAGCGCGGCTGCGCCGCAATGTTTGATAAGCATCGATGATGTGTTCAACTGTCATTAACCTCATTTTTCGTCGTCCTCGCTCTTTTTGGCTGTCTTTTTAGGCTTATCTTTGGTAGCTTCTTTTGTTTCTTCTTTGGCTTTTTTAGTGTCCTTATCCTTGGCGTTCTTAGCATCTGCGTCATTCTTGTCTTTAGAAGCGTCTGATTTGTGCAGCGGGATTGCTACTTCCTTTGATTCGGTATGCGATTCAACTGTTACGCGGCGGTCGCTAGCAACCTTGCCGTCAAGCATGTTAATCACGCGGCTAGCATAGCTAGTCAGATTCGGGTTGTGAGTCACCATGACGATAGTGTTGCCTTTTTTGTGCAAGTTAGCCAGCTCCTCCATAATAACGTGGCTAGAGCGGCTATCGAGGTTGCCGGTCGGCTCGTCGGCTAGAATGATGCTCGGCTTATTCACTAAAGCCCGCGCAATCGCCACGCGCTGCATCTGGCCGCCCGATAGCTGCCACGGCATGTAATATTCGCGCTCCTGTAAATGAAACGACTTTAGAATGCCACTAGCCATTTCCAGACGCTTAACGCGCGGTACGCCTTTGTAAATCAGCGGCAAAGCGACATTTTCGAGCACCGTCAAGCGATTAATCAAATTAAAACTTTGAAAAACGATGCCAATCTTGTTAGAACGAATTTTGGCGTACTGCCGCTCTGATAGGCGAGCGGTCGAATGTTCTTCGAACAGATATTCGCCCTGGTCAGGCCGATCCAAAAAACCAATGATATTAAGCAAAGTCGTCTTGCCGCAGCCGGACGGCCCCATCACGGCGATAAACTCGCCTTCACGGATAGTCAAATCAATTTCATCGAGCGCATCGTGCGCCGCGTCGCCTATACCGTATATTTTTGTAAGTTTTTTAAGTTGAATTATCGGCCTTGCTGTCTTTCGCGCTGTCATATTAATCTATTATAGACAAGTGACGTTTAATAAATCAACCGATGAAGATTGTGTAAAATACTACATTTTTAATTAGTCGGACGCAGAGTAAAGCGCAATTCATATTTCTGGCGTTTTCTGGTAGAATTGTAAGCGAAGGAGAGGTGACCGAGTGGTTGAAGGTGCACGCCTGGAACGCGTGTGTGTGAGCAATCGTACCCAGGGTTCGAATCCCTGTCTCTCCGCCAAATATCACACCGCTTGGCTCGACGCCAAATCAGGAAACTTTGCTTCTAGTCGGCGCAAGCGCTTGTCCAACGAACCATACAAAGTATCGTCCACCAGCTCGCGGCTGCCAGATTCGTGGTAAAGTTCAAGTCGCAGACTAGCAATCTCGGCATGAATTTTGCCGTCTTCAGCTTTTAGCTCATTGAAGCCCTTATCCATTCGTAAATCCATATCTTTCACGATATCAACCAACGTTTTATGGTCGTTGCGAATATCGGCGAGCTGTTCATCAATTTGCTCAAAGTGCTTGTCTATCTGCTCAAAGCGCCTATCAATCTGAGCAAAGCGTCTGTCGATTTGCTCAAACCGTTCGTTCATCGTTTTCGCCAAATTGGCAACGATATCACTCAGTTTTTGTATCTGATTGGATAATTCCTCATTAGTCATACTTCTATTTAATCACAAACATCAGCAGCATAGCAACTGTCTGCCAAACGAAAAGCGCCCGCCCAGCGGGGCAGCCGCTCTCAATCATCAGACACGAACCATCCGATCCAGGCTCGTATAAAAACACGTGGTACACCCGGCGCGATTCGAACGCACGACCTCTGGTACCGCAAACCAACGCTCTATCCAGCTGAGCTACGGGTGCTAACTAGCTGATAATAGCATACTCAAACACTTTTCACAAGTGAAGCTTGGCTAATATCCGGTCGATAAAATCTGGCTTGACCTCTTTCATCGGCAGGCGCGCCGCTAGCATGTCAACGATTTTCTCGCCTGATTCCTCAGGAAAGTAAATATTCTGCCCTAATTGGAAGCGCTTGCGCGGAATTAACGCAATATGATGAACATTATTGATAGTGACAACATCAAACGATTTAAACTGATCATACAGCATTAGCCGGTCGCGAACATACAGACCCTTGCGGGTCAAGGTATAATCAATAATCTCTGGCGGCCGATGCGCGTACACGCCCAGCGCCACCGCCATCACTGGCAACAAAATGGTGAATGTCAGCGAATTAAACGCAAAATAAGCAATCGCCATCATTATGAGCGTCGCTAGCGCCAAAGCTGCATACCACATCATTGAACGCTCGCTATAGAGATGCTCTGGACCTTGCCAGCGCACAAGAATTTCGCTATCGTCAGGCTCGACCGCTGGCGTTGCATCATCGCCAAATGTTGGAGCATTGTCCTCTACTGAATTAAGATCAGTTGGAGCAGATGAATCTGCCGCCTCGGCATCAACTGAAGCTGGCTGGATTGATTCTGCACTCGTATTTAACTCTGCTTCTGAAACAGCCGCTTGAAAAGGCGCCCCAGAAGCTGTCTCTGCTGGTTTTTGCCAATCTTGCGATGAGTCGTCTTGCATAACCGCATTATATCATGGCTGCAGTGATTACCACAAAAAATAGAGGACAACAAACGGCCTCTACTTTTCTTGGCGGAGGAGGGGAGATTCGAACTCCCGCTACAGGTCTCCCCGTACTAACGATTTAGCAAACCGTCCCCTTCAGCCACTTGGGTACTCCTCCGAACGAAGCTATCACCAATAGTAAAGCTCCAATCGCTACCAGTTTAGCATATTTTACCATTGCTGCATAGATTTTTGATGATAACCATGTATACTAATAACTAGAAGGACTTCAAAAATCATTATGAAAAGCACTAATATTATCATTAGAATCCTAGCTTCAATTACCATCGCCATTGCTGCGCTGTCGCCGCTGCCGGTAGCGGCTATCGGCTCAATTGCGGACGGCGCTAGTTCGGCGCGCGGCGCCGACCAGCCAACCACCTTATTCGGCGAGTCTGGCGTATTTTCACGAGTGAGCAGCGTCTTGCTATTCATCGTTGGCGCTGTTGCTGTAATCATGCTCATCATCGGCGGACTAAAATATATCGTATCTGGCGGCGACGCCTCGAAAGTTCAATCAGCCAAAAACACCATCCTTTATGCGCTAGTCGGTATAATCGTGGCAATTCTGGCCTACGCGGCCGTTAATTTCGTCATCGGCAATTTTATACCTAGCCCATCAGGTAGCGGTATTGGCGGCAGCGGTACTACTACTGGCGGCTATGGCGCCTCCAGCCGCTAAAATAATTTCATTTTTATAAAAGTAAATAAGGCATTTTCTTGGCGGAGAGGGCGGGATTCGAACCCGCGGTGAGTTGCCCCACGCTGGTTTTCAAGACCAGTACCATCAACCACTCGGTCACCTCTCCAGCGAACCCATTATATCAGAGATTAGCTACCCTGGGTAGGCTGCCGCGCTACTACTGCTACCGACACCTTTTCGAATCCGCTATCCAGTAGAGCTTTGGCAGCATAATGCAATGTCGCTCCAGTAGTGTAAATATCATCGATCAACAAACAGCTAGCAGCCTCTGAGCTGTCGCAAACAAAAGCCTGCTTCGCTTGCTGCCAGCGCTTGCTCTTATCGGCAGTATGCTGGACTGATGAGGTTCGTCGATGCAGTATCGTACGATAGGGGAGCTTTCGGCGCCTAGCAAGCTCCTTGGCTAACCTCGCTGCGTGATCGAAACCGCGCTGGCGAACATGCGACGCAATCGTCGGCACTGGCACCACAATTGTCTCGGCAGGCAATTTTGATACGCGCGTATCTAGCAAATCAACAATCTCGCGATAAGCACCGCCAACTCGTTCGAATTTATAAGCACCAATCAACAGCTTCAAAGCACCGCTTCGTTCGCCAACATACCAAGCATTTTCAAAAGGCGCTCTCAGCTGGCAGCGACGGCATAAACCGCTGGAATTACGAATAGTTTTTGTGCACAGCAAGCACCGCCGCGAGGCTCGCAAGATGATGTTATTTTTACAATTGTCACAAATAATCCTGCCGATTTCACCGCAATAACAACAGTAGTGGGGCGCTAGTATATCGAACAGGGAAATCATCATTGTGTTTTTTACACTCTTATGGTTTATACAGTTGATTATACGCTATGCATAGTCTATAATGATAGTATAAATTTCAATCAGCCAACGAGAATAGTGGAGGACATCAATGGCACGTAAACAAGATGACGATCTGTTGATCGGAGACGAGCTGGCTGCAGCATTTCTCAACGATGACAGTTTAACGAATGATAATAACTCGCCAGCCGCAGCGGCACCTCAGCAGCAGACCGATGATAGTGCCTGGCAAGAGCAGGAAGAAGACTTTCCAGGCCAGCTAGCCGTTGACGTCTACGAGACTGACGAATTGCTAGTAATTAAGGCTCGTACCGCCGGTGTCAACAAAGAAGATCTCGATGTTAGTATCTCTGACAGCATATTGACCATCAGCGGTACTCTATCGAGTGGCGATGACACCGCCGTTTCGCGCTGGCATATCCAAGAATGCTATTGGGGCGAGTTTAGCCGCACGCTAGCATTGCCAGTAGCTGTTAAAGAAGACGAGGTTTCGGCAGTACTCAAGGATGGCGTCCTAACTATTAGCTTCACCAAAGTTAAGCAAGAGCAAGCCAAAAAGATCGCTATCCAATAGAGCAGGGAAAATTAGATAAAATAACCCGCGAGCAAGCGCAAGCGGGTTTTTTGTTGCATAAACCAAAAAACTAGCGTGCTGGCGGGAGAAAGCGAAACATATAAAATAACCGCGCCAATTCAAGCGCGGTTATTATGCTTTGAAAGCAGCAGATATTATTCCGACTTAACAAAGCTGGAAATCACGAAGTTGACCGCCGCATAGGCTAGAATCGCCACCACAATACCAACTATCGAGTATAAAATAGTATTCTTGGCCGACTGCACCTGCGTCTGGTCGCCCTGCGAGGTGACGTAGCGAAAACCACCAATGATCAGCATAATCACCGATACGGCACCGATGATAAATAGCAAAACGTTGGTGACAATGCGGAAAATCGGCGTCTGTCCCTGGTCACAACCATTTTCATTGCCAAAAAGACAAGCTGATTGATCATCACCTTTGGCAGCTCCAGCCCCGCCTGATATATTTAATGGTTTCTCCCCACTAAGACTACTCGAGGATTTCGCTGGCGCAGCAAATGCCGGCGCCGCCTGAAACATCACGCCTGCCACCGATAGCGCCAGTGCTGGCACCGCTAGCAAACCGACGATACTATCTTTATTTAGTTTAATTCTCATACGGTCGATCCTTTCTGTATGATTTATTGATCTTATACAGATTATTATACAACATTTGGTGAATAATTGGGTTAGGGAATTTTAGATAAACTGAGTAACGACAAAACTAACAATCGCATAAGCAGCTATCGACACTACTACGCCAATAACGGCATACAAAATAGTATTCTTGGCCGACTGCATCTGCGTCTGGTCGCCCTGCGAAGTGACGTAGCGAAACCCGCCAATGATAATCATAATCACCGATACGGCACCCATCAGAAACAAGAGTATATTGGTGACTGTCGTCAATACCGAGCTGAAACTGTTAGGAGTAGTACTGGTACCTGACGCCGTCAGACCATCAGTTATGCATTGCTTGGCGCTACCGCACGACGCAGCCTGGACTGGTGTGCCAGCAAAAAACAGCGTTGATACGCTCAGTACTAAAGCCAACACTACCATTATTATATTTTTTTTCATAATTGCTCCTTTCTAGCTATAAAAACTATCAACAACCAGCATTACAATTGCCCTAGCAGCTATCGCCACCACTAGCCCGACAACCGCATACAAGACAGTATTCTTGGCCGATTGCAATTGCTGCTGATTGCCCTGCGAAGTAATATAACGAATACCGCCAACGATAATCATAATTACTGATATTGCCGCCAACAACCAAAATGCCCAACTAATCGGCGTGGAAATCGTCGTATGCGTATTATCAATTTCATTGTGCTTGATGAGATCGCAATCCTCTTTGTCGTAAGTGCCACTGTCGCAGGCACCATGCAATTGAGCCGCCTGGACCGCTGTTGGCATTACCACCATCGCTACCAGCGACACAATTCCAGTAATCACAACTGCTAACACGGCTATTCTACGCATAATTAGAAAAACGCTCCGTTCACGAACATTATTATTGCTGCCGACATGTAAACAACCACTAGACCAACAACAGTATATAACATAGCATTTTTAGCCTGAGCCACCTTGCTAGGGTCGCCTTGCGACGTGGCATAAATAAACCCGGCAATCACCAGCACAATAACTGCAATAACCGTTGCCCAGAAATACGCCAACCTGATTATGCCTGGCAAAGCATCATTATCTGTCTTGGTCGGGAAATAAAGAATACTGTTCGCATCAATCTTGCGCGCAGCAAGAACAATCGTTTGCCAGATCATATAATGTCTCCTATGACATTAACAATTTGCACGGCGAGCATAGCAATCACGAAACCTATCAGCGCGTTCTGTACCGTCTTTTTAGCGCCAGCGACGCCTTCTGGCGAGCCAGTACTATACATATAGGCAATACCGCCCTTGATCAAGAAGAATATAGCTACATACGTAGACGCTATCAAGAGACAGCGTACAACATTAGCGCCGATCTTGAACCCAGTGCGGCTAAAATCAATTTTATCAGGCTCGCTAGCCGATTTCAGGCCTTCAAACTCGCAGTCGCCGCTAGACCCCTTAGTCATCATGCCATTATACCAAGCAGGCATAGCAAAGACATAAGCATCGCACGACGCATCAGCCGCATAAGCTGCCGACGGGACAGCCGCAGAGAAGAAAACTGTACCTGTTATAACCGCTGCTAAAGCCAAAAATACGCGCTTCATTAGTTGAAAATCCCTCCTGGAATTAGCCAATTCAGTGCCAGATACATTAAACCAAACGCTATAATACCGACAGTCGTATTAGTCATAATCGTTTTGGCCTGGGCAACGCGGTTACTATTAGCATCGCCGCTAGCATAAAGAACGCCCGCCCAGATAAACATGCCAATCGCCACAATTCCAACCAAAGCAACCAGTATCGTCAAGAAAAAATTGAGTAAGGCAAATATCGCCTCGCTATCCTCGGCCTTGGAACAAATCTCGTTTGGCAGCACCGCGCACTCTATCCCATCGGCATAAACCGGCCAACTAAACAGCGACAACACGCCAATAGCGCTAGTCAAAGCAATTAGATAGGTTGTTAGTTTCTGTTTCATAACGCGTATAGCTTCCTAATTAGAGTATAGCGCTGGTAGTCCATATTTGCAAACATTTTTGACAAACATTAATATTCCTGATGGCGCTCATTGACTTTTTGTAGCAAAAGTGCTATAATGAACAGTAGTATGCGGGATTGGGTAAGAACATGCCTGCAGGGTAGGATATCCTTGCGGCAAGGATTTTTAGTGCTCTCGGCAGTAACGATAGCATTATTTGCTAGTGTTCTAGCACTATCGCGGCCAGCAGCAGCTGCCGATGCCGAGCGTTCTACCAAAAACGATACCGTTATTTACCAGAAACACACCTATACCAGAATCGACAAAGCATCGTTTGCTAACGGCGAAAAAACCAAAAGCCTGCCAATCGCTGGCTACGACGGTTACAAATACGAAGACAACGAGGGTATCCACCTCATCTTGACCGAAGGCGACGCCAAAACCGCCACCGAAGGCCAGGCGGTTAGCTATCTTTTGCGCAGCGGTATATACGATCCATCGACGCAATCCTCGTCAACCAAAGTATCTATCGCCAACGCACCAGAAGCAGACGGCGATGACGACGGCGACAACTGCAAAGTTAACGTCGGCTGGTTCGTCTGCCCGGCTACGCAGCTTATCGCCGACCGGATGGACGGCGTACTCGACATCATCAAAAGTTTCCTAATCGTCCACACGCTGCAAACCGACACCACCAAAAACAACCCGATTTACGAAATTTGGCAAAAAGTCCGCGACGTTTCCAATGTCTGTTTCGTCCTGGTGTTTTTGCTGATTATTTACGCGCAAATCACCAACCAAGGCTTGAGCAACTATGGCATCAAATCAATGCTGCCACGCTTAATCATTGGGGCTATTTTGGTCAACGTTTCGTATTGGATATCTGGCGCTTTAGTCGACACCTCGAACGTACTCGGCTCATCAATACAACAGTTCTTTACCGACGTCCGACACGGTTTGTCTAGCCACGGCCGTCTCGGCGACGAGTTATCATGGACTGGCGTCACTGGGGTAGTACTAGCTGGCGGCGGCGTACTCGGCAAGGTGGTCGTCGCTAACGGCGGTATCGGCCCGTCGCTAACGCTGTTGACCACGATGTTAGTCGGCGCCATCGTCGCAGCCATCGTGGCGATGGTGATTCTGGCTATGCGCCAAGCGCTAATCACCCTGTGTATCATCGTTGCACCGCTAGCTTTCGTGGCTTACGTATTGCCGAGCACAAATAAATATTTCGATAAGTGGAAAGATCTTTTTGCCACCATGCTGCTAATGTTCCCGCTTATATCGTTCATTTTCGGTGCAGCGCAGCTAGCCGGTTACGCTATCATCGCTAATGCCGGCGACTCAATTACCCAAATTATCATCGGCTTAGCTGTGCAGGTTGCACCGATCGCCATCACACCGCTTATCATCAAGCTTAGCGGTAATTTGCTCGGCAAACTCGCTGGTATTGTCAACAATCCGAACCGCGGTATCATCGATCGCACCCGCAACTGGGCGCAGGAACGCGCTGCTTACCAAGCTGCCAAAAACCGCGCTGGCAAGAGCCTAATCAATACCGACAGAGGCATCTTCAGAAGGTCGCCGAAGCTAAAAAGGGCCGCCCGCGCCATCAACAGAGCCCACGGCAGCCGCGCTAACTTTGTCAACTCGGCCGTACGGCGGCAACATCGCCGCACACAGCGCCGCAAAGGCTTAACCGCCGCTTACGAAGCCGCCGCCAGCAACAACGCTACCGAGTGGGACAATGACCGCTACGGCCGGCGCTCTGTCCAGACAGTCGAGGGCGAGAACGAAGCCCGCAAGTCAGAAATCGGCAACACCTTCTACGCCACGCCGCACGGCCAGGCGCTTGAAGCACGCCGCCGCCGGGCCAGTATCCACAAGTCCGAGCTTGACAACGCCTTCGACCGCGGCCATCAAAATCTGACGCACCGCCAACAACTCGCCGAAATCGACAAAGCCCGCGTCCAAAATGAATTCAACGAAAGCAGAGCCGGCCAAGAAGTCGATACCGCCCGGCGCACCGTCGAAGCACACAAACAGCGTATCAGCAACGACCAGCAAGCCCGCTGGGATACCTTGGCGCAAACCAGCCCAGGCTATAAAGCTCTAGAATTGAGCGTCAAGAAGAGCGAATTCGATGCTGCCCGCGCCAAAGAAAAACTTGGCAAAATGCACGCCGAAATTATCGCCCAGGGCGACCAAAGCGAACATGTCGTCAACCTGCGCGGCGCTAATGCTCCGACACAGGACTATGTACTGCACGTTGCCCGCGACATCAAGCGCGCCAACATCGAAACCAATCTGACCGCCGCCGCCAAACGCGCCGCCGAGCAGGCGCTGTCCAGCGAGGTCAATACCATGATGCTCGACAACACCGTCCGTGTCGACGGCAAACTGGTCCGCGAATACGCCGCTGGCATCGGCAGCCAATCAGCGGTACTGGCCGAATACGTGGCTAAATCGCGCAAAGAAGCCGGCGAAAAGATCGCGCAGCAAGCCGAACTAGCACACCACTTCAAACTCGACGCTGGGCAAATTGAAGCGCTGGCTACCGGCAAACTAGGCACCGACGCCACTGGCCAGCCAATCACCCAGCTGCGCGTTACCGACGCCGCTGGCCGCAGCTATGCATTCGACGCTCGCGACGACTACGTCCGCGACATGTCGATCGCTGAACTGTTCGACGTCGGCTCATACGAGCAAAAGATGAATGTCGTTAAGCAAACCGGCAGAGTAGTCGACGAACATGGCAATGTAATATCTACTGGCTACAATTACGACTTCCGCCGCTCGGTCGAGCAAGCTATTATCAAAACTAAATTCATGCAAGCAGCGCCAGCCCTCAGTGACAAATCGCTCAAGGCTGTCCTCAACGGCGAATTCTACGGCGACGAAAGCCTGCAATACCAGTCCTTCCGCCAGATTCTTGAGGGCCGCATCAAAACCAGCACTATCGCTAACGCTAATGCTAACGCCCTAGCTGTGATGTTCGCCGATATTGATACGAGCGACCTGACCAGGACGCAGTTCAACAAGCTCATCGAAGACAGCATCAGGTCCGAGCAGAAGAAACTCGGCGATAAAGGCCTGCCAAACAGCGAAGCAGACGCCCGCCAGAGCCTGATCAAGCGGTTCAACAAGCGGCGCCGGAATGCCCGCAAGATGGCTGTCCAAATCCTCAACACGCCAACCGTGCGCCAGCCTATGACCGACCAAGCCGTCGACGTCCTCAAGGAGTTCGCTGGCGATTTGTACGACGGCGATGATGACGATGAAGACGATGAAGATTAGCGGAAATAGCACCGACGGCTTGATTATTTCGCCATAAAGATGTATAATAATACCACAAATGCGAGGTGGGTCGCATAGACATCATAAGCCACTAATCCCGAAGGAGGGGATTGAAGTTTTATGGTAAAAAGTCCAGATCTACTAAGTAAGAAAGTTGGGCGTCGCGAGATGCTAGAGTTTGCAGGAATCGGTCTAGGAATATTGGCCGCAGGAGCTTGCGCTGAAGAAACTGGCTCCGCAGGGCCAGCCAACCCGAGTACCGCAGACATACCGATGAGGACAGCCGACACAAAACCTACAACTTCTGAAGCAACGCCGACACCCGTAGAAACCGCCAAGCCGGTAGAGCAAGAACCTCTACCAGACCCTGAACAGCTTATCTCGCGCGAAAGAGCAGAGAAATTATTCAAACTTCCAGACTGGAAAAGCGCGGTCGCCGAGGCCGGAAGCGAAAAAGCCGCTGCCGACAGCATAGCTACAAGCCTCGAGGGTATGATAAATGGTATTCTTAACCCTCTAACCTTAGTTAGCGAAGAGGATCGTGCAGAGCTAGGGCTAGGGCAGCGCATTCAGAACGAAAAACTAAATAATTTCCGCGAAAATCTCCAAAAACGTGTCACGGAACTATTTCTAGAACTTACGACGGTCGATCCTACCCAGGGGTCTATACCAGAATCTATGGCATGGCTTGCTAAAAGAGGAGGAAATAACACTTTAGTAGCTCTGACTCAATGCGGCAATCCTGAATCGCTAAATGGAGACCCATTGTTCTCCAGAACTGTTGAACGCGAAGATGATTTAAAGGGAGAAGGAAAAGTATTGTATTTCACCAATTCTCCAACCCAACCGCATAAAATAAGAATCGGGACCTCCTTTGTCATGAGAGACAACCTAAACCCAGAGCCTGACTCAACTGCTTGTCAAGAATTAGATAGAAATATACAAAAAGATAGCGAAGCTAGCAAAAGCAAGTTTTTCGTATTTGACTTCACACCACCGGAAGAAGAAGGTCCTATGAGGCTAATAGATTTCAGAATAAAGGATTCAGTCAACGAACCGTAATAAATGCAAACCGCATAACTATACCAAAATAAAAGGCGTTTGTAACGTCTTTTATTTTATTTACGGTTTGTATAATGTATACTGTATAGTGATTATGTATAAAAAGATTTCGCTAATCTTAATCGCTTTTATCGTATTCGTATCGTCTTTTGCTGGACTATTGAGTAATCAAGCGGTCGCTGCCGAGCCAGACGCTCACCCTTTTTATCCTAACGGAATTGCAGATGCTGGAAAAAAGGCCGCTTTTGCCAACATGTTTTGGGGATGTTTTAAAGTTTATAGAGGCGATGAGACTTCTCGTAAGTATTCAATAAGTGGTGCCGAAATAGGCGAAACTCAATTTCAAAATAACGACGAACAAATGGCTACCGTTGGTGCTATAACTGAAGTAGAAAAAGGCGACGGTAGAATGTCATGTTCAAATATTAACTCTTCATTCTTACCTTCAATGGGAGCCTTAGGTTTTAGCAATAGAACTCCTCGGGAAGTTTATTGCGATATGGATAAACTTGTCAGTGGTACTGTAGCTACCACAGGAGCTTGTCCGGCTAGTACAGGTACAGGTAACCCCCTAGATATAGTTAACGATAATGCTGCAACTGCTCTTTTTAAAAAAGCTGAGTCTATACACGGCCACATACAATACTATATAGGTTATAAAACACTAGTTGCTCAATGTGGAGTTACTGACGCAGGGGTGCGATCAAAAGACGATGGGCACGGAGGCGAAGGCTACTACGATATAGGTATTGTTAAAAATGATGGCACCATAGAAACACATGCATATCAATTAGCCAACGCAAATTCTGAAGTTACTTTTTGGAATACAACTGGCGCAAGTGGTTGGGCTCATGTTTACCAGAAAAAATGTAAAGATTTCTTAATGGAAACCTTAGGGCCAAGCAAGCCTGCAACCGCTGCGTACGCTACGTACGTAAAGAGTAAGATTAAAAAACCTGCATCTTCTATTGAATGCGAGAGTAAATATAAATCTGATCCTGAAAAAAGTGCGTGTATAAAAGGAGCTAATCATAAAGGTGATTCTACATTTTGTGATAAAGAGTATCCTTTTTCTACTGCAACTTTTGAAAAAGGAAGCGCAGATGAACTAATGAACGAACAAGCTAAAAAAGCAAATGCCGCCTGTAAGTATGGTGCCACTGGTACCACTACTAGTAGTGGTAGTGGTAGTGGAACTGTCACTTTACCCGACGGATCAACCATTGAAGCGGACCCTGAAGCAGAGAGTACAGAATCAGAAGAAGACCAAGAAAACTGCAAAATCGACTACATCGGTTGGATAGTCTGCCCGATTGTCAACACTCTGGCCAGTATGTCTGAGGGCGCACGCGCTAGACTAATCAACATGTTAACTGTTGATGCCAAAAGTATTCTAGGCGATACTTCCGAAGGTTCTGTATATTCGTATTGGTCAAAGATTCGCGATTATGCGAATATCCTCTTCGTGGTGTTCTTCCTGTTTGTCATCTATTCGCAGATGACTGGATACGGTTTAGACAATTACGGTATCAAACGCATGTTGCCAAAATTAATAGTAGGCGTAATTGTGGTTAATGCATCATTCTACATATGCGGATTACTAGTAGACCTGTCTAACGTCGTCGGGTCGAGTGCTTTCAACTTTGTCTCGACCGCTGCCGTCGGCGATATACCCGCGGGCGAGTGGTCAAACAGTGACAGTGGCTGGATTAACAAAATCGCTGGACTCGCTCTAGTGCTAACGGTCGGATATTTTGCGCTAGCAACAGTAATTTCGATGTTACTGTTCGTGGTAATCACGGCAGTGACTACAATTTTCTTACTAGGCGTACGGGAAGCTATCATCATCCTATGTATCGTACTGTCGCCGCTAGCATTCGTCGCAATGATAATGCCAAATACCGAGGGATTGTACAAAAAATGGTGGAGTGCTTTCAAAGCCTCTCTGATGGTCTATCCGATGGTGGGACTAGTTTTTGGTGCTAGTAATTTAGCAGCAAGGATTCTCGGTAGCGGCCTCGACGAAAAAGACATTATCATGCAATCTATTGTCGCTTTGCTGGTGTTCGCGCCACTATTAATCGTGCCAAAACTAGTTAGAAACGCTGTCGAAATCATCGGTATCGGTGGGGCAGTTGCTTGGGCTAACAAAATGATGAACAAAGGCCGAGACAGAATGACCGATAAGGTTGGTAAATGGAGAGAGAATAAACTCACTAGCCAGTTTGGTAAGCATCGCCGTGAAAAGGCGCAGCTTAGGAACGCTCAGATACGTGGCGGCACTTATCGAGGTAGAGGAGGGTTTGTCAACCCTAGAAACTGGCGATCAGGAGCCAACAGAAGATTAAATGCCATGAGCGGTGATTTCGGCCAGAAGCGCAAACTAGCTGGCTCTGCAGCAGCATTAGCGGAAGACAACGAACGCATGAAGGCTGCCAACGCCTGGATCGCTGACAACAATATGTCGTCTGATCGCCTGGCCGAGATAGCCACCGGCTTCACTAAAAATGCAAAAGGCGATATAGTGCCAGTAGACCTGAAGGGTATATCATCTTATCAGCGGCGCGCTGCTATGCAGGCTCTGGCTCCGCATATGACCAGCGAGCAAGCTGCCAACCTAGCTACAGCCTCTGCTTCATTCGGGGACGCCTCGCTACAAAAAGAGGCAGCCAACGCTATCGCCCAATCTGGCGCCAAGAAAGCGCCATGGCTAGGCGGCAAGCAGCTCGAGGCTATCCGGCAAGGTACTTACAATGAACAAGAAGCTATGAGCGACTATATCCAAAACAAAGCTAGCGGCCAAGGTTTAGCCAACGCAGACGCAAAAGGCGTTGAGAAGATGGTAGACTTTGCAGAAAACGAGGCACGCCATAACGCCGACAACTCATATATGCGATCGTTAATGAGAGCTCGAGCCGACTTAGAGGCCGACCCTAAAACAGCTGGTGGCGTTTCGTCAGCAGTACGTCAACAGATTGAACGTATTCCCCCTATGCAAAGACAATCCAATTCTGGTGGCGGAGGCGGTCAGGGTGGTGGTCAAGGCGGCTCCGGTGGTGGCTCTGGTGGCACAACGACGCATAACGGGCAAACATTCACTCAAACCAGCAGCGGATTATACATACCAAAGCATTAGTAGCTTCATAAAATGTTTTATGCGCTATAATAAGCAGTATGGCAGAATATAAAGTCGCACAAGACGTCGA
>JABZJV010000052.1 GCA_015257605.1 Nanosynbacter sp. | reverse complement strand
CGAATTGGAATACATCGAACCTCGTGATTGCAAATGATATGTTCCGAAAGGCGGCGTCGTTCAACCAGCCGATTGGCTCGTGGGATATGAAGAAAGTGCAGTTTCTTGTTCGTTTTTTAAGCGATGCAACTTCGTTCAATCAATCGCTAGCTGCTTGGCGATTGGATTCGTTGGTTATTTTGCCGGGAAAACCGTTGTCTGGTGCGGCGGCCGCGCTTGATCATACAGCGATTTCGCGCCAGAATTACGATGCTATGCTAATTGCTTGGAATGCGCAGAATTTAAAATCGCCAATGTCGCTTGGTGCGGCCGGTTTGAGATTTTGTGCAGCCGCTTCGGCGCGGGCTAATATCTTGAAGCCTGTTGTCGACGGCGGACACGGCTGGGTAATCACTAGTGATGGCAGGCTGTGTACAAAACATAAAGTAACATTTGATTCGCAATCTGGTTCGGCGGTGGCAGGCAAAATGGTTAGCTATACCGATAAGATTATTGCACCAAATACGCCAAGCCGGCAGGGTTATACCTTTGCTGGGTGGTACACGGATACTGCTTTTACGACGGCTTGGGACTTTGCGAACGATACGATGCCAGACAATGACTTGACCTTGTATGCAAAGTGGACGAAGAACCCTGCGTCTGTCTCTACGCTGTCTCCGGAGTTGCCAAAATCGCCTGGTGCCAGACTGGCTGAAACAGGCTCAAATACAGTGTTGCTTGTCTTGGCGGCGTCTATCTTTGTAGCTTCTGGTATTGTTTTGTTCAAAAAGTAAGCGAAACGTCCGTAATATAGGCAGGTAAAGTAAAAAGATGGCTTATCTACTATTTCCAGAAAACTAGTGTCGAACCAGGAAATATCAAAGACGAAAATTAGTTCAAGATGTAGTTTCGGTTGTTGCTGATCAGGTTTGTATTGCGGGGTGATAATGTGCTAGTAAACTTCTGTCGCCTCTGATATACTTAGAAGCAATGGGAAAGAATCTTTATATCACAACGGCGATTCCATATGTCAATGGCAAGCCGCATATCGGTAATGCGCTAGACTATTTGCTTGCAGATATCTGGTCGCGCTACCAGCAGCAGAAAGGCAAAAAAGTGCGCTTTCAGGTTGGCACTGATGAGCATGGTAATAAAATCGCCGCCAAGGCTGCCGAACAAAATCTGACGCCGCAAGCATATGTCGATCAAACTCATCAAAATTTCAAGATACTGATGGATGCTGAACACGCCGAATATACTGATTTTGTCCGTACGTCTGATTCACATCATATGGGGGCGGTGCGCTATATTTGGAAACAGTTGGATCAGGCGGGATTGATTTATAAAAGTACTTACAACGGCTGGTACTGTATGGGTCATGAAGCTTTCTTTACTGATAAAGAAGTTCAAGAAACTGGCGGGGTTTGCCCTGACCACCAAACGCCTTATCAACAAGTTAGCGAAGAGAACTATTATTTGAAAGCGAGCGCTTATACCGATAAAGTTCGCCAAGCAATCGAGTCGGGCCGAATGAAAATTGTACCAGAGTTTCGTAAGAAAGAGTTTCTGGAATTAATGAAAGACGGCTTGCACGACGTATCAATTAGCCGGCCGCGCAAGAGTCTGACCTGGGGAGTACCGGTACCAGGAGACGACAGCCAGGTGATGTATGTCTGGTTGGACGCCTTAGCTAATTACATCACGGTGCTAGGTTATCCGGATCAGCCGGAGTGGAAAGATTTTTGGCCAGCTGACGTGCAAGTGATTGGCAAGGATATTCTGCGTTTTCATGCCGGTATTTGGCCAGTGATGCTATTAGGGGTTGGTTTACCGCTGCCGAAGACGCTGTTAGTACACGGTTTCGTTAATGTGGGCGGTGCTAAGATGAGCAAAACTGTTGGTAATGTTGTCGATCCGATGGAGATTATCAAGGATTACGGCGTTGACGCTTTTCGCTATTACTTTTCGCGGCATATTCCGACCAAGGATGACGGTGACTTCACCTGGGAGAAGTTTGAGAAGGCTTATAACGGAGAGCTCGGCAATGATCTCGGTAATTTAGTGCAGCGGGTTATTGCTATGATTCAGCGTTATCAGTCGGGTGTAATTGGCGAGATTCCTCGCCCAGGACACGATATGGGGCCATACCGCCAGGCGATGGAAGCGCTTGATTTTGATCGAGCAATAGATGAAGCATGGCAACAGGTGCGAGCACTTAATCAATATATTGATGACGTTAAACCGTGGGAAGTTGCCAAGAAGCGCCAAAAGGACACTGATGCCGCCGAGCATTTATCGGAAATCTTATCTTATGCTGTTGGTGCGCTTGAGGAAATTGCTGATTTGCTAATTCCGTTTATGCCAGTGACCGCTAGCACTATTCACAAGATGTTCTCGGCAGGAGTTGTACCCGAGAAAGCAGCACCACTTTTCCCAAAAATCTATATTCATACGCCCGATCCGCAGACGGCATCTAGTAAAAAGAAATAAGCCAAATGAATTCGTTGCTTCGCTTAGTTGATACGCATTGTCATATTCATGATAGCGAGTTCTATGACGCTTCGGCGCGCGAGAAGGCTTACCAGGAATCAGTGAAGAATGGCGTAGCGATGATTTGTGTTGGTACGGATTTGCGCAGTTCGCGTCAGGCTCTAGAGTTTGCTAGGATGCATGATTTTGTTTGGCCGGTTGTCGGCATTCATCCGCACGACGCAGCGACAAATAACGTCGAGGAATTGCGCCAATTGGTAGTAGACAATCGCGATGAAATCGTCGGCATTGGTGAAATTGGTCTGGATTATTTTTATGATAATAGTCCGCGTGATATTCAACAGAGCGTTTTGCGGCGGCAGCTTGAGGTAGCGCGAGATTTTAAATTGCCGATTAGTTTTCATGTACGCGACGAAAAAACCGCTGCTGATGCAGTCTGGGCGGATTTTTGGCCGATTTTCGATGAATTCAAAGGTTTGCGCGGCATTTTACATAGCTTTACCGATTCTGAGGAAAATTTGCAGCGTGGGTTGAATCGTGGTTTATACGTTGGTGTTAACGGTATAAGCACTTTTACTAAAAATAAAAAACAACAGAAAATGTTTAACCAAATTCCGCTTGAACGCTTAGTTTTTGAAACTGACGCACCTTTCTTGACGCCAGTGCCATTTCGTGGTAAAGTGAATATACCAGCGTATGTGAGGCAGGTAGCAGAATATCATGCGCGCGCTCGTGACCTTGCTATAGAAGAGGCCGCTAGCGTAACTACTCGCAACGCGCGGCAAATTTTTGGGATTAATTATGAATGAGAGTTTTAATAATAAAGTAAAACCTTATGCACCGGTAGAAAATGCCGGTCATTTTAATTATGAACAAACTGCTAATGGCAATTCTTATCGTAGTCCTGAGCTAGAGCACTTAGGCGAGCTAGCGCGTAGACAAGCTGAGTCGGCCAATCAAACAACCGAATCGCCCCGGGTTGACTATATAGAAGAATTGAACAATCCAAAACCCGAAAAGCCGCTTACTCCTGAACAGGAAATTACTGCTACTGGTCGACGCGTGATTGGTTTACGAGATAAATACGATGAGGACTATGCTAAATATCTAGAGGGATTTGGTCTAGCTGCATAAATTATGGTCAAGCGTGTTCTCACAAAAACTCTCAAACTTTTTGTCGGCGATGACTTATCGCTCGGTTTGCCGAAGCTCCGCAAAAAACGTCCGCTTAAAAAACTGAGCGAGCGCGAACTGTTGGCGCTAGAAAGTGAAATTGGCTCGGAACTTTTTGGAGAAGTGCCGAAGGGTCATCGCCGTGAATTCTTTTGCTTGGACGAAAAAACATGGATGTGGCATGAGGAATGGATTGATGCTAAGCACAAACTTAAAACTCACACGATCAAATATGAAGTAACCGATCGAGGTATCTTGAAAACTCAACCTGGCCCGCGCTATTCATACCTCGAGGGCGATGAATTGCGTAATTTTAGTATTGCTACGCAAATGTATTATGAGCAAGTTGCCCGCCAAGTTTACAAGCGAGATCCCGAGACCGGCGAAAAATTGGTATAATAGAAAGCGTGAAATCATCGATAATCTATCTCGACCATGCTGCTGCCACGCCTCTAGACGAGCGCGTTTTGGCGGCGATGCAGCCGTATTTCTCTGAGATGTTTTATAATCCTTCGGCGCCATATGCTCCAGCGGTGGAAGTCAAGCGCGCTTATAACGAAGCTAAGCATCGTTTGGC
>JABZJV010000051.1 GCA_015257605.1 Nanosynbacter sp. | reverse complement strand
CTGTCTTTTCATCGTACTTATTATAACAAAATGAAAGATACTGTTTAGTAGAGATTACGAAAGGCGTCTCCATAACAATAACGCATGCCTTTCCAACGACCAAAATTATGACGCTAGTAACTTAATAGTGTGGCGAGCGATTTCGACGCCTTCATCTGTCGGTATGACAATTATCGGCTTACTGACTGCCGCTTGCGAAATACTAGTAAATTCAGTCGGGTTAAGGCAGGATTTATTACGATTGCCGTCAAGTATGAAGTCGAGGCATTCCAAGTGAGCAACAATGCGCCGGCGCAAGTTTGCCGAACGTTCCCCTACCGTGCCAGTAAATACCAGCAAGTCGGCGCCGTTCATGGCGACCACCATGGCGCCGATAGCCTTATGTACACTGTGAATCAGAGTCATCAGCGCTAGATGAGCAATATGGTCGCCATTAGCTTCGCGATCAAGAATTTCACGAATATCGCTAGTTCCGCTGAGTCCGAGTAAGCCGCCCTTCTCATCGAGATAATGCTCAAGCTGATTATCATCGAGGCCAAGTTTAGTCTTGAGCGCCATAGCAGCAGTGTAATCAATTGAGCCGGTGCGTGTTGCCATAATTACCCCCTCTAGCGCCGAGTAACCCATGGTGTTGTCGATACTGCGCCCGTGAAAAACTGCACTCACCGACGAGCCGCTACCTAGATGACAAACGACGACCTTTGGTGGTAATTTACCGCGGTTCCACAGCTCATTAACGGCAGACGAAACCGACAAACCATGATAACCAAAACGCTTAATCTCGAAGCGATCAGCGTCTTGCAGATTGATACCATAGTTCCAGGCGTAGCTCGGCTTGCGAGCGTGAAAAGCACTATCCGAAATTAGCGCCACTGGTACAGTCGGCAGCGACGAGCGCAGAGCCTCTAGCTCTTGCAACGTACCGGAGACGTGAATCGGGTCAAGCGGCAAAATATCGCGTATATGCTGGACAACGTCGTCGTCAACAATCCTGTCCTTGAGGAAGTAATTACTCGGCGCGACAATCCGCAAGCCAATAGCACGAACATCGCTAGGACTTTCTAGGAGGCGCTCGCGATTAAAAATACCATATAGATGTGCAGCCGACTGGGAAATGTCAGCAAAACCAAGCGGCACTTGCCGTGAGTCATTACCAGTACGCAACGTCGCGATTAGTTCGCTGCCACTCTGCTCGATATGCAACGCAGCAACCTCTTTGAGTTTGTCGTCGACCAGTGCATATTTGCGGCTAGCGCTGCCTGGATTTACGATTAGTAGTAATGACATTCCCCCACCCTTTTCTTTACGTTAATTTGTTTGCCCGTGCCAGGCTTCCTCTTTTGCCTCGTCTAGTCCGCGTGCTGCTGGCCACACCCAGGCGTCAATTTCTGGCAAGTCAACGCCGTTAGCCTTGATATAAGCAGTATTCTCGTCAATCTTACCTTGGTAAATCGAAGCTAAGTGCTCGGCCTCCTCAAACGGAACGACGCCATTGCGGCCCAGCTGGCGGAATGCAGCAATCGCCAAATCATAGCGGCTGGTTTCATTGCGAACATGCATATCAAACGGCGTGGTCGTCGACCCGATCTCTTTGTAGCCGCGAATATCGAAGCGCGTCGAATCAACAGCATAGTTAAAGAGAATCGATTTGACTGTCTGCGGATAGCCATGGAAATTGAAGATAACTGGCTTGTCGTCAGTAAATACCTTGTCAAAGAACTTTTGGTCGGCAACGCGACGCAACGTACCAAAGCCAACAGTAGTCAGACTCGAAACGTTAACGCAGCGAATTTTAGCGTTCGGGCAATGCGTTTTGACAATATCAATAGCTGCCATAGTTTCTTTGGTCGGATAATCGCCGCAAGCGGCCATAACTAGATCAGGATATTCATCGCTAGCAAAATCCCAAACCATCAGACCAGCATCGACCTGCTGGCGAGCGAGTTCTGGCGACAGCCAGCGCGGCTCGAGAGTCTTACCGGCCACCAGCGCGTTAATCTGGCGAACGCTTGACAGCATATGCTCTAAGCAAACTAGCGTGACATTACCGTCCGACGGGAAGTAAACATCACTGAAGTTACTCTGGCGGCGTAAAATATCGTCGATAAAGCCAGGGTTCTGATGACTAAAACCGTTATGATCTTGGCGCCACCCGCTCGAAGTTAGTATATAGTTGATACTAGGTATAGTGCCGCGCCACTCGACGTTGCGGCTTTGAGTAAGAAACTTAGCATACTGATCGACCATACTGCCGACGACTTGTAGAAATGCTTCATAACTAGCGAATATAGCGTGGCGGCCTGTTAGTACGTAGCCTTGCATCAAGCCCTGCATGTTGTGTTCGGACAACATTTCCATGACTCGGCCATCACGCGACAGATCCTTATCCCACTCCATGATCGGCCATTGCCAGCTACGGCTAGTAGCCTGGAATATCTCGTCAAGCTTGTTGGAATAAGTTTCGTCTGGGCTCATGAAACGAAAGTTCTTACTCTCGGCATTGAGGCGAAAGACCTCGGTCAAGTAAGCGCCAGCCCGGCGCATGCTACTCGAACCAATGGTGCCAGGGATTTCGGCGTCTTCAGCGAACTGCTCGACGTCTGGCAGCACTAGCGGCCGATAAACAGTTGCGCCGCCACGAGCATGCGGCGACATACCCAAGCGCTTCTCTAGCTGTTCAGGCAAGATATCCTTGACAAAATCACCAAAACCTGTCGCTTCGTTGAATAGCTCGTCAAACTTATAACTCTTGAGCCATTGATTCAAGATTTTGAGCTGCTCGGGGTCGGATTTCGCTTCGCTAAGCACTGTCTGGTGTGCTAGGCAGTTACCTTCGATTTTGTTACCCTCGACAAATTTCGGCCCAGTCCACCCCTTTAGCGTGCGCATGATAATCATCGGCATGCGCGGCGCTTCTGTGTTCGTACTAGCACGAATCTCGGCAACCAAATTGTGCGCCCACTCAAGCGCGTTTGCCATTTCGTCGTGCGGATCGACGCCGTCTTTTGTAGCGTCAACAATGCGCGGCTCATAACCGTAGCCGCTGAAGAGTGTCATCAGTTCGTAATTACTCATTCGGCCAAAAACAGTCGGCGCCGAAATCTTATAACCGTTGAGATGAAGAATTGGCAGTACTACACCATCTTTGCGCGGATTAAGCAACTTATTGAGATGCCAAGCGCCAGCCGTCGGCCCAGTTTCGGCTTCGCCGTCACCAATCAAGCAAGCTACCGTCAAATCAGGATTATCCATCGCTGCACCATAACTAGTGCTGAGCGCGTAACCAAGTTCACCACCCTCGAGAATCACGCCCGGCGTCTCGGGATTAGAATGGCTCGGAAAACCGTACGGCCAGCTAAATTCGCGGCATAGTTTGCGAATACCATCCAGGTTAGTCTCCATCGATGGATCAAAATTAGCAAGCGTACCTTCCAAAAAAAGATTAGCTTGCAGTGCCGGGAAGCCATGCCCCGGCCCCAGCACAAACATCATGTCCTTGTTATGTTTCTTGGCCGAATAGCTGAGATGCGCGTAAGCAAAGTTAATACCTGGCCCACTTCCCCAGTGTCCGAGAATCCGCGATTTGATATCGTCAAAAGTTAATTCCTTTTTCAGCAGATGATTTTCTGCCAAAAATATTTGCCCCACCGTCAGATAGTCTGCCGCACGCAAATATTGCTTTATCGAGTGTTTTTCGTGTGCATTCATAACTTTATATTATAAAGGTTATGGTAAATATTGCCAACTGATTAGCCGCTTTTTCGTGGTAAAATCACATTATGAGACGCCAAGTCGCCACCCATTCGCAGCATTTTTTGCGTAATCCACGCTTGATTGCCGAGCTGATAGGCCACAGCAACATACGCCGCGGCGATTTGGTAATAGATATCGGCGCTGGCAGCGGCGCCATTACGGCAGTGTTAGCACGCCGATGCCGGCAAGTTTTAGCATACGAAAACGAACCAGGCGCTCTCAACAAACTACAGCAAAATATGCGCCGACACAAAAACGTCAAAGTAATAGCACAGGATTTTCTGCTAGCAAAACTACCAGATGAACCATACAAAGTTTTTGCTAATATTCCCTTTCACTTGAGCGCCGACATAGTACGCAAATTGACCAACAACGATGAAACGCATACACCTCAAGCAATCTACCTGATCGTCCAAAAACAATTCGCGCAAAAAATAGTACCGAGCGACTGGCACTTTACCTCTAAATTAGGCACACAACTAGCTCCATGGTGGCAGACACGAATCCGCCGACCGCTACGCCGCACAGATTTCACACCGCCGCCAGCAGTCGATACCGTGCTGCTAGAGCTGAAACCGCGACCCGAGCCGCTCTTGCCTACATTAGAACGCGACGAGTACCAAAGTTTCGTCGCAAAATGCTACGC